>PKYZ01000249.1 GCA_003132865.1 Bryobacterales bacterium
CAACTCCCCGAGCGGAAGAACATCTCGCTCGCTTTGGGCTTGGCTGTGCACCAGGCCCTCGAAGTCAATTTCCGGGAGAAACTCGAAACCCAGGAAGACCTGGAAACCACCGGAGTCCTCATGGTCTTCCGGGAGGCCTGGATGGAACAGGTTCCCCAGACCGAGTTCACCTCCGGCGAGAGTCTGAGACCTGCGCCGACTGGGAGAAAAGTTGGTCGCCAAGTACATGGACGAGGTGGCGCCCAAAGTGGAACCCGCCGCGGTCGAGCTCGATGTGCAGGGTGAGATCTCCGGTGTCGCGGTCCGGGGACGGGTGGACGTGCTGGACGTGGAGGGGCGGCTGATCGATTTCAAGACGGCCTCCCGCAGGCCTTCGTATGTCGCGCCCGACTACGCCTTTCAACTCGCCACCTACCGGCAAATCACTCCCGGCGCGAACGGTGAAGTACGCATCGACAGCCTGGTGAAGACCCAGACTGTCCAGATCGTACAGCAGGCCTACACCGTGGAAGAGCCTGATATCCGGGCCACCCAGGTCCTGTATCCGATGGCGCAGAAGGCCATGGGAACCGGGATGTACTGTCCGAACCGGCAGTCCATGCTGTGCAGCCAGAAACACTGTAGCTTCTGGAAGCACTGCGAAGCGGAGTTCGGCGGCCGGGTCCGGTCGGCTTGAACCGCGTCGTCACCCTGTAGACGCAAAACGCCCGGCTCCGGATGCCATTGCGGCGTCCCGGGCCGGGCGCTTGTCCTCCCACTGAAAAACCGAGGTGATTGTGCTTAGGAGACGTGTGCCATTACGCCGGAGTGTGCCGTTGCCGCGCGGTCTGCCTCCGCAACGAATCGTTCCGGTCCGCAAGATGCGACTTCAGCCGCGCCGGGGTCCGGACAGAAGCCCTGAGTATCTGGCTTGGATTCGGACGCTTGGATGCGTGGTCTGCGCGAGAATGAGCGGCGGGGTGACCGTTATCGAAGCGGCCCACACGAACGCGTTGGGCAGTAGCGGACTAGGACAAAAAACCACGGACTTCTCGGCGATCCCCCTGTGCTGTGGGCATCATCGGGAAAACCCGGATTCATACCATCGGCTGAGTGAGAACGGATTTTCGCACAAACATGGGATTGACCTGAACGAGGTCGTGCTTCGATTGCAGAGTCGATTCTGGCAGCAAGCATCCCACGTTGTTCATCCTGTGGAGGTGGGATAACAGAAGTGCGGGACTGCGTCCGAGCGGTGCAGCGTCGGAATGGCCTTACCGCGCTCAGTTGCGGACCAAGGCATTCGGGAACTACACTTACTGGTAGGAGTATTACCATGCAGATCACCAGCAAGGGGCAAGTCACCATCCCGCAGGAGATTCGGAACCGGCTGGGCCTGTTGCCGCATACCAAAGTCGAGTTCGAGTTGGCCGGGGACCACGCCCGCATTCGCAAGGCGCGGCGTCCGCGCGGAGAAAGCCTCCGCGCACGCCTAACCCTGGAGAGCCTCCGTGGCACCGCAGATACCCGCATGAGCACGGATGAGATCCTGGCGCTTACGCGGGGCGAGACCCGCGCTACAACGCGACGCAAGTAATAGAGGCTATCCCCAACTTGCAGGCCCGCCTGAGCGCCTGCCGTGGCGTGCTGGTGGACAGCAACGTCCTGTTGGACATCGCCACGAGCGATCCGAATTGGAGCGATTGGTCTGGGAGGGCGCTGGCAGAGTGTGCCGAGCACACGACCCTGATCGTCAACCCGATCATTTACGCCGAGGTATCGATCGGCTACACCACCATCGAAGCGCTGGATGCCGCCCTGCCTCCCACTTTGTATCAGCGCGAACCCCTTCCCTGGGAGGCTGGCTTCCTGGCCGGGAAGTGCTTTCTGCTGTACCGCCGCCGCGGAGGTTTGCGGAACTCGCCGCTGCCGGATTTCTACATTGGCGCGCACGCCGCCATCGGGCATCTGGCGCTGCTGACGCGGGATGCGGCGCGCTATCGCAGCTATTTTCCGACCGCTGAGATCCTGGCGCCCACAAGACCGCCGATCTGATGCGGTGGCGGGAACCAGGCATCGGACACTCCTGCGGCCCCGTGGGGCGCAACTTGGATCAGATTGTGGATGGCGTCGAAAACTCACGCATTTGACCGGCACCCATGTCCAGGACGCCTTGGAGTCCGCTTCCGAAAGACGCACGAGATCGGCGCCTTAATGGCTCTTTTGGCGCAGGGCGGTCATGCGCTGCCAGAGCAGTTTGAGAACCTTGACGTGCTGACACCTTTCGGTGCGATCTACCGTTACGAGGACTACGACGCAGTCGTGTCCACTAACCGGGATACAGTACGTGCGTCAGTGCGCGAGTTGTGCGCTTTTGTGGAAACCGAGCTCCGGGAACGCGCCGACCAATAGCTACACCTCCGGCCCCCGCGGGTCATATTGACTCCAAATTAGAGTGAAGGCAGGATCAAGCCGCGGCGGGAAGTTCCGCGCACCAAGGGGAAGCCGGCCGGACGACGCGCTCCAATCCGTCCGTTCCACCCACTGACGACTCGGGCGACCAGCGCCGGGGAACGGGCGCGTGGGAAAAGGGGGTGTGGGGGAGAAACCTTGTGAAGGTTTCGCCTCCACTGGCCCAGCCCCAAAAGACCTGCCGTTCAAAAAGCGACACGCGATCAAATGAATGAATGCGATTAGTCATGGCCTCAACCAGAATAGCCATGGTTTCCAACAGTGCCGATTCCGGGGCCAGCACTATAAACGCAAAACACCCAGCTCCGGGTGCCATTGCGGCTGTCCTGAACTGGGCGCTTGTTCGCCGAATCAGAAAACAAAAAAGGTAATCGTGATTACTTCCTGCCCGTTAACCCAGATCAACAAAGAGAAGAGCGCCAGGAAGACAACAATTCCGTCGCCCCAAATGAACATCTCCTGTCGCCTGCGGTCCGACGGTCTTCTGCGCTCACGCAGCCACTGCCGGAAATGCAGAAAGAACCGCGAGAGTTAATCCTGCCATCGGTGCGTGCGAAGCCCGAGAACTCCCCGGAACTGCTCGATCGGTCCCGTCGTGCGCTTCGGCCGGAGCAGACTAGAGGAAGTCCTCAGGAACGACCGTGAGGAGCACCGGAGACATCGGGACGGGTAGAATCCGAAAAGACTGCGGAAGTGCTCGATCGGTCCGCTCCTGGCTCAACACGGCAGCGCCATTAAGCCGCGCCATGCACTGCGGCCGCCCGATGCCAATAATCGAACCCCGGCCGCCGCGCGGCTTCCGGATCGAACAGGTTGCGCCCGTCCACCAGGATCGCCCGCGCCATGCGCTTCGCCAGGCTGCGCAAATCAAGGGTCGCGAACTGTCTCCATTGCGTCACCAGCACCAGCGCGTCGGCATCCTGAACCGCATCCTCCGCCGATTCGCAGTATTGGATTCGCAGCGCCGGGTGGTTCGCGCGGCACGCCGCGATGGCGATCGGGTCGTACGCCTTCACCCGCGCGCCCATTTGCAGCAGCCGCTCGGCAATCTGCACGCTGGGCGCGTCCCGCAGGTCGTCGGTCTCCGGCTTGAACGCCAGACCCAGCAGCGCGATGGTCCGGCCCTTCAGGATAAACAGCTTCTCCTGCAGCTTCTGAATCGCCAATTGCCGCTGCGCCCGGTTCACCTCCAGGCCGCTTCCAGCAGGCGGCTCTGGTATCCGTACTCGCGCGCGGTGTGCAGCAGCGATTGGATGTCCTTGCCGAAACAACTGCCGCCCCACCCCAAGCCGGGATTGAGGAAGCGCGCCCCAATCCGCGCGTCCAGGCCGATGCCCGCCATCACTTCGGGGGCTTCCGCGCCCACCCGCTCGCAGATGTTGGCTACCTCGTTGGCGAACCCGATCTTGACCGCCAGAAATGCATTGGCGGCGTACTTGATCATCTCCGCGCTGGTCAGCGTCGTGGTCACCACCGGCACCTGCGCCACGGCGGCCGGACGTGGCAGGAAGGCGGGTGCTTCAAAGCTCTGCGCCACCAGCGGCCGATACAATTCGCGCAGCATCTGCAGCGTGCGCTCTTCCTCGGCGCCAAGCACGATGCGGTCCGGATACAGGGAATCGGCGATGGCGTTGCCTTCCCGCAGGAACTCCGGATTGCTGGCCACGCCGAAGCGGATGCTCTTCGGATCTCCCGTGTGCGCGTCCTGGATACCCTCCCGGACCAGCGCCTCCACCAGGTTGCCGCTGCCCACTGGGACCGTGGACTTGTTCACCACCACGCGGAACCTGGCATCGTCTATAGCCGCCCCGATGCCGCGCGCGGCTGCCTCCAGATAGCACAGATTGGCTTCGCCTGTCTCCAGCGGCGGCGTACCCACCGCGATGAAAATCACGTCGCTCTCGGCGGCCGGCGCCGCCAGTTCGGTGGCAAAGCCGATGCCGCCGCGCGCGGGCCGCCAGTTGCAGTAGTGCCTTGAGGCAGGGCTCTTCTGCGCTTTTCCGGCCGTTTCCGGGGAGTGGACCAGTTACGAGGAGTTTACCATCGAGACTCCTGCGCCGGCGGCACCAGAACTCAAGCAGGCCGTGGTTTCCAAGCAGGCCCCATCGCACAGGCGGAGATCGTCCCTGCGAAGCCCGAGCTGCGGCAGATCGAGCCGATCTGCCCCGAGTGCGGTAGCAAGCATGCACGGCGGTCGCGCAGGACGGGACCGATCGAGCGGTTCCGCGAGGTTTTCGGCTCTTACCCGGGCGCATTCCAGTAGATCAGACGAAGTCTTCAGAAAAGACCGCGACAGGCACTCGTGACATCGGTACGCTATACAGCCATTTGCCAACTATACAGATCTCTTTATCGCTGTTTATGTTCCGGCGACGTCAGTAGCCCAGGAAGGGACTAGTTCTGGCTTCTCCAATAGTGGAAGCCGAAATCCTCGGTGTCGTCGCCGTTGACGAGCGCGATGATGGTGGCGGTTAATCGTATTTCGCTCGGTCGAAGCCAGCCCTCACATCCAGCCCCGCAGGCGGTATGCGACGATGCCCAGCCACTCATGCAAGGCACCCTCGGAGTCGCGCAGGTTATCGGCGCTGGAGAGCCATTTCTCCAGCGGGTAGGGCTCGCCCCAGCCGGAGCGGAAGTCCGCAGGGACCGCGATGACTTCGAAGCCCGCCTTGCGAAAAGCTCCAGCCGCCCCGGGGCATATGCATTGCCGAGGTCACCAGAAGGATTCGCGGGAGCCGGGCAGAAGATATTGACAGCGTATATACGTTGCGCTACAATTCAAAAGTGGCCAACGGAATCGAGTTCGATTGGGATGCCGAGAACACGAAACACCTGGCGGCCCATAAGGTGACGGCGCGGGAGTTTGAATCCGTCATGCAGAATTCCCCGCTCGATTTGGCGTACGAGGTGGTGGATGGCGAAGAACGGTACCGGTCGGTTGGCATGACAGACTCCGGAAGATTGCTGGTCGCCATCTGGACGCTACGTGACGGTAAGGTACGCGCCGTGACCGCGTTTCCTGCGAGTGCCACATACAAGAAGCTCTTTCCAGAGAGAAAACGATGAAAAAGCAAAGCAAGCGCGCAGTACCGGCCTTCGCTTCCGAAGCGGAAGAGGCCGCGTGGTGGTACGAGAACCGGAAGTCCCACGACAAGGAATTCGCCGCGGCCGTGGAGAATGGCGATGCGCAGGTGCTTACCGGGCAAAAGCTGCGGGAGCGGATCGAGGCATCCAAAGCCAAAATGCCCGCACAAATGATTTCACTTCGGGTGCCGGAAGCGGACTTGGCGCTGGCCCGGAGGCAGGCGGCGCAAAAGGGGCTTCCTTACCAGACCTACATCAAATCGTTACTACACGAAACGCTTGCCGCGCGCGAAAAGCGAAAGGCGGGATGAACGGCCGCGGGGTCGGGGAGCAGGGTCGGCTCGGGGGGCCAGGAGTCTGACGGCGACAATCCCGGACTCGGCACGCAGCCGCTCTTCTTGGGGCACGGGTTCTGCGGCGTGTACAGGGGGTAGGACGAGGGTTTGGTGAAGCTGGGCCAGTAGGGGCGAAACCTTCAAAAGGTTTCTCCCCCACACCCCCTCTTCCAACGCGCTCGCTTCCCCCTCGGCCGGTCGCCGGAATCGGGACTGTCGCCGAACCGTCCGCCGAACTCCGATTCGTTCTCTTCCCCCAACCTGCCTTATCGGCAGATACCCTCCATCGCGGCCTCCCTTGTCACCCGATGTAGTTTCCCCTGCGGGTCCTGCTCTTCCTTGGTCGGCTCGTCCTCGCGCTCCTCGGTGTAGCGACTTGGCGCAGCCACATCCCGCACCATTTGCACTTCCAGAGGCTAACAGCAGCCCTTTGGCCGCGTGGCCCGCCGTCTGCAAATCTTAAGTTCCTCGGGATTGATCATCGCCTCTCCAGCCGTTCTTCGAGCCGCGCGACGCGGTCGGTCAATTCGGCCACTTTCCCGGTCAGAATTTCAAAGCGGCCATCCATGCCGCTGAAGCGCGTTTCCATGCTCGAAAAGCGCGCGTTCACGTTGTTGTTTCACCAGGGCGATCAGGGCCCCGTTGAACAGCATCGGCACGATGATGGCGATGAAAAGCTGCAGGTTCGTCACGATTTCCCTTCCTTTTCGCCCCCGTTGCGCCGCATGAACTCGCCAATGGCGCTGACCAGCTTCTCGATGCGCGCGTCCGTGGCTCTCCCAGCGGCCTGCTGCGCTTCGATGCTGGCCTGGATGCGCGCCATGGCCCGCTGGTGTTCCTCCAACCACTCGGAGTGTTCGCGCAGCGCGCGCCCTTGCCGCGCCTGGAGTCCGCCCATCACCGCAAGCGCGTCGTCCACGTCCTTCTTCCACTGTTCGGTCACGATTTTCCTTCCTTTTTGCCCCACCTGGCCGCGGCGGCCTTTTTGGCGATCGCGCGTCTCCTGGCCTTACTCAAATTGCGCGCCCTGGCCTGCCCTCCCAGGCCCCCGAACTTCTTCCCCAGCTCCGACATCCCCTCAGGCCCCGCTAGCTTCGCCCTGCGCTTGCCAAGGGCCACGGCGGCGGCGTTTTTGCGGTGTGCCATATCCGGCAGTATATCACCTTGCACAGCGGTGTCCATCGAGGCCTTCCCTTCCCTTTCGCGATACATGCTTGCACACCGCTTTACAAGCGTACCGAGGTACTAAGGCAAAATAGTTCTTGCCTTTCTACCGCTGTTCAAGCATAATAGAGATGGAGACAGAAAGATGCCGTTGGAACCCATGACCGAAGAGGAAATGTACGCCATCGAATTTCACGATTGCGAGCTGCACGAAGACGAGCCCGAAGAGGAAGCCGAGAACGAATACCACTGCCCGGTGTGCCACGCCACCGAGCTGCAATATGCGATGCACTACCGCGTGAGCGACGACGACGA
>PKYZ01000003.1 GCA_003132865.1 Bryobacterales bacterium
GTTCAGCGGGTGAAGAAAGTTGCGTAAAAGTGGCCGTTTCGTCAGATTCTCGCTCAGAGCCGGAAAGATAAAGGGTTTATTGAAGGATCACGCCAGATGAGCGAGCCTACCGCCCCGACTAGGCTTGCAGAAGTGCTGAGGCCGATAAGTCGTCCGGAGCCTGTCGCTGCTACCAGGCAGTATAAGATCCTTGGCGCTCGGTGGTATGCAAGGGGCCTGTACATAAAAGAAACCAAGCAAGGCAGCGAAATCCAAGCGCGCCTTCTGTATCGTGTCGAGCACGGTGATTTTGTGTATAACCGACTCTTCGCCTGGAAGGGGTCATTTGCTTTAGCATCGGAACGTGATCATGGGTGTCACGTATCAAATGAGTTTCCTTGCTTCGAGGTTGATGACTCCCGGCTTGATCCTAAATACCTCTTTTTCTATTTTTCACGATCACAAGCGTGGAATGAAGCCTTGGACCTGAGTAGCGGAAGTACTCCGACGAGTAGGAACCGTCTGAAGGAAGCCAAGTTCCTGGCGATGGAGCTTCAACTCCCGCCGTTGCCTGAGCAGCAACGCGTTGTAGCACGAATTGAGGCGCTTACGGTGCAGCTTCATGAAGCTCGGGCACTTCGCAAAAGTGCTTCCGAAGAAGCGGAGGCGCTTTCGCGGGCGATCATTGAAGCAGTTTACAAACGGCTAACATCGAAGTTTGGAACGTCGAGATTGGCAGAGGCCTGTACAACAATCGCCGATGGTGACCACAACACGCCGCCCTTTGGCGAGACTGGCGTCCGGTTCATCTTTGTTGGCAACGTTTCTTCTGGACATTTGCATTTCAGAGATTGCAAGTTTGTCAGTGCTGAATATTTCAAGACATTACGTCCGCAACGCTTGCCCCACCGCGGCGACATTCTCTACAGCGCAGTTGGTGCGACGCTCGGAGTTCCAGCCGTTGTGGATTCCGATGAGCCCTTTTGCTTTCAGCGTCACATTGCGATTCTCAAGCCAAATCCCAAACGACTGGACAGCCGATTTGGCTGGTACTTGCTCCGATCGCGCACAGTATTCGATAGCGCATGGTCTGCAACGACAGGGTCCGCGCAACCGACCATCCCTCTCCGAGCAATCCGTGAACTGCCCCTTCCCCTACCGCCGCTCGCGGAGCAGCGACGGATCATCGTTGAGTTGGATTGCCTTCAGGGGGAGGTTGACAAGCTGAGGCGCCTGCAGGCCGAGACCACTACAGAAATCGACGCACTTCTGCCTTCGCTTCTCTCACGGGCTTTTGCGGGAGAGCTGTAGCCCCGGAGAGAATCCGGGTCGTATCTGCCTGTGGTCCGGCTACAAGTATGCAGGTCCGAGCGAATCGGATTCGCTTTTTGTTCTCCTATCGGTTAGAATGTAAGAGATCAACCAAGAGGCTCGGTTCGTGAGTTGTTGCGGAAATGGTCGCGACGATCCAGCTAGCCGGTAATCAGAGGTTCGCGGTCCGACGGCGACGAGACCGCCTGATTAGAAGCCTCAGGCCGCTGCTCCACCTCCGCTTGTGATAGTGTGACGATGTTCGGTATAGCCGGCGACGTTTTGGTGTTGCCGGCGCTGTCTATCACCAGAGCATCAGGGTGGCGGCTCGGTTGTGAGCCATAACAGTTTGCGAAAGTCTTCGTAAATTCGGCGCCCAAGAAGAAGATTTGTGCGGAATAGTAGACCCAGACGATGAGCACTACGATCGAGGCAGTGGCCCCATATGTAGATGCAAAGCTGGCCTTACCTAAATAAATTCCGAGGGCGAGCTTGCCAATGGTAAATAACACTGAGGTGGCAGCTCCTCCGAGTATGACATCACGCCATTCGATTCGTACATCGGGCAGGAATCTGTATATCGCCGAGAACAAGCCCGTGATGATGACAAAGGAAACAACAAAATTCAGGACGTGCAAGACCACTTCCTGTGCTGGAAGGATGGAGGCCGACAATGCGCCGAGCGCTGCAATCCACGCGCTTACCGCCAAGGAAACTACTAGAAGGAAGCCGATGGCGAGCACCAGCGCAAACGAAAACAGTCGCTCCTTCACAAAGCTGGAGATCATTTTCAGACCGCTCAGTTCTGGAGTCGGGACTTCCCAAATCGTGTTCAACGCATCACGAAGTTCGATGAGCACGCCGGAAGCGCCAAATAATAGTGTCAGTACACCAAGAGCTGTTGCGATTATGCCATGCGTAGTGCTTCGTGAACCCTCAAGCAAAGCCTTGGCGGCCCTTCCCCCCTGGGTACCGACGAGAGCTTGGACGTGCGCGATGAGGGCCGCTTCCGCCGCTTGATGCCCCAGCACCATGCCGACCACGGATACCAAAACTAAAAGAAGAGGGGCGAGAGACAGGAGCGTGTAAAAGGCCAGAGCTGCTCCCAGTCGAGGTGCGTTGTGTTTGATCCACTCCCCGAAACTTGCGGCAAATATGGACTGTATATCTCTCCAGCGAAACGATTTGAGCGGTTTGCGATACCTCCGGGCGCCGCCGGCGGCTGTCGCCACCTCAGTTCCACCGGGTTCAAGAATGTTCTGCAGCTGCTCCGGCATACATCTAGTCTCCTCCAGAATTCGCCCCCAAGGTGCGTGACATCGTGGGGCTCTATCTGAACCCTCCGGATAAGGCGATCATTTTGAGCGTGGATGAGAAGAGCCAGATACAGGCGCTGGACCCAGCCAATCCTGCCGCTTCGGCCCGGCTAACCGCCGACCCGGCTCTAGGGCCACAAACGGCGTTCTGGGAAGTTGCAAGCAAAACATGTGTCCCAAGGCTGGATCGCGCGCAGCCGTCATCTTGACAACGCCCTTATCTTAGCGCCTATGGGCCGCCCCCCTGCCCGCCCCTTCGGCGATGTGCTGGTTTATTCGGGGTGTTTTGTCTGCGCTGGAGCGGTCTTGGGCTTCTCACGCGCTGCGATCTCGCGCTTGAGAGCCGCAACCGCCGGTTCCAGTGTTTCGCCCAGGACCCAGCCCTGCGCCGTCTGCGATCCGGTTCGCGACCATCATCGAGGCGGTGCCTTCCAGATCGACGACGACAAAGGGCGTCTTCCGGGCGGCGCTTTCGATCTCGTCGATGATGGTTTTTTCAGAGATGTCGGCGACGACCGCGAGGTTCTCGGGGCGCCCTTCCCCTCTTCGCCCATTCGGAGAAGGGCTTGTTGGGATCGGCGTCGATGGACCTCCCACCAGCAGCTAAAGGATCCTCCTGGGTGCAGCAGGCGAGCAGGAGGAAAACGG
>PKYZ01000058.1 GCA_003132865.1 Bryobacterales bacterium
CCGCGCGCGCGGCCCCCTATGAGAAGGGGACTGAAACGTGCATCAGGGGCCCGGGGCTCGCCGCCGCACTGTATAGCCAGCTTGCAGTTAACTGTTCTACAAGATAACAGCCCCTTACCGCCGCACACGCACGACATTCGAATACGCGGATTCGCCGTTAGGGTTAGCTACCCGCACCCGGTAGCACAGCACGCCCGCCGGGGCGCTGGCGTCTGCGTACTCCGGACTAGCGGACGGTTGCGTGGCGATGCGCGTCCATTGTCCCGTGTCGCCGACGCGCCGCTCGACAATAGCGTTTGCCGGATCGCCGCCGTGTGTCTGCCAACGTAGCCGCACGGAATTGCCCGCCACCGTTGCGGTCAGCGAACTGGGAGCTTCGGGTAACATCGGCCAATCGAAGTAGTTCTCATCCGCGATGGCCAGCACGCTGTCGCGCACGGGCAAGTTCGGAAAGACATCGCTCGACTCCGGCTTGGCGATCGGCTCGATCGCGCCGGACACTACGTCGATCAGCACCGCGTGCTGGATGCCGGTGTTCGCGATGGTCAGGTCCGCATGGGCGGGCGGGAAAGCGCCGCCCGGAACGCTGTGTGCGGCCAGCCAGTAGGCCACGATCGGCTTGCCGGTCCGGCTGCGAAAACCGTACGCCAGGAACGGCTGTGAATTGTTGTGCAGCGCCGGGACGTCCGCCGGCACGATCTTGATAGACGCATCGAAATGCGTATCCGCAAACAATGCGTTGGTGTTTTGGAGCGCGTAGAACACCGGGCGCGGCGTGAAGTCGTCGGGCAGATGCCGCAGCCCGTGAACGAAGCCGAAATCGTCGTACTCGTTGCCGTCCGTGGCGGCGGTCAGCAGCCAGACGAAGGTGCGCACGCCTCGTGCCCAGTTATAGAGCATGCCGCGCGGGATGTACTTCGACTGCACGGATTCGTCCGAGCCAGGCCACGCCGGGATGGAGTTGAACTCGTCGTCCCAGAACGGAATGTCCCGCCGGATGCCGGGATAAGCGCGCACCATCTCGCGTAACTTCGCGGGCGACTCGTCGCCGTAGGCGCCATAGTCCATCGACTCGGGATTCAAGTTCTGCCCGTAACCGGGGTAGGTGTGATAGGCGAATACGTCGATGCCCTTGGCGCAATCGCAGGCATCCAGCGCGCGCCGCGCGAACTCGCGTGTGGGATCGGCTTGGCCGCCGTAGATGACCTTGGCCTGCGGATCGGCGCCATGCACCGCGGGGATGAAAGCTTTCAGCAAGCGCCCGTAGTCTTCCGGATTGGGCAGCGGATTCCAATAATCGATATCCTGCTCGTTCCACAACGCGTAATACCGGATGCGGCCGCGGAAGTGTCCCACCACGAACTGCACATACTTCACGAACGCCGCAATTTGTTCGGGCGTCTTGGGGGGCCAGAAGACGGAATAGAGGCTGCGGTCGGGATTGTGGAAGCCGTTAGGCTCGGGGTCGATTGCGTCTGGCAGCTTGCCGGCGGGGGACGTGTACATCGGGTTGCCGTACATCAACTGCACTTGCACCTTGACGCCGTTGTCCACCAGCGAGTCAACGTAATCGTCCAGCCCGGGCGGGATGGCCAGCACGCCGCGCTTCTGCTCGATCCAATCCCAACTGGTGTAATCGGAAGTGTTTTCGTACTGGCCGATGCGGATCCAGCTCACGCCGGCGTCGAACATGCGGGTCCACCAGCGGCGGTCCCAAGGGAGATACGGATCGCGGGGCAGGTCGGAGTTGATGCCGAAGCCGTCCTGGATTTGGGAGGAGCGTTTGGGCGGCACACGCTTTTGAGCGGAGAGCGGGAGGAACGCAAGCAGGAGGATAAGGAAAGCGCGCATAGAGATACCTTTATACACCAGAGCGCGCCGCTGAGTCGCCCAAAAAAAGATTTCCCAAATGGAAGCCTTTTGGAGTATCCTAGTAGCGGGACCGGTGGGCGCGAACCCCCGATCCCGCTCGGCCATTACCGTCGGCGCCTACGGCGCCAAACGACGATGACCGTGACGCTTCCGAAGAACAGCAGGTCAACTAAGAGTAGGATCATAGTTCTGACCCTCCTTTCTGCTTCGAATTGGAAGGCCCGGGCGCTAACCGGGCTTTCCCAATTGGAGCTCGAGTACTCCTTTCAGGAACCCGCTCTTCCAATCTCCGCTCGAAAGGACTCCGTCTGGGCAGTGCGCCGGTATGCGCCAAGTTCTCAGGCTATTCGGACGGCACGTCCCTAACGCCAGTCAACTCGCCGATCAATTCCGCGATGGACGCCTGCCGGCCATGGTCGAAATCGGAGCGGGGTTCAGCGGGCCGGTGCGCTTCGAGCCAAGCCTGCAGGAGTTCCATAACCGGTTTGGCGACGGCTTCCTCGGCGCCCGGCTCGAAGCGCAGAGGGATCTCGGNNGATTCAACGGTCCGGCGCCGTGCCCCAAGCCGGGGTTGGAACGAATGGCCTGCGTGACATAGTTCTTGGCGCGCGCCACGGCCGCGTCGATGGTGGCGCCACGCGCCATCTCCGCGGTGATGCCGGCCGAGAGAGTGCAGCCGGTTCCGTGCGTGTGCGGCGTATCGAAATGCG
>PKYZ01000297.1:0-17745 GCA_003132865.1 Bryobacterales bacterium
GGCTTGCTGGCGGGATTCGCGACGGCGCGATTGAAACGTCGCTCTGAGTGTTTGGACAACATTCGGCAGACTAGAGGCTTGCTGGCGGGATTCGCGACGGCGCGATTGAAACCTGGAACTCGCGGCAGAAGACCTGGCCGTCAGCGGAGGGGCTTGCTGGCGGGAATTGCGCCCAATAGGTGGGAGCCTGACAGAAAAAAGAAGATTACTGGTTCCTGTGACTCAACCCCAGATCTGGACGAAACTTCTCGTTCGTGCGTCCCAAGAGGCTAGATTCTGTGCTCCGCCAGCGATCAGCCAACGAGCGTAAGTTCCATATAGCCATGTGGGACCGGCTCCGTACAGTGCCATTTCACGGTGGGGCGCGAGCAGCGGGGGCGGTGCTCCGGCGAGGTTTTGCGCTGCCGATGGCGGTAGGAATTTATCCGGAGTCGTTATTTGGAACTGAAGAACGGACCGGGCGCCATCCTCCTTCCAAAAGAGGCGAAGTACGTCCGGGGGGAACGCGGCCGGTGCATCAGCCGGAGAGCGGGGACCGGCAGGGATTTCCACCAAGCGCTCCGGTTGCTTAGGATCAAAAAAAAATATCCGCGCATCGCTGCGGGCTTCCATGGTGCAACGCAAACCGGCAAGATACGCCCAGATCGGTGCCTTGCCGCCAAGGACAACCACGCCGGTGCGTGAGGCGAGTTCGGTGATTTTTGGCGCCTGGCCGCCGACGCCGGAGACCTGGTCAATGCGCCAGTCGCCCAGTTGATGGAGATTGACGTAGGCCGTCCGGTCGGGCGGCCGGCTCAGCCGCAGAAGCGCGTCGACCAGCGGCGCGACGGCGGCATCATTGATGGGATTGCCGGGCCGGACGTCTACACGAAAACTAGCCTGGACACCCTCTTCGGAATCGAACACGACGGGTTGCGGGCCGTCCCACGGCAATGAGTGCATCCAACCCAGGCGTTTCAAGCCGCGACTCCGGCAGACGTCGTCCCAGAAGGCAGCGCCGGAGGTATCGTTGTCGCGCGAGACCACGAGGTAGTGCGAACAAACATCGAGCATGCGGGCGTTTCCTTCCGCAGTCTGCTCGTCGTGGCGTCCGCCGAAGTCCAGCAGCGCCAGTGAAAGATTCCGGCGGCCGTGGGTGATCCATTCGCAAATCCGTTCGATGGTTGCATCGCCCCATTTCCCTTTGACGCTCTTCTTGAATTCAGGATCGTGGCGCAGTTCTGGGGCATGGTACAGATAGCGGCCTGTGCCGTCGGGATTGCCTTTCAACACCAGGAAGGAATCCAGGCAGTTCAGCTTTTCGTCAAGCTGATGCAAGAGAGTCGTTTTCCCGGCATTGGCCGGGCCCACGATGGCGATGCAGGGAGCTTCGGAAGTCGAATTCATTTCAAGTGCTCCAACAGTGATTCGATTCGAGTCATCCGTTCCATGTTCTCTCAAGGAATGAGATCACCCGGGCGCACCCCAGGATCGTGGGAAACACAGACCACAAAATGGCGCAGCTTGGGATCGAAGAATGCGACGAAGCCGAATAGGTGTGCCACCGCGTGACCGATGGCAATGGCGGCGGGAACTGAACACGGGCCATTCAGCTTGACACCTTTACCGCCTCCTAGTTTCAAAGACGCTATGGCTTCGACGGCGTCCTTCACGATTCGGTCATTCTGAGCCGGCTCTCCAAACGAGAGCCGCAGCGTCACTATGCCATCCGAATTGTCCGTTACCTCGGCGCGGTAAGAAGCCATGTCAGAACCTTGATGGGCATCAAGAATGAGGAATCGAGAAATCCATCAGCCCAGCACCATAACGGCTCTTCCGGAGGTCGGCTCCCGCCGCGCGAAAGTACTGAATCCAGAAATCCTGAATCTGGACGAATTTTTCTGGCGCCGTGCCGCCCGCGCCCGAGACCCACACCTGAACGCCATTCAGAACTGGCAAATGGCCGACTTTCCGTTCAGCTTCCACTAGAGTCGTGATCCGGGCGGGTGTGAGATTCTCCTGCCGAAAGTTGTAGCGAGCCGATTCCTCCACCATGTCGGAAAGCAGGATCAAGAGGCGGGCCTTGGCCGCGACGCCAGCGCGGCTTTGAAAAGCCTTCTCTGCCAATTGCATGGCGCCGACGAGGTCGGTGGTTGGGGTGGAGGGGCTTTCCAGCAGCTTTCGGGCGTCCTGTTTCACAGCCATCTGGGTNNCTCTGGAGTTTCTTCCGGAATGTTAGCTTGCTGTCAACAAACGGGTTGTATTTAGGAATTTCTTTGTCAATTTCAAATCTGCCGGTAGCTAATGAATGAGCCGTGATCCCCGCGCCCAAGACGAGTTCGCCTCCGGCCAAGCTATCTACCAGTTTTTCGAAGTCCGATTGATAGCCGGCGCGCACATTTTGCGCACTCTGTGACAAGTCGAAGAGCACACACAGGACAACGTCCTGGGCCGCCGCTGGCCAGCAGGTTAATGTCAAGATGATTAGCAGTCGGTTCATCCTTTGCCCCCTTCCGATGAGGCCGCCAGCGCCGATGAGCCTGAAGGCTGGGGCGCAGTGCCGGAATCCACCGAAACTGGCGGACCAAGCGGAGGAGGATCTGCCGCCTGCAATGGCTTCGGAATCTGAATCTTGACCTCCTGCAGATAAGATGCAGGGTAGGCCGCGGAATCAGAATGATCCCGATCGGTTCTCGTCTCCAAGTTCGCAGTCCGGTAAGCTTCGATCAATCCTTCAGCCACGTCCTTGATGTGCTGGGCTTGCGTCTTGTGCGCGTCAAACACCTTACGCCTCTGTTCTTCCAGGATGGCGAGACTCTTTTCCGCCCGTTCCTTAGCGCGAGTGGCCCGTCGGAGGACGCGGCGCGTCGTGTCCACTTCCGCTCGACCTTCCTCGTGGAAAGCATAGGCGGCCACGGTCGCGACAACCACCATGAGAAGATTGAGCGCCGCGGAGACTACCAGGAGCACAATCGGACTGATACTCCGGGCGGTTTCGTCCACCTGGTGAAGGTAGGAAACGCGCAGGGATGCCACTCCACCTATCAGCACAAGAGGAACGGCTACCATGCAGCCAATAAGAATTTTTCGGATGTGGCTTGCGAACTCGCCCTGTTTGAGCATGAGCCCAAGGAAGTGGGCGCAGAACATCAGGCCAAACGCCAACCCAACAGTGGCCACAATGGTGAGGACCTCCGATTCCCCGAACATCCGGAAGAAACTCAGGTTGATCGGGATCTCGAATACGGAAATCAGAGTCGCGATGACAAAATAGAAAAGAGCTCCGCGGTGCGGCCTCGAGGGCGCCGGCTTTTGGTGGATTTTCTCGTAGCGAGCCACGGTCGCCCCGAACTCTTTTTCAGCCTCGCCGCGCGCCTGATCACAATGCTTATAATGCTTGTGCGCCTCACCGTAACGCGCCTTCAACTCCCGATCTTCACGATCCCAGCCGAGGGTGATCAACTGGAGGTCGCCGTCTCCAGCCCGCTTGATCTCCATGACAAACGGCGGCTGGTCGGTCGCGTCCCAGGGCGGAACGGGAGGTTGCAATCGTCCATCGGCCTTTCCGCGGGACCGGACCCGCCACCGGCTGAACGGCGTCCAAAACCACCTCTGCTTCAGCGCATCGACCCTTCTTTTCATGGCCGGCCAGACCCTTCTTTCTTCCACTGATTTGGAAGACCTGACACGCCATTATACAACCAATCGTTGGCAGCGTGGCTGTCAACGTCGACGGACATTAGCGATGCTCATTCCTGCGGCAGCCCGGCCATTTTTCCCAGCCCCTACTTGCTTGCTTCGGTAACGGCTTTGTGCTAAACCGGACTGTGTTCGGATGCTCAACCGGAGAAACTGTTGATGCGCATTCGCCTGATCTTGACCTTCGGCAAGAATCCCCTTCCGGTCCTGGTAGCGGCTCGCAGGCTATGTGAGCACTTTCATGCGCTCCCCGATCTCCTGATCATTCCGCTGTATTCGACCAATTCCGGCGACGAATATCGTCTTGTTCGCATAGAACTCAACAGCGTGGTGGGCCGGGAGTTGGTGTGGGACGAGACGGCGCAGCCAATCCTGCCAGGCAATCCTGAAAGCATCTCCGCCGCCATCGGCCGAGTCCCTCCGGGCGACCTCTATCACCTGCATTACACAGGCGGGACCAAGNNACCAAGGTGATGGCGGTCCATACGATGGAGGCGCTTTCGCGCCGCGCTGAGGCCGAGCGGGCGCATTTCGAGGCGACGTACCTAGATCCCAACGAACACATGGTCGTCGGGTGGAAAATGCGGTCGCCGCTGGCTCACGTATCCGACGAGCGGAAAGAATGGGCGCTCAGCCCGGACGTTCTCGCTAGGCTACATGGGATGTACCTGCCGCGCCCGAGTACAGATGCTACACCGTACGAACAGCCCGCTAAGGCGCTGTGGACCGTAGTTCTCAAGCAGTCGGAGTTTCTCACAGTATATGAGAGATGGAAGGATAACTGGCGCGCCAAGTTCGAGAATAAGGGTGGCTCGCGTGCACCCGGAAGGACTCACTGGCCCACTGATCCCATACCCTGGCTCATGCTCGATGATCCAGAATGGGAGCGTGTGACGGCGATGCTAAAGTCGAAGTTCTGCCCCGAGGCGTGGACTGCGACGGGCATCGAGGCCTCCAGGTTCGAGACTCAAAGGGGCCTACAACCGTGGTGGGGGTTCGTCGCGGGTGGAAAGGATCTCGAGGCCTACGCACTTGCGGAATTGAAGGCGGCATTACCGGCCGAGTGCAATGGCTCCGCCGTTTTCGGGTTCAAAGCGATTGCGCCCGGCGCCTCGCAGGAGTGCGACATTGACGTGGCTGCCGTGCTCGGCTATCAGTTTCTGGCCATCTCTTGCACTACCGCAGCCTCCCGCGACCACTGTAAGCAGAAGGGCTTCGAGGTCTGGCTGCGTGCGCGCCAGATTGGCGGCGACACAGCCCGGGCCATTCTTCTCTGCCCGAACTACCATCCGCAACCGGATGAATCTGATGAGGGCCTTGAAGCGGACCTGAACAAAGACATTGGCGCACGCGGCGACACCGGCGAGTCGGTTCGCATGGTGCGGGTGTGGCACACGAAGACGATGCCATGGGGAAGCCGCTTGCGGGATAAATTCAAAGAATATTTCAAAGAGGACCTGCGATGGACATAAACGCGAAGGGGAAATGTCTGACGCTGCTCGGCATTTCCTCAGTGCAGAGCTACGTCTTCGCCAGCAACCGCCTGCGGGAGAACGCCGGCGCTTCTTACTTGGCGTGGCACGCCATGGAGGACTGGCGGGACAAATGGAAGGAGATGGGAGCGTGCGCATTTCTGTTCGCTGGTGGTGGTAATGCCGTCCTCCTTTTTGAAACCGAGGGTGCCGCCAAGGAGTCGATCGGGCGTTGGAGCCGGGATTATTTGGAGAGGGCCTGCGGGCTTCGCCTCACTGCCGCGCATGCTCTCGTAGACGGCACGCTACAGGGAGCTTTCTCTACCGCCGAACGGAAAATGGAACGGGTCGAAAACTCGCCGCCGCACGGCTGTGAATTTGGAGCATTGCCGGTGGTGCGCGCCTGTCCGTCTACCGGACTTGCCGCTAGTGAGTTCGACAGATTCAGCAACTGCTTCAGCCGCGAGGCGGCTGGCAAGCGCGCGGCGATTGCTAAAGCCAACCTTCGCCTGCAAAGCGATTTCGCCTGCGAAGGTTTCGCGTTTCCAATCGAACTTGAAGAGCTGGGCACGCGGGAAGGAGCTTCGCAGATCGCGATCGTACATGCTGACGGCAATGGCGTCGGTCGCATGCGCTCCGCAATTGTCCATGAGAAAAAGTTAGATGACCAATCATTCTCCAAGGCGCTTGTCGATTTCTCGGCCGACGTCAACGAATCCGCGAGCCTGGCGTTCCGGGCAGTTCTCCACAAGCTGAGAGCCGTGTTGCCGCGATTGGAGGAAGAGGCAGGCATTGAGACGTCCTTATCGAAGGATGGTTCCAGATACTTCCCGCTTCGCCCAATCGTCTACGGTGGCGATGATCTGACCTTTGTCTGTCATGGTCGCCTGGGCTTGGTGCTTGCCGCACTCTATCTGCAAGAGTTCGCGCAATCGGGCGACTTCACGGCGTGCGCGGGGGTGCTTATCATGCCGCAAAAGTTCCCCTTCGCGCGTGGCTATGCACTGGCCAAGGAATTGTGTATCAGTGCTAAGCGCAAGCGAAAAGAGCACGGTAATGAGGGGTCGTGGATGGATTTTCACGTCCTGCTCGAAGGCGCTACTGGCTCGCTTCAAAAACTACGCGAGTTCTATCAGGCTGCGGACGGGCGGCCTCTAATGCGGCGTCCATATCGGCTGGATGGTTGGGCGAATTGCGAAAAGCTATGGAGAGAATTCCGCAATCTGCCCCGCAACCGCGCGAAACGCCTGCTCGAAGTGCTCGCCCGAGGCAAGGACGACACCCAAGCGTTCCTCGCCAACCTGCCCGAACAGGGCAAGCTGCCGGATGCGGGCGATGCCGCAATGAAGACCAGTGGGTGGGATGCCGATGAAATGACTTCGTACTTCGATCCTTTGGAGTTGCTCGACTTTCATGTGGATTCTCGATTCTTTAGCGACGAAGGAGGCAGAGCCCATGTTGCGGCTTGAGATTGCCCTTAAGAGCGGCCTTTGTGCCGGGTCTGGCGTCGGACGGCCGGGCTTCGTGGATCGTGAGGTCGCGTTCGACCGCTATGGTCTCCCCTATCTGCCCGGGCGCTCGTTGAAAGGGCTATTGCGCGATGCCTATCGCGACCTGCCCGCCGGACTTCTGCCCGGACTGCCACCGGTTGATGAACTCTTCGGTGAGACCGGTGCAGTGTCTCCGGGGAGCATCGATGTCGGCACCGCCCGCTTGACCGATTTCGGCCGGCTAAGCGGTTGGCTTCGTACCGTCTATGCCGACCCGCGCCTTGGCCGCACGATCCGCCGCGACGATGTGATAGAACATTACAGCGAGATCCGGCGCCAGACGGCCATGGACCGTGAATCGGGTGCACCGCTTAAGGATACATTGCGCGCCACCCGCCTGATCCGCCCCACCCTTACCTTACAGGCTACTATTACCTCTCCATTCGAGCACACAACTGCACTAGCCCTAGCCGCTGCCGGATTGAAGCAGATGGGAACCTCGCGCAACAGGGGCCCGGGCGAGGTGGACTGTTCGTTATGGGACGAGAGCCGTAATCTCACCAGGGAAGCAATCGAGAAGCTGAGTCAAGGAACGCTGGAATTCGCACCCAGGGAGGAAACGCAAAAGCAAGAACCTCCGATCAGCACTGCAGGCACGGGCCAATACGTGCTCGGCTTCTCCCTCGAACTCACGGAAGGAGCGGTGTTCCCGGCCTTCGGGGGAGACGCGAACACCGTGCTCAGCGAGCGATTCGTGCCCGGTTCCGCCATTCGGGGTATGCTGGCGTGGCAATGGATCGCACGCTACAGCGACGGACCGCCGTTTGCACGTCTCTTCCTAGGTGCCGTACGATACCTCGCTGCGTTCGTCCGGACGGCCGATAATCGCCGCGCACTACCGATTCCCCATTCGATTCGCGAAAGTAAGGGGACGCCAAACATTTACTACGATCTGAGTGTTGCGCACGCGCCTGAGCCGACGCGCCGTGTTGGCGGCTGGGTGCAGGGCGCGAGCATGGCAGGTTCGCGACTCGTCGAAGTCGAAAGCGATCTCCATTACCATCACGCGCGTGCCGTTGATGCCCGCGTGGGCCGCGCGGTGGGCGAGGAGGATGCCAGTAATTACAAGCTCAAAGTCGAGGAAGCAGGGTCTCTGTTCACTTACGAGAGCCTCGCGCCCGGCAACCGGTTCCGCGGCGCTATCCTCGGGACGAAAGAAGATCTTGAGCTGTTGTTGCCTCTGGTCGGCAGCGAACCAGTTCGACTCGGGCGCTCGGCCAGCGCGCAGTACGGCGGCCGCGCCAAATGGACCTGGGACACAACCTTCCGGCAAGCTGATCTTCAGAGCGAGGCCTATGAGTGGACAGCGGAGCAAATGGAGGAAGATGTTGATTCTGGCGACACTTTCCAGCTAACTGTGCTGTCGCCCCTGTTGTCACGGACCCCGGAAGGCCACCCGGCAGCGCGCCTGCCACTTGAAGAGCTGACGGAGGCGCTCGGAAACGCGAAACTCACGTTGATCAAGGAATTCGTCCGCGTGCGCATTCAGGGCGGCTACCTGGCTCACCAGAGGCTGCCGCGCGAGCAGATGCCCGCACTCGAACCGGGCAGCGTGTTCTTGATAAAGACGGACCAATTGATTTCCAGAGATCTGCTGAACTCGGCCTCGGCCCGCAGCTGGGGGATGAGGACCGAAGACGGCTTCGGGCGGATAGCAATAGCCGCTACCCCGCAGGCAGCCATACCCGGCATCTCTACCGCAAAGAAGGAACCCTCCACTGCTTCCCCATTCAACGGGGACACTTTTCAAGCGATCCGCAAGTTGGCGACTGACTTGTTCAAGAAGCGCGTGGAGGAGCGCGCCGTATTAAAGGCGCTTGAAGCCGCGCGGGAATGCGAAAATTTGGAGATGAGTAATCACCTGCTGTCGCGATTGGCTGGCATCGTCGCGGTCACGGGACTTAATGAACTTCCCAAACGTCTGAGAGAACTCCGGCACCGGGCCAAGGGCCAACTGGGCACTCTTGAGCAGATCCTCAACAACGCAAGCGGCGAGAACTGGCAAGAGAAATACCAGGAATTCGTCAAAGCTGAGATGGCTAGCGCCCAGCAGGCTGGAGGAGAACCGCGGCACTGGTCGGTTCTGTTCGGGCAGAGCGGGTCGGTAATCGAAGCCGATGAGTCCGTGGTGCGTAACTACCTGCTCCGCCTGCTCGCAGGAATCGCTCGGGCACGAAGGAGATCCGCATGAATCCCGCTGACATTCGAGTAGTCGAACGCTTTTTCGCCGAAGGCATCTGGAAGGCGGAGAGTGCTCTGCATCTGGGCGGGGAGCCTGACGCCTGGGAAGAGCGTGCCGATATGGTGCTGCTGCGCGGCAGCGATGGAAGGCCATTTATCCCCGGCTCTTCTTTGGCAGGCGCCGCTCGGAGTTCACTGCGCGAAGCAGGCGGTGAGAGCGGCGTCCTCACTGCGCTGTTCGGTGGCGATCCCGACCGGCGGCACACGACGCAATATGCCAGCGCGCTCACCGTATTCGATGCCCACTTGCCGGATCACCAAACGATGCCACAGGCGGTGGTACGCGACGGAGTACGCATCGATCCAGTGAACGGCTTGGCAATGGACCGCTTCAAGTATGACATCGAACTGTTCCCGGCTGGCACGTCTTTCAGGCTCCGCCTTCTGCTGGCGATTTACAATCAGCCGCCGCACGACGCTGATCACGGCGCCCTGCTCGCTTGGTTCCGCGCTGTGCTTGAGGGGTTTTCGGGCGGCGAGATTCGTTTGGGTGCTCGCACCAATCGCGGGCTGGGGTTGGGAAGGGTCGAACACTGGAATATCCGGCGGCTCGGGATCGATAGCAGGGAGCATCTGGCTGCCTGGCTGTCTGGAGCGTGGAATGAGGGCGAGCCAGTCGAACTCTCCGGCCTCCCAGAGCCTGTCTGTGGCTCGCGAAGGCGCTTACTGGACATACGAGCGACACTGCGTCTGAAAACTTCGTTGCTCAACCGCAGCGGCGGCGCCGAAGCGCGCTATCCGGATATGGTGCACCTCTCTGAGGGAGGCAGGCCGCTGCTCACCGGGTCGAGTTTCGCCGGTGTCCTGCGCGCCCGGTGCCTGCGGATCGCGAACACCTTTACCCCCAACACAGCGAGCGCGTTGGTGGATGGCATGTTCGGTCCCCGATACAACCCTGACATTCCGGCGGGCACCCAAGCGCCTCTTCGTGCCAGCCGGGTGCGAGTCGAGGAATCCCTGCTCTCGGGTGTGGAACTAATGGTGCAGGGGAGGGTAGCCATTGATCGCTTCACCGGAGGCGCGCTCGAATCGGCACTATTCGACGAGGCGCCGGCTTATCCGGTGGACGGTATGGAGTCGGTCGCGAGCGTTCGCCTTACCCTTCGCGAACCTTCCCGACGCGAGTCGGCCCTGCTGCTGTTGGCCTTTAAAGATCTCTGGCTCGGCGATCTTGCACTCAATGGAGAGGTCGCTGTGGGCCGGGGTGTGTTTGAGGGCGTGCGAGCTTCAATCGAACTCCCTGACTTTGGATGTCTGGGAATGCGAGCGGCGCAGGACGGCCCGAAGAATGTGCTGTTGCGCGAAAGCATTCCTGGCGCGTGGCGCCAACTGAATGAAACGATCCAATCGTGGCGAGGAGATCAATGGAACGACGAACAAAAAGCTTGTTGAAAACGGAGCAGCTGCACGAGTACCGCAAACAGGTTAGTAAGGGTTCGGCCGTGCTTCTCGCGCAGGGCTATCCGTTTACAGGATTCGTTTTGCTGCGCGATGGGGATCGCCTTTCTCCGCCGCCTGGTGTTGATGCCGCAGCATTCGGCGACTGGAACCTGTTCTGGGACCTCCGCTTATTTGGAGATCTCGGGGAATGGCACTTGTGGCGCGAAGACGATGGCGAGTGGTCCGGTCGGTTGGCAGAACCCGCAGACCTAACCTGGAAGGATTCTATTCCACGAGAAGATGTGTTGTGGGGCTCGCGGAATCTCTCACAGGAGCAGGACGGTGTTCAGTGGATCCTCTATTCGGAGAAGCGTGGCGCGGCCGTCTGGACGCCAGACACAGGTATTGAGATGAAGCGGTTCGCCCGTTTGCGGTTGTGGCAGAGGGTGGATTACGACAGCCGTACTGGTCTGGCGGGCATCGTGGATGCGATGCTACGCAAGATCGAGAGCAGGGAGGGATAACATGCCCGACATAGCAAGTGCAATGAAGAAGGCGGGTATTGGCAGACTAACAGATAGACCCGCCACCTCTAATATCCGCGAAGCCCCTCTGGGCGCACCCACTGATGGCAACCGGGCTGGCCGGGCGCCGTACAATTTCGTTCCGCCGCCGACGAAACTACGCCTGGATGCGACGATTCCACCCACCGCGGATCGCTATCACGACAAACACAACTCCGGCGAGATTCTGCTGAATATTACGGCCGAGACCGATTTCTATATTCGCGGCATGTGGGAACTCAGTCAGTTCGTGAACCCACCGAGCAATATGGAGACCGATGTCAAGGACCAGACGCGGCCTTTTTTTCAAGGGAAACGCCTACCAGGCAGTTCGCTTCGCGGCCTGATCCGGTCGTTGGTGGAGATTCTGAGCGACGCGCCGCTCGATCCCTTGTCGCGGCAGAGATTCGCCTTCCGGACGTTGGGTGGTAGCGCCGACACCTCGTCCAAAACTTTCGAACCATGTCACCAAACCTGGACCGCCCGTATCAAGAACGCACGCGGTGGTTATCTCGTTCCAGGAAGCGGTGATACCGGTTGGAAAATCGTCCCGGCTCAGACCATCAAGGGTCTCGGAACGTTTTGCAAGTTTCCCGATTCTACCTTCGACGAGCCTCCCGCAGCAGTCCGATTCCCGACTCCGATTACGCCGACCACCGGATATGATCAGGCCCCGGAAGCCAGTTGCTGCAAGACTTCCAACGAGTCCGGCTTCTCGGCTCTTCCCCACCAGGGCTGGCGAATCCGTTCTGGCCAAATAGAGAAGAAATGCCATCAATGGATCATCTACGAGCCGGACCATCCGAACAAAGCAGTCTCGATTTCGGAAACGAGCGTCCGGATTCACCGTGAAGCCGGACTTACCACGTGGGTAGAGGAGTGGCGGGCATCTTGTCCGGACGGAATCCCTTGTTTTTTTTCGCAAATCGAGGGAGAAGTCTGGTTCGGTCCGACACGTAACTTCAAGATTCCCTCTATGATCAGGGTCGATGAAGCGAACCCGGCGCCTCGGCCTTCACCTATTACCGGCTGGGACCTCGCCCAAGCGATCTTCGGACGCCTGAAGGGCAAAAATGCGAATGGCGCTCGCACCCGGGTCTTTTTTGAAGATGCGTTCCTCACATCGGGCGACGTGAGCAAAACAGAAAGAATTGAGACAGTATTCGGGCAGCCGAAGCCGACAACGTTCCAACACTATCTACAACAGCCCTCTTGGCTCCAGCAGGATTCCATTCCCTGGAGCCGAGACGGCCAGCCACCCGAAAAGGCTCGCCTGCGCGGACTGAAAATGTACTGGCATCGCAAGAAGCAGATTCCGATGCCAGATCAGTCCGGCGAGACAGCGGATCGCAGAGAAAAACAGAACACCGTCTTCAAGAAAGTGGTGGTGGATCAGAGCCGGAAGCCGGTATTCACGGCGAAGGTTCGCTTTGAAAACCTTACCAACGTCGAACTTGGAGCCCTGTTATGTGCGCTCGAACTCCCGAAGGGCCTACGTCATCAACTCGGCTTGGCGAAGCCGTTCGGATTGGGAGTGATCCACGTGGAAGTAGATAAGGTATTGGTCACCCGACCCCAAATGCGTTACGGCACGTTTGTCGAAGCAGTGCCGGATTTGGCGGGGGCTGAAATACCGGCTACCCTGGTAGATGGCTTTGAAGAGAAGACTGTCACGGAATTCCAAAAGGAGTTCGCCAAGACCTGGCACCAAGAAGACAGTGTAGAGTCGCTGTGGGAAGTCCCGCGATTTCAGGAACTGAAGGCGCTGCTGACCTGGGATGATCTGCCCGCGGATGCCGAGACCTGGAACAATATGACGCGATATCTGGCATTTGGCCAATTACAGGAGCCGTCCGGCAGATTCGATTACAACGAATACGTTAGAGTGGGCCATGGCGAAACTGGCTTTCCTCCGCATTACCGGGGAAGGGCCAACCCGCGGCAGGAGCGACGCCGTCCGCTCCCGCCGGCTACGACGGTGCTGCGAGACGCGTGCAACACGGACGGAGGGGTCCTGCCCCGTGACAGGCGACCGGACTACCTCAAACCCGTGGGGGCTGCCGCTGCTGGCGCATTGAAAGCTGGCTCTCGCGGGCGCTATCCCGGTAGAGGAGGCGGGCGAACTCACGGCAGCGCACAGAGCGAAGATCGATCTCGAGATGACGTAGACCGCGAGGTCTGAGTTGGTCCGCCGCTGAGAGTGCTCAGCCGTAATCGGATAGCGACGTTGGTGTGCCCGGCAGGAATCTGAATCACCGGTACTGGCCACAATCCTCTAACTATGGTTCTCTCGCCATGGGAAGGTCCGGGACTCCAGTACAGCACTCCCAAAACAGGCCGTTCGCTCGGACGTCAAAGTCCAGTTCGACATTCTGGGGCCGGTCGTCCCAGGGGCGACCAGATTCGAACTGGCGACCTGCTGCGCCCAAGCAGCCACATCGCTCGGATCGACGTGTTTTATCTTTCTAGGAAATCAACAGCTACAAAATCATCTACAGCGAGTTTGGGCGGGAGCCGAGGAATGCCCGTATCTTGTTGAAAACATTGGTAGGCGCGGCCGGACTCGAACCGGCGACCCTCTGCTTAGAAGGCAGATGCTCTATCCGCCTGAGCTACGCGCCCGTGCCGGGGGTATTCAGTTCGATTTTAGCAGGTCGGGGCCGCTACTTCCCCGGCACCGGCAGCCAGCCGCGCGTGACGAAGTCGCTCAGGCTGAGCACCAGCAGAATCCCCAGCCACAGCATCCCGCCGCCCACCACCACCTTGGTCAGGATGGTGCTGTGGCGCAGGTGCATGAAAAACAGCGCCACCAGCATCATCTTCACCACCGCGATTAACAGCGCCATGACGACGTTGAACGGTCCCAGGTCAATGGTGGCCACCACTGTCGTAGCCGCAGTCAGAATTAGCAGCGACAGAAAAACCAACGTGTAGGTCTTGATCGAATCGACGTGTTCATGCATGTTAGTGTTGGTGACGGGCTATGAGATACAGCAGTGGGAACAAAAAGATCCAGACGACATCGACAAAGTGCCAGTAGAGGCCGCCTACATCCACCGGCGTGTAATATGACGGAGTATATTTGCCCTTGTACGCGTGCCACAACAGAAACAACATCAGACCCTCTCCGACCACCATGTGCAGCGCGTGCAGCCCGGTCATGGTGAAGTATAGCGAAAAGAACAGTTGAGCCGGCCCTTGCTCGGTAGTCTTGTCCAGATGGAATGTCGGACCCGGCACATGATGTTCCTCGAATTTCTGGTTCCACTCATAGGCCTTGACACCCAGAAAGACTCCGCCCAACAGGATGGTCAGGATCAGAAACACGATCAGCGCCTTGCGGCTGCCTATTTGAGCCGCGCGCACGGCGAGCACCATCGTGTAACTGCTGCATAGCAGGACCGCCGTGTTGGCCGCGCCGATCACTACGTCCAACGTGTTACTGGCCAGCGCGAACACACCCGCAAACTCTCTCCGGTAGATCGCATAAGCCAGAAACAGGCCGCCGAAGAACATGATCTCAGTCACCAGGAAGATCCACATCCCCAGCGTGGAGATTTCCTTCTGCTGCGCGGGCGTTTCAAACTGCTCCCGTAGCGCGAGGGTTTCCGTGTGGCTATCCAACTTTGGCCTCCTCCATCGCGGCCAGCGCGGCGTAATCGTAAGCCTCCGTCGTGACTATCGGAGTTTCGTCGAAATTGTGAGCGGGCGGCGGCGAAGCCGTCTGCCATTCCAGTCCGGTCGCGCCCCACGGATTCGCCGGGGCGATGGGTCCATACCGCAACGACCACATAAAGTAGATCAGCGGCATCACATACCCTATCGCCAGCACGGACGCGCCCGCGGTAGACATGACATGCAGCACCTGAAACTCATCCGGATAGGTCCAGTAGCGCCGCGGCATGCCCAGGTAACCGAGAATGAACTGCGGGAAAAAGGTCAGATTGAAGCCCAAATAGATGACCAGGGCGGAGAGCTTCGCCCAACCCTCCGGATACATGCGGCCGGACATCTTNNACGAAGTAAGTATCGTGAACGTGAACGTTCACACCCAGGCACGCCACGAACAAGCCTGTCAGTCCGCCGACGGTGAACAGGCCGATAAACCCGAAGGCGTACAGCATGGGCGTCGCGTAGGATATGGATCCCTTATGGAGCGTGGCGGTCCAGTTGAACACTTTGATGGCCGACGGGATGGCCACGAAATAACTGAGGAAAGAGAACACCAGGCCGGCGTAAACGGATTGGCCGGACACGAACATGTGATGGCCCCAAACCAGAAAGCCGAGCACCGCGATCGCCACGCTGGAAAACGCCACCACCTTATACCCGAACACCGGCTTCTTGGAGAACACGGAGACCAACTCGCTAATGATTCCCATGGCCGGCAGTACCATGATATAGACCGCGGGATGCGAATAGAACCAGAACAGGTGTTGAAACAGCACCGGATCGCCGCCCCGCGCGGGATCGAAAATTCCAATGTGGAGCGTCCGCTCGCCGATCAGTAGAACCAGCGTGATGGCGATCACCGGAGTGCCGAGCACTTGAATGAGGGCGGTCGCATAATTCGACCACACAAACAGCGGCAAGCGGAACCAGGTCATGCCCGGAGCACGCATGCGGTGCACGGTCACGATGAAGTTCAGCCCGGTGAGAATCGATGAAAATCCCGCGATGAAGATGCCCAGGCCGGTGGCGATCACGTAGGTATTGGAGTAATTGGTGCTGTACGGCACGTAGAAAGTCCACCCGGTATCCACACCGCCGGCCAGCATAGCGTACATAGCAAAACAGCCGCCGATTACCAGCAGATACCAGCTCAGCAGATTGATTCTTGGAAAAGCCAGATCCTTGGCCCCTATCATCATGGGCAGGAAAAAGTTTCCAAGGGTAGCCGGAATCGAGGGTATCAGGAAGAAAAAGATCATGATCACGCCGTGCAGCGTGAACAGCTTGGCGTAAGTGTCCGCCGACACCAGGTCGCCCTTGGGTGTCAGCAGCTCGAGCCGGATCAGGGTGGCGAAAATGCCGCCCAGAAAGAAGAAAAACGTGATCGTATGCAGATATAACAGAGCGATGCGCTTGTGGTCCTTGGTGAGCAGCCAGGACTTGATGCCGTGACTCGCGTTGAGGTAATTCTCGCGCTCGTGTTCCGCTGCGGTAATCATAGTCTTATCGTTTGGTGGATTTCTGCCGGGACGTGGCTGCGGCGGCGCCAGCCGGCGGCGGGGCCGGTTTCGGCGTCAGTGACTTGATGTACTCGATCAGTTGCAGCACATTCTCCTCCGTAACCAGTCCCTGGAACGTTGGCATGATCGGCTGATAGCCCGCCACGATCTTCGCCGACGGGTTCAAGATCGACTCGCGGATATATTCCTCATCGAATTTGACATGCGCGCCGCCGGTGAGTTCCACTTCGCTGCCATAAAGGTTGCGGAGGTTTGGTCCCCTCCCCGGCGGGTCATTCAGGTGATGGCAGTTCGCGCAAGCCAGGCCCTGGAACAACTTTTCGCCGCTGGACGCCAGCGAGCCGGACGTGCCGCCGCTCAGCCATGCCTGATAGTCCTGCGGTTCCATGACATAAACCCAGCCGACCATGGCGTAATGGTTGGTGCCACAATACTGGGAGCAGAATAAGTGGTACTTACCGGTCTTAGTCGGCTTGAACCAGATTGTCGTATAACGTCCCGGCAGCACATCGGCCTTCGTGCGGAAGGCGGGGACAAAGAAGTCGTGGATCACGTCTTCCGACGTCATGGTAAGTTTTACGGCCTGGCCCACCGGGATATGCAGCTCGTTAATCTCGCGCTGTCCTTCCATGTGCTGCAGCTTCCACATCCACTGTTTGCCGATGACGTATATTTGTTGCGCGTCATCGGGCGGGCGGGAGATCGTAAAGAACACGCGGGCCCCCCATACGAACATGATCATGGTGAGACCGAACGGGATGACGCTCCAGAGAATCTCCAGACTCATGGCGCCATGCGCCGGAACCGGCAATTCCGACTCGGAACGCCGCCGGTAGCGGACCGCGAAGTAGAAGATGGTGAGAAAAATCCCCACCGAGAAGAACACAGCCACGGCCAGCAGGAAGTAGAGCAGATGGTCCACACTGACAGCCACGCTGGATGCCTGGACCGGAAATAGAGGTAATTCAGAGCCCATGAAGTTATCTAGTTTGCCTCAAAGCACGGCGATCTCTACGCCAGTCGCGGCGCCACGCGACGAACAGAAATGTGCCGCAAATCAGAACGAAAGTGGCGCCGGCGAAACGCACCATGTTCATGGCGATGGCGCCGTATTTGCCGGTTGCCGGATCGTAGTGGTAACAGAACAGCAGGATCTGGTCCACCGGCGAGCCGATCTTGTTTTGGGACGCCTCCACCAATCCCAGGCGCACGTCGCGTGGCGCGTATTCCACGCCGTAGAAATACCGCGAGAGTTTGCCTTCGGGCGTGAGGACCATGATAGCGCTGGCATGCGCGTATTGTCCCGTGGCTGGATCGAGCTTATAGCGGAAGCCGACGGCCGCAGTCAGCGCCTTGATGGAGACTTCGTCTCCGGTCAGGAAATGCCAGCCGTTGGCGGTGTTGGGGCGGCGGTACCGTTGCAAGTAGTTGGCTCGCTTGGCTGCCGCGATCTCGGGCGTGTCGTGCGGATCGAAGCTCACGGCTACCACTTCGAAATCGCGGCCGGGATCGAGTGAGATCGCCCTTAGGCTGCTCTCCATGCCGGTCAGGACAAGGTTACAAAGCATGGGGCAGGTGTAGTAAACCAGGGCCAGCAGCACCGGCTTGTGCCCGTTGAAGTAAGTGGAAAGCGGCAGCCCGCGGCCGAACTCATCGCGAAAGACGAGAT
>PKYZ01000297.1:17791-20224 GCA_003132865.1 Bryobacterales bacterium
GACCTGGAGGTCTGCCCCACGGTGTTGGGACAACTATGCGGCATTGGTTTTTTAGCTTGCCTCACTGTGAACAGCAACTTCATTTGGTTTTTCCAGCGGGCGCGGCGGGCAAACCCCGTTGCGCGATCAAATCCATCGCCCGCTCAACCGGTATCCGCACAATTCCTTTATCCGGATCGACCCAGGCATACTGATGCAGAATTTTATCCTCGGCGGCGCGCATATCCCGCATATCCCGCGCAGGATGAGGCTGCAGTTGAGGGTCGGGCGGGTGCTTCTGGGCATTCACAAGAGCCGCCGGCGACAGCGGCAGGCCCAACTCCGCCTCACGGTTCTTCAGATACTCAAACATGCCCCACAAACCAAACAAGAAGACAACGATCAGGGCCGCCATCGACAACCCGAACTTCGTCAGAGCCAGGGCATTGACGTCCCCCGGCTCATGATGGACATGCGGATTGCGCGGCTCATCGCCCGAGTGGGCGTTATTCCCGGCCATGTTCCAGAGCCTCCTCCAGATGCGGATCTCCCAGCGGCATTAGCGGGCGCAGTTCGAGTTGCCACAAAAACGCCGCCAGCCAGATTCCACCCAGCCCGATGGGCAGCAGGAAATCCATCCAGCTCACCGTAAACTGCGCCTTATTGAAGTCCGGCGCAACCATCCAGTAAAGATCCACGAAGCGCATCACGATGACGACGACCGCCACCGCGCGTAGCAGCTTGAAATTGCGTTTGAGGTCCCGCGAAAGCAGCAGCGCGAAGGGTAACGCGAATTGCAGCAGCACCAGCGCCACCCCGATGTACTGCCATCCTCCGGCGAAGCGCTTCACGTACCACGGGATTTCTTCCGGCAGATTGCCGGACCAAATCACCAACAACTGCGAGAACGAAAAGTACGCCCACACCATCACGAAGGCCAGCAGCAGCTTGCCCACGTCGTGCAGATGACGGTGCGTCAGGACATCGGAGAGCGGCGGCCGGTTGCTGAGGATCACCAGCAGGCAAATGAGGAAGGCTACCGCCGACAGGCCTTCGCCGGCAATAAAGAGCAAACCGAAGATCGTGGAAAACCAGTGCGGATTGATCGACAGAATCCAATCGATGGCCATGAAGGTCACGCTGAATCCATAGAAAATCAGGCCCGGACCGCTGATCGCAGCCAGGCGGCCGGCGGCGCGCGCGTCGCCGCGATCCTGATCGCCCGACCACTTGTATAAGAGGCGCCCGATCAGCATCCAGCCCACGAAATACAGCCCTGCCCGGATCAGGAAGAAGGGCACGTTCAGGTAAACCTGCTTGTGTTGCAGAATGCGGTCGTGCGCCACGATATCCGGGTGCGACCACTGATACAGGTGCGGCATGCCGATGACGATGGGGATGAACAGAATCGCCAGCAGCGGCAGCGTGCGCGATGCCGCTTCGCACGGGCGCCGGATGACCATACCCCACGCGCCTCCGGTGAGGTATTGCAACATCAGCAGCGCGGTGGCTCCCAGCGGCACGCCGATGAAAAACATGTAGCACCAGATATAGGAGCGGTAAAACTGATCGGCATTGAACAAGCCGCCGATGACGCTGAGGATCAGAGCCCCAGCGCCGATGGCCAGGAAGCGCGTCCGCCAGCCGCGCATATCGGCGGCCAGATCCGGCAGGATGGCGAAAGAACGTTGGTGAGCCGCGGCCGGCATTACTTCGTTCCTCCCTTGGTCAGTTCGGCGCGCGCCTCCGGCGGCACGTCGTCCACGGGAGCATGCTGGCTGTATTGCAGCACGCGCACGTACGCCACAATGGCCCAGCGGTCGCGAGGCTCGATCTGGGCCGCGTAATCCGGCATGGCGCCCAACCCGTTGGCGATGACATCGAAAAGGTAGCCCACGGGAACCTGACGCAGCCGGTCGATGTGGTAGGACGGCGGCGGCGGATGACTGAATCCGCGCCGGACAATCATGCCGTTGCCGGTGCCCAAGCGATCATGGCAGGGCGCGCAGTAGATGTTGAAACGCTCCTGCCCGCGGTCTAACACCGCGCGCGTGATGGGGAAGGGGATCGCGTCAATCGGTTTGCCGTCAACTTTTCCCGTGTAGAACGCGGTGTCGTCGTTCAGGTGTCCGCGCGCCACCGTGCCTTCCACTGGATCGCGCGCCGAACGGAGGTCGCCGTAGAAATCGCTTTTGGCCAGGGGCTTGAAACGCGGCTGGTCATGCATGTCCTGGCGGCAGGCGCCGAGGACGATGACAGCCGCAAACACCAATGCCGCCATCCCCAAACGAATTGTCATCCTGAGCGAAGCAGGGTCGGCGCGCAGCACCGTCGGCGCGCAGTCGAAGGACCCCATGCCGGCACGCGCCACCACCGGCCTGTCGAGGCATCCCCTCCTGCAGGACTCGCTCAAAACCGCACCGGGCAAACTCCCTGAAACAGCGATGACGCTCC
>PKYZ01000376.1 GCA_003132865.1 Bryobacterales bacterium
GCGCACAGCCGAGCAGCACGGCGATGATGGCGGGCGCCGATCGACTTCGCGCTCTTCCCGCGGGCGATGCCGGCGGCCAGTTCCGGCGCCGGCAGCCCGTTGTCCGTCGCCGCGACCAAGTCAGCTTTCAGCCTGTTTTCGCCCGACCGTGACGTGCTCGGGCGGTGGCTGTCCCACCCGCCACCCCCGCCGCGCCGAGAACCCGCCAGGCGCGCGATGAAGCACGGCCGGAGAGCGCAGGGCTACAACGACAGGCCCGGCGTATTCGCGCGCCCTGCCGCCACCGTCGCCTCCGGCGTGAATCCGCTCGAACAGCGCCCATCGCTGCCCGCCGCCACCGCGGACCGGCGCAGCGCCCGGCCGAGCAGCACGGCGAGGATGGCGCGGGCGCGCAGCCCCTTAAAAGCGGCTTTCAGCGATCAGCGTTCAGCTTTCAGCCTGGTTTCGCCGGCGCCAGCCACCCGTCGTCCGTCGCCGCGACCCAGCGGGCGGATGGGCGACACGTTCGGCGGCGAGGCGCTGTCCAGAGCCAGGGCCTCCGGCCGCGAGGGCGCACGCTACTCGCGGTTGCAGGCAGGGCCGTAGCGGACCCCGCAATCGCTGCCCCGAAATGCCTCGCGCACTGGACCGGTGGATGTGCAAATCGACACCGAACACCTGGAAATAGTTGTCCGAAACAAAAGCGCGCTCACGACTTCCGGGACGTCGCCGCGATCCGACGCGGCTGAAACCCACGCCATTCCCCTCGTTGGACGCCGCCACTCCCGTAAAAGCATCGGTCTGGCGTCCAGTTTCCGGGTGACGCGCCGTGAGTCGTTGGCAATTCCAGATACTTATTTCTCCGGGAGTTTTTCTTCGAGTTCACTGGCCAACTTATGTACGTCGGTTGTTTTGCTGAACGACTGAACTTCTTGTTCGGACGAGCCCACATCCACGCCCATGTGTTGGCAGAGTTTCTGCAACATTTGAAGAATGGTTGTAAGTTCCTGTTCAGAAAGCATGCCGACTTGAAGATCTAGATGCGAGCGCCGTTCAGACTGGCGGGCCATTCGGCCTTGACTGATTAGTACAAAGATTGTTAGAAAAACGCTTTCGCAAGAAATGACCAGGGCTAGACCTCCGAAGGGGAATGGATCAAAGGTTCTGACGCCCGGGATCACGCGGAGGTTTATCAGACTCCAACCACAAATCAGCAGCAATTGGGCCAGCAGGAAACCCGTGTTGCCCACAAGTTTCGTAATCACGTCGCTCACTCGCTCAGTGAGAGTCCGGCGGCCAAGCGCATCATGCTCCAGCTTCGCGATTGCGTCAACGTTGTATTGGGTGGGATTCGCAGCAGCTCGGCGCGGTAATGGTTTGGGCATGGTTAGCTCGCAGAGAAATCGTTCTAAAGATACTACTCCGTGATACAACTTGTCGACAACTCTAACTGTCCCACGAAATTGCTGCTTCCGGGCGGCGCTCCAGTACCGACCCGACGGCGGAGAACTTCCTATCGGCGATGACGCGCTGTGCAAGACGGGGCCTTCATCCACCGCGCGCGCACGCCACTCGAAAGGATGACCACGCCCGAGCGCCTGCTGCAGGCGTGCGCCCCGTACGCCGCGCGCGACAAGCCGCCCGCGCCAACAGCCGTGCCCTCTCCTCGATGCACCGTCGGCCGCCCCGCCACTCGAAATGGCCATCGTGCGCGCCGCGGCTTCGGACCGGCGCAGCCCGCAGCCCAACCCCCATGGCTGGCGCTCGCGCAGCTCGATGCAGACGGCCGAGAAGCAACGCCGAGCCGCGCTACGTGCGACGCTTGGTAGTCGTCGCCGGCCGACGCCGGGCTTCGCCTGCAATTTGGTGGTCGGCGGTGCGGAGCAAAAGGGCTCCCTTTTGGTGCGTTCCTCCGGTACTGGAACAAAAAACCACCATTTTGGCGCAGCATTCGCTCCGCCGAGACCCTGCGCGGCGGCGATCACGCGACCCGGACCATGGCGAGCGGGTGCAGGATCGAAGTGCCGCCCAACCGCCCGTGCGCCTTTCATCTCGGGCCGTTCGAATACCGTTCGTTTTCATGCTTCTTTTGGTGCGGTCGCGAGGGCCCTCCTGGTAGCAGCAGGCGAGCAGGAGGATTTTCGCCAGTTCTTCGCCCACCGGAATACCGCCGGAATACCTTGTCCTGAAAGAGCCCACCTTTTTGGAACATTTGACTCTCTTCTCGAGGGGGCACATTTTTGGACCGCTTCCCACCGGTCCGCCAGGCTGATGGCCCAACCTGCTGCATCCGCCGCGAGCCGGCCGTAGACAAAACTATGTGTGGAACGAAGGAGCACAGCCGATCTTGAAACGTGCCTGGTATCCGGCGCCCTCGATGTATGGAACGGGATCCGCGGGGATGGCGAAGTGTTCCCGAAGCGCCTTCCGTATTTCCTGCATCCGCTTTTCAACTCTCGGCCAGTCACGGCCCGCCTTCGCGGCATCCCGGATCAAGCCTTTCGCTTCTGCCATGGCGCGCAACATCACCCACGCCTGGTTGGGTTTTCCGTTCCGCCTATCGGCGAATCCTACTAGCTCGCCGTAGTTACGGGTTTCGATCTGCGGACCACAGCGAATCTGAATCCGTTCGTCGCTGAGAAAGGAGATTTCGATGGCTTGCCAACTCTCCGCCCTGTACTCCGCTCCAATGGTGCCATCCTTCACGGTTGCCGCTTGTGGCGGTGCCGAGTTGCGTGCCTCCTGCCCGATATCGCCGGCCGGTTCAGAGTTCTGGGAATCACCAACCGACGCACGCATGAATCCTTCGGCCCGCCAGTGTTCAATTCGGCTTTCCAG
>PKYZ01000498.1 GCA_003132865.1 Bryobacterales bacterium
CGACGAGAAGCCGCGGCAGTTCACCAGAAGGATGCGGCGCATGTGGGACGCCGGGCAGGCGCAGAAGGCAACCCCCGGCCCATAAACGCTCCCCCTTGGAGCCGCCTCCCATGACACCGTTCCCGGACGCGTTTATCGTTCCTGAACCTGCCGTGACGGCGTGGCGAGTTCCTTGACAGCCGGGCTTGCAGCGCATACGAAGACCGGAGTGGCAGATCAGTCCTGACGAAGGGCGAGCATCGGCTGCACGCGGGTGGCCCGGCGGGCCGGCAGCCAGCAGGCCAGTGGCGCGACGACCAGCCACACCGCTACGGCCGCGGCCCAGGTGGCTCGGTCCGTTGTACTGACGCCGTACAACAAACTCGCCAGCAGCCGCGCCGCCATCGCCGATAGGATTAGCCCTGCGGCGATGCCCGCTAAAGTGACTCGCAGACCTTGACCGATCACCAGGCGGAACACATCGGCGGGCCGGGCGCCGACGGCCACGCGGATGCCGATCTCCCGCGTGCGTGCCGTAACGTGGTACGCGATGACGCCGTACATCCCGACCGCCGCCAGCACCAAGGCCAGCGTCCCGAGGATGCCGAGCACCCAAACCTGGAAGCGGACCTGCCAGAAGGAAGCGTCCAGCGACTCACTGAGCCGCTTTACTCCGTACGTGCGGAAATCGGGGTGCGAGGAGACCAGCGTTTTACGCACTGGTTCCTTTAGGGAGCCGGGATCGCCAGCCGTCTCGACGACGATGAATACGATACCGCCGCCGTAGGCCTGCGAGAACGGGAGGTACACGTGCGGCAGCGCGACCTCGTTGAGCGTGCGGATTCTCGAATCGCGCGCCACTCCCACCACCTGCAGGATGCGCGCATGGTCACAGCCAAACAGAAAGCTGCGGCCGGTGGCCGATTCGTTGGGCCACAACCGTCGAGCCAGCGTTTGATTGACGATGGCCACTGGCGGACCATCCGCTTTATCGGCGACGTTGAAATCGCGCCCTTCGAGCAGGGGAATTCGCATCGTGTTGAGATAACCGGCCCCAACCGTCATCGTGGTAGCTGGCGCCGGTTTGCCGGTGTCGCGGGCCACGCAACCGCTCTCCAGGCCCGCGGCGTACAACGGCAGCCTGGTGGTCAGCGCGGCGCTACGAACACCCGCCAGCGAGCGCAGACGATTCAGCGTCTGGTCATAGAAAGCCCTGCCGGACGCGGCCGTGAACTGCGGCTGCGGAACGAAGACAGGCGCGAACAAGCGGTTGCCGGTGGCAAAGCCGGGGTCGGCGTTGCGAAAGCGGAGAATTGCGCGGGCGAACAGCCCCGCCGTCAGCAGCAGCACCAGGGACAGGGCGATCTGTGCGGTCAATGTGGCGAGGCGCAGGCGCAGCCGCCCGCCAGCGACGCTGGCGCCCTTCAGCGATGTGGCGAGATCGTTGCGGCTTCCCTGCCAGGCCGGCAGCAGTCCGAACAGCAACGGGGTCAGCAGTGCGATAAGTCCGCTGTAGACGAGGACGCGGAAGTCCAGCGGCAGCTCAAACCGCAGCATTTCGCCGAACGGCAGGGCGGGAATGGCCGCCTGCAGCAAACGGTTGCCAGCGTACCCAACGAAGACTCCGGCCGCGCCGCCGGCCAGGCAAAGGGCGAGATTCTCTGTCATGAACTGGCGCAGCAGGCGCGGCCGGCTCGCGCCGAGAGCGAAGCGGACGGCCACCTCGCGTTGCCTGCCCACGCCTCGCGCCAGCAGCAGATTGCCGACGTTCACGCAGGCAATCAGGAGCACCAACGACGTGACCGTCATCAGCAAAATCACCACGGGCATTGCCTGATGGCGGCTTACGGGGCTGGGAACGCCGCGAACCAGTTCCAGGGCGAGTGGCGCGTCGGCGCCCTTCGCCATCGCCGGGTTCTCCCTGCGGATCGCGGTGGCGATGGCATTCAATTCCGCGGACGCCTGTGACAGCGTGACGCCGCGCTTCAGGCTGCCGAACGCCATCACGCGCATGTGCTCCGCGTTGTCCCCGGCCCAAAAACGGAAGGGTACCCACAGGTCAATGCGCAGCGGCATGTAGATGCCGCCGAACTCCGGTGGAGTCACTCCAACCACAGTATAGGTGTGCGATTCGGAGCGGACCGTTTTGCCGAGCACATGAGGATCGCGGTGAAACAACCGTTGCCAGGCGTTGTAGCTGATCACCGCCGCCGGTTCGTCTTCCCGAACGAACCAGCGGCCGAGCAACGTTCGCGCCCCCAGGACGGCGGCGTAGCTGCCCGAAACGGGTTCGGCGCCAATCAGCGCGGCGTTGCCCTCGAAGCTCAAGTCGGACTCTTCCGGCTCCGAGGCCGCGAGCCCGGCTAGCGACCGGCTGCGATCCGCCAGGCCGCGGTACTCCGCGTAGGAAAGAAGTGGATTGCCGCCGCGGCTAAGCACGACCAGGCGATCCGCGTTACCGACGGGTAACGGCCGCAGATAGACAAAGTCCAGGAGGCTGAAGATGGACGCGTTGACGCCGATACCAAGGGCTAGACACAAGACCGCTAGAAAGGTGAAACCCGGCGATTTCCGGAACAAACGCAGAGCCAGCCTGATGTCGTGCATGCTGCCGTAGACACCCCCGGGGGCGGGTTTGTTCCTGAATCCGATGAGGTGACGGGGCGCATTAGCCAGAACCGGTCTGGCACTGCTTACGGCAACATGGCCTTCTCTGAGCCTCGGTTGAAGGCCGCGCGTGCGGAGGCTACGGCTGGACGCCAGCCACTCTGGAGGAGTCAAACCGGATTACTCCCGACGAGCCGGCTTGGAGACGGTAATGGGCCGAATCGTGCCGAGTTTGTTTGCTAACGTATTCCGGCGCGACGTGGGGCAGCGCCGTGCGCTACGGCAGACCCGCGGTCCGCCTCCGGCCAGGCGGCGTGAGACGCCGGCGCAGCGCGAGGCGCTGCCCCACACCCCAACCGGTGTACTTAACCCGGGCCCAAGAAAAAACGGCCGCCCGAAGGCGGCCGTCCCTGCGCCGGTCTAGCATGTCCGACCCGCCGGTTACCGGCGGAAGCGGAAATCGTGGCGTCGATCCCACCGGGGGGCATGCCGCACCCAGGGGCGGTCCACGACGACCGGAGCGGGAACCCAGCAGCGCGATTGCGGGAAGTCCGATTTTCTTCAGCATCGTTTCATCCTCCAATCGATTGGGCGCGGCAGGGGGAACGAAGCCTGTAAATGATTGTCAACGCCGGCTCAGCAGGCGGCCGGTGACGACGATCGCCACCATCAGCGCCAGTTCCACGCCGTAGCGCAAAGCGTCCGAAGGATGCAGCAACCTGCGCACCAATGGGTCGCCCAGCATCATCTCTCCGGCCACCCGGCCGAGAATGGCAACTCCGACGTACATGGTCACCGGATATTTGTCCATGATTAACGCCAGAAACGTGCTCGAAGAAACCACCAGCGGGATGCTCAACGCCAGGCCGAACACGATCAACCAGATATTGCCCTTGGACGCTCCCGCCACGGCCAGGATATTATCCGTGGACATGGTCAGATCCGCTACTACGATCGAACCGATGGCGCGCCACAGTTCGCCGGGGGAGACGGACGCACGCTCCTGCGCCCTGGCGTCCCGCAAGACCTTCACCGCTATCCAAACGACGAACGCTCCGCCGGCAAACTGAACGTATTCCACCTCGAGCAGCTTGGCGGCCAGGAATGTGACCGCCACGCGGATCAGCACCGCCAGCCACGCGCCGCACAGCAGCGCGACACGCCGCTGCCGTTTGGGCAGCACGCGCACGGCCAGGGCGATGACCAGGGCATTATCGCCGGCCAACAGCAGGTCGATGACAATGATCGATAAGCAATCGATCAGGTAGTGGGAGTAGCCGCCGGCCAACCCTCACGGTAGCATGTGCCCTGCAAACGGGAGCGCCGCGCGCCGCCTATTGAAGAACGGATTGAAAATCCGAATCGAGCACGTCGAAGTGGAAGCGGTCGGGAGGCAGCAGCGCGGGCACGCCGGCGCCCATACGGGACCAGGCCTTATAGGCCGAACCGGCGATCGGGGAGTTCAGGCAGAACAGAAACTCGCTGCTGCAGCAATCTATGGGCGGAGGCTGCCGGAAGGTCAACCGCAAGCCCACGGCCGTCTCCAGAGCCACGCCGGGGCTGGTCACGTGCTTATCCGCCAGCAGGATCACAAAGCTGCTGCGGCTGGCGTGCGGCCACACATCCGGGTGCAGCAGATCGCGCAGCGCCGATTCCGACTGAAATGTGATTTCGCACTGCCGGATCCACTCCACGATGGATTCGCCCCATTGCCAATGCGCGATCAGGCCGCGATACTGCTCGGCCAGCGTCAGCGCCAAGTCCAGCTTGCGCCGCTCCAGCAGGGTCTCCTCGACATCCACCGCCGGCAGCATTTCCTCGGCCTCCAGAATGGCCGAGGCCAGATCTACCTGCGGCGCGCCGGAAGCCCTTCGCACCAGCAGCGGGGGAAGCTCATGCATCTTGTTGCCCGGAATGTTGACGTACTCTCGGTCGCCCCTCATATTGGGAACCACCCTCTGTACTTATCGACGCAAATCAACGAACTCTGTTCCATCTTTACCACATCTAAGTGCGCGATGCGCCAAGAAAATTACAATCGGCCACATTAACAACAGTTATGGTTTCCCGTTTGAACACAACCCCGGCCCCCGGCCCCTGCCCCCCGACCCCTGGTGTTATCATGCGCCTTCATGCCGGAATACTCCATCGGTCTGGATCTGGGCGGCACCAACCTGCGGGCGGCGGCCATCGACCGCGCCGGCCATGTGCTCGACCGGCGAGCCACCGCCACTAACCCCGCCGCGGGGCGCGAAGCCATGTTGGGCCACATGGTGAACGCCATCGCGGAATTGCGCGATTCGTGCGGCGCGGCAGGCTTGGCGGGCATCGGCATCGGCGTCCCCGGCTTCATCCTGCTGAAGGAAGGCCTCATCCGCAACTCCAATAACCTGGCCTGCCTGGAAGATTTCCCGATCCGCGCCGAGATCGGGCGCCGCCTGGGCGCGCACGTCATTCTGGAAAACGATGCCAACGCCGCCGCGCTGGGCGAGAAGTGGATGGGCGCCGGACGCGACGTCGACGACCTGGTCCTGCTCACGCTCGGCACCGGTGTCGGCGGCGGCATCATCTCCGGCGGCAGGGTGCTGCAAGGCTATCTGGGCATGGCGGGCGAATTGGGCCACATCACGGTGGTTCCCGACGGGAATCCGTGCGGGTGCGGCAATCAAGGCTGCCTGGAGAAACACGCCTCCGCCACGGCCATCGCCGCCATGGCGAGTATGTTGCGCCTGGGCGAGGGCCTCAGCGCCCGCGAAGTATACGACCTGGCCATGAGCGGCAATGAGAAGGCCACCCGGATCTTCATTGTCATGGGGCAGGCGTTGGGCGTGGCGCTCGCCACCCTGGTGAATGCTTTCAACTTTCCGCTGTATTTGCTCAGCGGCGGCGTGCTGGCGGCCTGGGATCTGTTTGCGCCGCCCATGTTGGAGGAGGTGCGGCGGCGCTCGTTCACGTTCCGCACGACGGCGACGCGCATCGAGAAAGCTACCCTGGGCAATGAAGCCGGTTTGTTCGGCGCAGCCTGCCTGCCGTGGGTCGAGGTTAAGCTGAAAGCTGATGGCTGAAAGCTGATAGCTGATTATGTGGATGGGAGTCGATGTAGGCACGGGCGGCACGCGTGCGCTGGTGGTAGACGCGCAAGGCCGTGTCGCCGCGGGTTGCACAGCAGCGCACGAAGATATCCGGATGGAGCGCCCGCTGTGGGCCGAGCAGCGTCCCGAGAATTGGTGGGACGCCGCCCGCGTGGCCATTCGCGGCGCGCTGGCCGAAGCCGGCGTCTCCGGAGCCCAGGTGCGGGGCATCGGTCTTTCCGGCCAGATGCACGGCCTGGTGATTCTCGATCAAGCCAGCGCGGTGATCCGGCCCGCGCTCATCTGGTGCGATCAACGCAGCCAGCCGCAAGTGGACGCCATCAACGAAACCGTGGGCCGCGACAATGTCCTGAAATACACCGCCAATCCCGTGCTGACGGGCTTCACGCTGCCCAAACTGCTATGGGTGCGCGATAACGAGCCGCGCGCATTCGAACGCGTCCGCCACCTGCTGCTGCCCAAAGACTACCTGCGCTTCCAACTCACCGGCGAGTACGCCAGCGAAGTCTCGGACGCTTCCGGCACGTCGCTGTTCGACGTGGTGGCGCGGCGCTGGTCGTTCGACATGATGGACCGCTTGGGCCTGGACCGCGCCATTCTGCCCACCTGCCACGAATCGAGCGACGTCACCGGCCGCGTAACGCGCGCCGCGGCGGAGGCCACCGGGCTCGCCGAGGGCACGCCCGTAGTGGGTGGCGGCGGCGACCAGGCCTCCAGCGCGGTCGGCAATGGCATCGTCGAAGCCGGCATCGTCTCGTGCACGCTGGGCACGTCCGGCGTGGTCTTCGCCCACATGGAGAAGGTGGCCTACGATCCGGCCGGACGCGTCCACACCTTCTGCCATGCCGTACGCGACAAGTGGCACGTGATGGGGGTGACGCAAGGCGCAGGGCTGAGCCTGCAATGGTTCCGCAATCAATTGGCGCCCGGCGCCGAATACGATGCGCTGACCGCCGAAGCCGCCGCTGCTCCGGCGGGCGCGCAAGGCCTCTTCTGGCTGCCTTATTTAATGGGCGAGCGCACCCCCCACCTGGACGCGACCGCGCGCGGCGGATGGATCGGCCTCACCGCCAGGCACCAGCGCGCCGACCTGATCCGCGCCGTCATCGAAGGCGTCTCCTACAGCCAGCGCGATTGCCTCGATATCATCGAAGAACTCGGCGTGGCGGTCGCGTCGGTGCGCGCTTCCGGGGGCGGCGCCCGCAGTCCCTTCTGGCGCCAGTTGCTGGCGGATATCTTCAATAAGAAGGTGGTGACGCTCGAAACGCAGGAAGGCTCGGCTTACGGCGCGGCATTGCTGGCACTGGCCGGCACCGGCGAGTACGGATCGGTTCCAGAAGTCTGCCGCGCAGCTATCCGCGAAGTGGATGCCGTCGCCCCGCGCCCGGCGGAAGCCTCGTTTTATGCGAAGGCGCACCGGGTGTATCGGGCGATCTATCCGGCGCTAAAGCCCGTGTACACGCAAATCGCGAACCTGGATTCGCGCTGAGGTCGCGTGTAGTGGGGCGGTCCCCCTGGACCGCGGCCCGACGCCTCGTCGGCCCGTCGCGGTCGTCAAGGAACTTGATTCCTCGAGCAGAGGGCGGGTCCAGGGGGACCCAGGGGGTCTGCCCCTTGACCGGCCAATCTTTCCTCAGTTCTGCAGGACGGCGCCGAAAGGCCCTGATCAAGTGTCACACGATTTTGCAAAAAATCAACTGGAAAAGATAAGCTCTTCATCGGCCGACACTTGGTTACGAGCACGGCTGCTTGCGTTTCGATGCGCTCTCGGCAGCTCGGTTCCCCGCGCTCCTCGGGTTGGCCGGTTAACTGCCCCACAAATTGTGCAAGCATTCCCGATACTGGGAAAACTAAGTGGCATTGCGCACTTTGGCGCCGCGCGCCACATGAGGTGCACAGGTGACTGCTACTTCACACAGGCCTGCCGGCACCCTTGCCGCTCCGGCCAGAGCGAGCAGGATTTCACCCGCCGGTCCGTCTCCCCAAGGGCGTGCATGGCCACCGCGTGGCGCGCGTCCAGTTCAATAGTTGCGAAATGGTTGGCTTCCGGGCAGGTGATCTCCCGTGCGCCGTGGGAACGCCGGTAAACCTTCCCCAGCGCCCAAACGGCGGGCGCCAACAGGGCGACCGCGAAGAAAACCGGAATCAGACTCAAGGGCGACATCGCTGTTACCTCCAAGTTCCGGATCTGGAACTCCGATAGAAGCATACTGCAACCGTTCGCCGAACGCAATGGCATTAAAATGGAGACTATTCGTCCCATGCTCTTCACACCCGACTCGATCATCAAAGCCCGGCGAGCGCTGTTCGCACAGATGGAGGCCGGAACGCTCACGCGCGAGCAGGCCTTTCGACAGGCGCTGGAACTCGATCCGTTCGACGCCGTGGCGCTGGCCGCCGTCGGCGAAGAACGCTACGAGGCGGGCGACTTGGCGGGCGCCGCGGAGTATTGCTGGCGCGCCATCAGCGCCAATCCGTGCCGTTTCGAGCCTTGGTTCAAGCTGTGCGCCTGTCTTCCCGGCGAAAGCCAGGCCTTCCGCAACGGGCTCCTGGAACTGGGCGCCCTCAAGGCGCTGCGCGATCCGGAGGGTGTCGAGCAGTTCGAAAAGGCCTTCAAGAGCAAGCCGGTCGCCGCGGATTTCCCCGACGGTGAGGAAGCTCTCGAGATCATGGCCAAAGCTCTCTTTGAGAAACGCCGGGATGAGCCGGAAGAGGTCAGCCAGCGGCTGCGGCCCTATCGGCTCGTGGACGATCTGTTGGAGATGGCCGAGGACGGGTTGCACAGAGATCTGGTGGACGAAATCCTGGAAGACGGCGCCCGCTCGGTTCCTCCGCTGATCGGCGTGCTGCGTGCCATGGCCACCGGATCCCTGCCCAAAGGCGATCCTTCGCCCATCGTATCCAGCCTCGCGCTGCTCGGCGAGATAGGCGACCCTGCCGTATTGCCGGAACTGATCGAATGCTGCACGGTAAACGATGTAGACATCAAAGGGGCAAGTCATTGGGCGGCAAAGCGCATCGCGTCGCGGCGGCCCGAGGCGTCGCTCGATGCCATCCGGAAGCTGGTGCCCACCGCCGATGTTGATCAACGACGCGCCATAGCCCTGGCCCTAAGCCATTTTCCCGAACAGCCAGGAAAACGGGATTGTCTGCTGGGCCTGCTGGACGGCCTCACCGCTTTTGCAAAGTCCGAGCGCTACGAACTGTTCCTGGCCGTTGCGTTGGCGCTGCGGTTTTCCGAAGGAGCCAAAGGCCGGGAACTCGCATGGTCGCTTCTCAGCCGTCACGCCGCGGTGTTGCCCAAGCGGACGCGCGCCGAGTTGCGGGAAGCCTTCAAGGTCTACGACGCGATGGATCAATCCGCGCCCGTCCCCGGCGAGGGTCCCGAACCGACAGTTTACGATCTCTGTGGCCCGGCGTATGACGAAGACGAAGACGAGGAAGAGGAGGAGGAGGAGGAGGAGGATGGTCCGTTCGACGACGAAGACGAAGACGAGGATTCCGTTCCGGAGCCGGTGCGCCGCAGCGTGATCCTGGGCCGCAACGATCCCTGCTGGTGCGGCAGTGGCAAGAAATACAAGAAGTGCCATTTGGAGTCCGACGAGAAATCGCGGCTGGCGCCGCCATCTCCGGAGGAAGCCCCGGAAGCAGCGCCGTCTCTCAGAAACAACGCCGCGGAAGCCGCACTGCGCAAGCGCTTGATCGAGTTCGCCACCGGCACCTTGCGCAAGCGCGAGTTGGAGGAATCGCTCCTCGCGTTCGTCGGTTCGGACCCTCCCGCCGGCGTGGACGATGAGACGCTTTCGATGGAGACCGTCGACTGGCTGGTGCACGACTACGTTCCGCCACGGCTGGGGCATCCGATCATTCAAGAGTTTCTGAAGCGGAGTCCGGGCGGCCTCACCACGCGCCAGCGGGAGATATTGGAGGCTTGGAGCCGCGCCCATTTTAGCCTTTTCGAAGTGCAGGAGGTGCGTCAGGGGTCGGGCGTCCGGTTGAAGGACCTGCTCGGGGGCGGCGAATTCTTCGTGTACGACGTGAACACCTCAAAGCGGGCGGCGCTGTGGGATTGCTACCTCGCGCGGATAGAGGAGTTAGAGGGCCGCCACGAATTCACCGCCACGGTGCTGATCATTCCCCAGCCTGAGGTTGCGCCACTCAAGGAGTGGGCTATCGGCGAGCGGCAGCGCAGCGGCCTGGGCTGGGATTCCTTTCTGCGGGCCAACAGCCACAAGCTGCGGCAGGAAGCTTCGCGGCTCATCAACCGCGGCGCCGATTCCATGCAACTCGTCAGCTTCGAAGGCGACGAACTGGTCTTCAGCCGTGCGCGGTATACGGTCCTGGACGAAGCAGCGCTCTGCCGCGCGCTCGACCAATCCAAGGCGCTCGATCGCCAGGAGGACCCCGCCGAGTATGCCTGGCTGGATGAAGCCGAAGACGCCACCGGAGGGCGGCGCGTATTCGGACACCTCCGCATTGCCGGCGGCGAGCTGACGCTGGAATGCTCCACGCGTCAACGGCTGGAGCGCGGCAAGGTGTTGCTGCGGAAACTCGGCGGCAAGCATCTGCGCCACCTGGGCGACGACTTCACCGGTTGGCAATCCGCCATGCGCGACCGGAAGCCTTCGCCAGGCCCCCCGGAGGGTTCCCGCGTGCCGCCTGAAGTGGAACGGGAGGTGGTGCAGAAGTGGCTCACCGAGCATTACCGCAAGTGGCTCGACATGCCGCTTCCCGCGTTGGATGGCAAGACTCCGCGAGAGGCGGTAGCCACCTCCAAAGGCCGCGCTCAGGTGGTGGACCTGCTGAAGCTGCTGGAGAACGGCGAAGAACACAAGCGCCGCGACGGGCTCGCATGGTACGACGTGTCGAAGCTGAAGGCGGAATTGGGCGTTGAGTTTTGAGCCGCAGATGCCCGCAGATTCACGCGGATAAAAGCGCGTCATGAAACAACCTTTGCCATTCGACGGCCTTCCCATCTGCGTGGATCTGCGTGCATCTGCGGCTGATTTTCTAAGGGAGCGGTTTCAACGCCCCCCATCGAACACCCGGAACCTCCGGATTTGCGGCGCGCCGGAAGCTTCGATGATCCGCAGCCGAACGCGGCGGGCCGTCGTGCGCGGGAAGATATCGATTTTCTTATGGCCGATCGTGGCGCCCGTCGCCAGCGGCCGCCACCGCCCCCCATCCCAGGCTTCGATCGCGTAGCGCTCGACGCGCTGGCCGCCGCTGAGCCGCTCCATAACCACAGCGCGGTCGAAGGTCATCGGTTCCGTAGCCGCGATTTCGAGCGGCGCCGTGGACGACCAGGACTCCTCCGGCCCGTCGCCATCCTCCCCGCCATCTGCAGCATAGATGCGCCGGATCTCCGCGCCGAACTCCTTCAGGCGCGCCACGTCGGATTCCGGCAGCAGGCCTCGTTTGTCCGGCGCCAGGCCGAGCATGAGCTGCGCGCCCCGCCCCACGGTCTTGTGGTACGTCTCCAGAAGGTCCGCCAGCGGCTTCAAGCTTTTCTCATCGTTGGGATGCCAGAACCAATGGTCGGCGCGCAGCGGAGTGTCGGCTTCAGCCGGCCGCCATCGCAAGTAACCCAAGCGGTCCACCACATTCCAGTTTTCTTCGGGAGCGAAACCGCTTTCGTTGCCCACCCAGCGGATATCGCCGTATTGCAGGAAACCCACGTCGGCAAAGATCAGCGCGTTCGGCTGGTAGGTGCGCAGCGTCTTCACGTAGCTATCGAAATCGTAGACGTGTCCTTCGCTGCCTGCGCCATCCAGCCAGAACTCGGCGATTTCGCCGTAGCGGGTGACGAGTTCGGTCAATTCCTTACGGTAGTAGTCGTCGTAGTTGGCGTTGTTCGCGTAGCGCGGTTCATGCCTGTCCCACGGCGAAAGGTAGATGCCGAACCGCAGTCCCTGCCGACGGGCGGCATCCGCCACTTCCCGCACCATGTCGCCGTGACCGTTACGCCAGGGGCTGGCTTTCACGCTATAGGCGGTCTGCGCGGTGGGCCACAGGCAGAAGCCGTCGTGATGCTTGGCCACCAACACCACATAACGCGCGCCCGCCGACTTGGCCGCCGCCACCCATTGGCCGGCATCCAGTTGAGTAGGGTTGAAGACTTGAGGATCGGCCGTGCCATCGCCCCACTCCCGGTCCATGAAACTGTTCGGACCGAAGTGGATGAGGACACCGATTTCGAGATCCTGCCAGGCAACCTGCTGCGGGCTGGGCCGCATGTCGACGAAGTTCTGCGCCGCCAGCAGGGCCACCAGCGCCCCGCCCGCAAGAGCAATCTTGAGCACCGCCGTATTCTAACAAACGTGGCTGTATGCCATACTAAAGCGAGTATTTTGCAGTCGACACTTGACGATTCCAAAGGAACTCTACCGAAGATGTACCCAGCTTTACAACAGGAGATCGAGACTTACGAAAAGCGCACGCCCAAGTCCCGCGAAGCGCATCGGCGGGCCGTTTACCGCGTCCCGCTCGGAGTAGCCAGCAACTATCGTTACTATCCGCCTTATCCGCTGTTCGTGCGCGACGGCCACGGCTCCCGCATACACGATCTGGACGGTAACGAATACATCGACCACAACCTCTGCTATGGCGCGCTGATGGCCGGCCATTGCCATCCGGCCGTGATGAAAGCGGTCGAGGAGCGGCTCCACGTTGGCACCCTTTTCGGCATGCCGCACGGCATGGAACTGGAACTCGCCGACGAGATCTGCGCGCGCTACCCGGTGGATATGGTCCGCTTCGGCAACAGCGGTTCGGAAGTCACCATGCATTCCCTGCGGCTGGCCCGCGCCGCCACCGGCCGCAGCAAGATCATCAAGATGGAGGGCGGCTATCACGGCGGCCACGATGCCATCTCCGTCAGCGTGAAGCCCAAGGGCAATGAGTTCGGCGATCCGGAAAACCCTACGCCCGTAGTGTCCAGCGCGGGCGTGCTCAAAGGCACCTCCGACGCCACGCTGGTCGCGCCGTTCAACAATCTGCCTGCCATCGAGCGGCTGTTTGCCGCGCACGCGGGCGAGATCGCCGCCATCATCATCGAACCCATCATGATGAACATCGCTTTCTGCATGCCGGATGAAGGCTACATCCACGCCTTGCTGGAGATCGCCCACAAGCATGGCGCGCTGCTGATCATGGACGAAGTGAAGACCGGCGCCAAGCTGGCCTGGGGCGGCGCCTGCGAGTATTTCGACGTCAAGCCCGACATCATCTGCCTGGGCAAATCCATCGGCGGCGGTTTTTCGTTGGCCGCGTTCGCCGCCAGCCGCGAGATCATGGACGTGATCGCCACCCAGAAGATGTTCCACGCCGGCACCTACAACACCAACCCAGTGGTGATGGCGGCCGGCATCGCGACCTTCCGCCACGTGCTGACGCGCGATGCCTACACCCACATCGACGGCCTGAACCGCAAGCTGGTGGACGGATACCAGGCCGTCATCGAAAAGACGGGCCTGGTGGCCTACGCCGACGGCGCGGGCGCCAACGGTGCGCTGCTGTTCTACCCGCAGCGCATCCGCAACTATCGCGATTGGTATCACGTGGACGAGGACCTGTGGACGCACTACTGGTTCGCCATGGTGAATCGCGGCGTGCTGGCGCAGCCCTACTGGTGGGACGAGCAGTGGACCATCTCGGTGCAGCATACCGGGCAGGACATCGATTATCACCTGCAGGTGTTAGCGGAGGTGGCGCCGGCGCTGGCGGCCGCGCAACAGGAACGCAGCGTGGCGCACGCTCATTAGCATCATTGATTGTGGTGCGGGCAATCCTGCCCGCAGCCGGCTTCCAGCCGGCTCGCGGCGGTTAGAGAGCCCGCGCAGGCAAGATTGCCTGCCCCACGAATCATTCGGCTCGCAGCGCCTCGAACGGTGAAACAAAGCTCGCCCGTAACGCCGGAATCAACGACGCCACTAACGCAGAAACCCCGAGCGCCAACACGGCCGCCAAAGTCACCATGGGATCGTACGGATTCATTCCGTAAAGCTGGCTGCCCAGAAATCGTCCCGCCGCCAGAGTTAACGGTAATCCGAACAAGAGTCCGCCGCCAATCAGAGAGAGCGCGGCAAAGCGATTGAAATCCCACCAGGACGCGTCGCCCGTTAAGGCACAGTAAGGCAATTGGCACTCTCACGGCAGACTCGCCAACACTTCGGCCAGGGTCCGCTCGCATTCGGTCGGTCAACCTCCGTTTTAAATCAATTGTCCATATGACGAGGATTTCCGCGCCCTCTTCGATGCGGTCGTGTTTGCCGCTGTCTGCTGTGGATTCATGCCGTGCAGCGCCTTGGAAACCGGGACCGTGGCGGAGCCGCGCATGGCACGGATTCTGCGAGCCATCGTCGAGTCCAAGTACTCGATTCACGATCTTTCACGTTGCAGAGGGGAGGGCGATGCGAACCTGGCTCGATTCAATATGCCTTTGGAACTTGGTATCGCCATGGCCCATCGGCATCGCTCGCGCCGTGCGGAGGGCAGACACGACTGGCTTGTACTGGTACCGCTTGGCCATCAATATCAGGCCTTCATTTCGGACATCGCGGGTTTCGACCCGCGGATGCATGATGGATCCGTGCCGGGAATCGTGACCACCGTCATGGCCTGGCTGGCGACGCGGCCGGATACTATCATGACACCAACTCCGCGGCAGGTCATTTCCGTGCTTCCTGAATTCGATGCGGCGATGCGTGCGCTGAGGAGTACTTGGGGCCCATTTCCGCCGTGGGCTGATATCGTGCTTGCCGGAATGAACGTCGCCAAGCAGTTCGAGGCCGACGCGTGACCGATCCTCGGTTAACGCCTGTAAAGACAGCCCCCATCAGGGGCGCGCGTGATAGCCGCCTTCCTCCGCGTCCGAGCCGGCTGAAAGCCGCCTGCAGCCAAGATTGGCTGCCCCACAAGACCCAACCCGGTCGGTGACTGAAGTCACTGCGGAAGATTTCGCGGCTACTTAGCATTGGAATTGGAAACATGGCTGCGGCGCTGGTGGCATCCCCTCCGAAAACCAGGAAGAAGTTGCGGAAGCGGCGAACTCCCGACCGTTCGCAGCGGCTGCGGCGCGCATTTCAACTGGCGTTCCTGACGCTGAATCTGTGGATCGGCACGCAATTCGTGCTCTTCGTCCACCATTACGAATCGGGCGGGCACGGGATGCGGGTCGCGCGACCGGCCGGAGTCGAAGGCTGGCTGCCCATCGCCTCGCTGATGAACCTGAAGGTCCTGCTGGCCACGGGCCACGTCCCCCGCGTGCATCCCGCCGGAATGTTCCTGCTCATCGCCTTTCTGGCGATCTCCTGGCTGCTGCGCAAAAGCTTCTGCGCGTGGCTTTGCCCGGTGGGCACGGTTTCAGAATGGTTGTGGCAACTCGGCAGGCAGACTTTTCGCCGCAACTGGCGCCTGCCACGCTGGCTCGATATCCCCCTGCGCAGCCTGAAGTACATCCTGCTGGGACTGTTCGTGTATGCCGTGGGCAGCATGTCCGTGCCCGCCATTCAGGCTTTCCTCGGAGGGCCTTACGGCTTGGTTTCCGACGTGAAGATGCTAGACTTCTTCCGTTTCCTGGGCGTTGCGGGAGCCATCGTGCTGGCCCTGTTGGTGGCGCTTTCCGTCTTTGTGCAGAACTTCTGGTGCCGCTATCTTTGCCCTTACGGCGCGCTGATGGGCCTGGCCGCGCTAGCCAGCCCCTTGCGCATCCGGCGGGAAGCGTCCTTGTGCATCGATTGCGCCAAGTGCGCGAAGGCCTGCCCCGCCCTGCTGCCGGTGGACAAATTGGTCAGCATCCGCTCGGCCGAATGCACCGGGTGTCTGGAATGCGTGGCAGTTTGCCCGGCCGAAGGCGCGCTGTGGATGTCGGCTCCGCGCCGGCGGCCCGTGCCCGCCTGGATGATCGCCTCGGCCACCGCCGCGCTCTTTCTCGGTATCTGCGGCTACGCCCGCTGGGCCGGCTACTGGCACACGGATCTGCCCGAACGGTTGTACTTCGATCTGATCCCCCACGCCCGCGAGTTCACGCATCCGTGACGGACGCCATCACAAGAGACCGATTTCGTGGCCTCTCGCGCCCGTTGCACCGAGAGCCGCGACGAGTGTTTCCGCTGCGCCGCCATACGCGTTGCGCGTAATCTCCTGGTTGCCCCAGTAGGGACGGATGGCGTTCCAGGCAACAAGCTGCGGCTTCGCGAAAGAACGCCGCACGCGATCGAGCGGCTCGCCACGAATCTCAATTTCGTCGAGCGCGCCAGGGCGGAGCCCCGCCTTGTTCGCCCACAGAAACGTGGGGATCTCCGCCGGCGCGAATCCCATGAGGCTGGCCGCCACCATGTCCGTGGCCACGGGATTCGTGCCGGCCACGATCACGTCCATCTTGAACGTCTTGCCCATCGAAGGCCCGTTGCCCTCCATGGCCATGGAGCCGTCGATCACCACCAGGCCAAGCTTGTTCGCGCGCACCATGTCCACCACCACGGCTGACGCGGCGGTGGGTTCCACCCGCGAGGCCAAATCGTGCATGTGTCCGCGCACGGACTGATAGACCGTCCCCGGAAATGCGCCGATCAGGTTCTTCATCCCCAGGGTCACGGTAGCAAGCTGATGCGTCTTCATCATCGGCACGGAGCACAGCAGATCGACCTCGGTCAGACTCTTGTGCAGCGCGATTTTATCGAATACGAAGCCGCCGGGAACGGCCACGTCCACCAATTCGCCGGAGTGCAGGTTCACCAGCGGCACGCGCAGCGTCCTCGCCAGATCCGCATAACCCAGTTGCTCGAAAACGTACTGTTGCATGGGGTCCAGGATCTCGCGCTTGCGGGTCCGGAAAATAGCCGAGCCCCGCACGTTGAAGTTCGGCGCGGCTGCCGATCCTTCGCCGATCGAAACTTCCTTGCCAGCACACTGCATGGCCTCCGCGAGCGCGCGCACGACGGCGAGCTTGGTGGTCGCCTCCGCCTGCGTGGAAACGAGATTGGGCTTCAGCATCACGGTGTTGACGCCCTTCGTTATGTGCTGGATACCGCCCAGGAGGTCGATTGCCTTCTCGACGGCATTGGCGACTTGGTCGCTCCGGATGCGAACGATGCTGACGACGGATTTAGGCCCGGATTTGGCGCCGGCGTCGAGAGCGGATGCGAGAGCGGTGCTGGTGAGGAGGAACTCTCTGCGACTGAGCTGCCGCATTGGCGTATAATCACCTCCTGAATTCTCTATTATACGCCGCGGTCGAGCTACAACCGTAAGAGAGCGATGGGGCCCACCAGCGCGGGATTGGCCGCGCCCGCCCAAAAAACACTGCGCGCTGCGCTTGACTAAGTTAAAAGCACAAGTTCGCATCAACAACCCATGAAGATTACCGATCAAACCCAAACAAATGGTGGTATTGGCCTTGCGCAAATGGGGGTATAAACGCCAGTAGAGTCTAGTACTATTCCTGCTTCCAGTACAGGCGCGAGCGAGCGGATTCCCTCAGAAATCCCCCAAAACAGTGGCCACCCGGCCGCGCCCGTGCCCCCGCCGCCCCCGGCACAGTACACTGTAAGTCTGATGGACCGCATCGGACGCTACAAGATCGTGCGCGAGCTGGGCCGCGGCGCCATGGGTGTCGTTTACCTGGCCACCGATCCCACCATCGGCCGTCCGGTCGCCATCAAAACCATCCGCCTCGGCGAAGTCACCAACGCCGAGGAGCGCGCCCGCCTGCGCGAGCGGCTGTTCCGCGAAGCCCGCTCGGCCGGCGTCCTCTCCCACCCGGGCATCGTCACCATCTACGACATGGAGGCGCAGGACGACCTCGCCTACATCGCCATGGAGTACGTCAACGGCCCCACGCTCGACCAGCTCATTTCCGGCCAGCCGCTCCCCTCGGACCGCATGTTCAGCATTCTCGGCCAAACCGCCGTGGCCCTCGATTACGCCCACCAGAAGGGCATCGTGCATCGCGA
>PKYZ01000585.1 GCA_003132865.1 Bryobacterales bacterium
GCTCTTGACGAGTGCTTTCATGTCGAAACCTTATGGTAGCGGTGCTCGGGCACCGGCGGGGAAGGCTGGAAGCACTGTAGCTGGAGGACGCGGAGGGTAGCGGGAAGCTCGCCGGTGGCGCGTGCGACGGATTCTTCGAGCACGGCGGGCAAGGCGCGGGCGCGCAGGTTGATGACGAGCTCGTGGCGGCGGGCGGGCGAAGCCAGCAGGTCTCCAACGACCGAAGGCTCGTCGCCGTTGCGGCAGATGCCCGCGCGGATGTAGCCGCTGGGGGCGCGATCGAAGATCTTCAGGTGCGCGATGGGCGCGCCCGCGCGGGTGAGTTCGGTGTCCAGGCGTTCGAGCAGCGGACCGACTATGGCGGCGGGCGTGAGCGCGGTTTCGAGGCGCAGCTCGCCCTCCCAGTTCAGCCAGCCGAGGGTGGCTTCCGCGGCGGCATAGCGGGCGTAGTCGATATCGAGGAGACGGCTACCGGCGGACAGACGGCCGCCTAGGACTTCGTCGAGCCACTCGGCGACGCCTTGGCCGGTTACGGCGCTGATGTGGCGNNAGGCGTGGACGCCTGCCCCACCCCCAGGTCGGATTTTGTGTAGAGAACCAGGTCGGCTTCGGCGATTTGGTTATGGAACAAGTAAGCCAAGTGCGGGTCGGCATCCGGCTGCTGGAACTCGGCGGCGCGTTGCGGTTCGACCAAGACGGAAAACGGCGCCAGGCGGAATTGCGCGGCAAAGAGCTGCTTGAGCGGCTGCAGCACGGTGGCGGATAGATCCATGCAGCTTCCCACCGGCTCGGCGAAGATCACGTCGGGCCTGACGGCCAGGAGGCTCTGGGCGGCGGCGACGAAGTCGCCGAAGCGGCAGCAGAAGCAGGCGCCGGCGATCTCACCAGCATCGAAGCCCAGAGCGGTGGTCATGCGTGTATCCACCAGCGCGGTGCCTTGATCGTTCGTAATAATGGCGGCGCGCATGCCGCGTTCGTGCAGCAGGCGAGCGGCGCGCAGCAGTAGCGTCGTCTTGCCGGCTCCCAGGAAGCCGCCGGTGAGGACCAGGGTGGGGCGATCAGGCAAGCAGCACCAATTCTTCGCCGGCGTGGATGGTCAGCTCGTCGGCGAATGTGAAGACTACTCCCTCACGGTCGTGGCTCAGTACGAGCGGGCGGCCCTGCAATGTCGCGGTTGCGGTGACGGGTGGTCCGGGCACTAGCGTGATGCTGCGTAAGGGCAGGTTGCCTTCAGTTACAGCGAGCGTCACGCGGCGGCGACCGCTATCGGCGGCGTGCGTGAACGTGCCCCAGGCCGGCGCGGCCGACCAGAAGCACACGAACTTGCCGACGTTGAGCCGGGGCGCGATGGATGCGCTTTTCTCCGCGCCGTGATAGCGGAAGCCGCTCAGCGCCAGCACGCCGGACCAGGCCGACATGGCGCGCGCGTAGTGGTGCCCGCATTCGGCTTCATCCCACGGATTGCGGCGCTCGCCATCGTAGCGGCGGCGGCTGTTCTCGAATGCCTCCACGCCCTCGCGCACTAGCCCCGAATAAATCATGGTGGCGGCGGCCTGGTATTCGAGACCGGTCCAAGCCTCCGCGAAATAGGGGAAGGGGACCTCGGGGCGCTTGCCGGTGCCGTAATCGCAGACTACTAGCGCGGCTTCGTCGTTGAGCACGTAGGTGCGCTGCACGGATTCATGATCGTAAAGCTGACGCTTGTAGTTGAACTGATAGATGGATTTCAGCGTTTCGCGAATGTGGGCCGGGTCGACCAGGTACCCAAGTCCGGCCACTTCAGCGAGATACTGTCCCATCAACTGATCGAGCAGGCAGCCATCGCCGACCTGGTATTCGGGCTTCTCGGGATTTTCGGCGCCCATGTTGCCGACCGTGGCGGGAGCGATTTGATCTTTGGGGATGCCGCGGACCTTCTGAATGTAATAGTGGCCGTTGAACAGGTTGGCGTCGATCCATTTACTACCGGATTCAAACAGCTTGCGGTAGTCCGCCGCGGCTTGCGTATCGCCCACGGCGCGGGCCATCTCCTCGGCCGCCCGCAAGGCACCCAAATAATAGATGCCGCACAGGGGATTGGGACCGTAGAACTCCACGTCGTAGGTGTTGTGCTGCACACCGTCCATGACGCCGCGGCGCTGGGAATCCCATCCGCCCTGCACCCAGGCGAACGAGATGGCGCGCTGGACGCGGGGCCAAAGATCGCGCAGCCAGGCGGTGTCGCCGGAGAGGCGCCAATCCAGATAGGCCTTGATGATCTGGCCCAGTTGGCCATCGGCGGCGGCGTAGCCGAAGCGCTCTTTGCCATCGGGGAGCAACTGGCGGAAGCGCATGCCGCCCTGGTCGTCTTCGGAATATCCGAAGGCGGCTTTGCGCAGCGAACGGGCCAGGGTGGGAAAGAGATGTTGGGTGGCGGTCTCGTAATTCCAGACGTGGGTGCAATTGCCGAAGCAGCAGCCGTTGTGATCATCGCTGCCTTCGAAGCCGTGGAACTCGCCATCGGCCGTACGGAAGCAGGTTTGGGTGACGAGCGTGGAGAGGGTGGACATGGCGGCGTCGCGCACGGCGGGCGGCAGGGTGCTGTCGCGCATGGCGGCGACGAAGCGGCGCGTGCGAGCTTCGAGATCGGGCAGCTTTTCGGCGGCGTATTCGGCCGCCTGCCAGGCGCCGGCGAAGCGCTTGGCGTAATGGTTGCCGATGATGGTGTGCTCTTCGCCTTTGGGGGCGGTCCAGCCGGACCAGGCGGGCGTGCGATTCGGAAAATGCCAGGCGAGCAGGAACGTATAGGCGGCCTCGGTGCCGGGCGGGATCTCCTGTTGCAGGCAGAGCGAGCCGATGGGNNCTGGTCCACCATTTGGCGTTGATCCAGCCGCGCAGATAGGAGAGCTTGCCTTCGGGCTTGACGAAGCAGACAGCCAACGTGCCGGCTTCCGGATCGTTGCCGGGTATGCCCGGGTTGCTCATCATGAGGCCCTTCAGATTGCCGGACTCGCGGTATTCGTTGATGCGCTGTTCGCCGGGGCGGAGCTTCACCGGGTCGTGGGAGCCGACGCCAATGGGGTTTTCGATCGACCAGGCGATGGAAACCGTGGCGGCGTCCTTACCAGGATTGTGGACGCGATAGCGCAGGATAGCGACGGGCAGGCCGGATTCGTCGGCATCGAGGGGGATGAAGGGGCTGAAGGCATCCAGCGTGACGTTGACGGGCAGGCGGGAATCGCGGAAGGCGATTTGGGCGATGGGGAACTCGCCGGTGAAAGTTGCGCCTTCGAGCCGGCTGAGGCCGGGCGCGTTCTTGGAGCCGAGGCCATCGGGACCTTCGTAAGGCGGCATGAGGCGGGCCTCGAGCACGTGCGCGACGGGCTTGCGGCTGCCGGCCTGCGCCCAAATGGAGGCGAAGGCGTATTCGGGCGAGCGGCCCTTATCGGGACGATTGAAGAGTTCCCAATCGCGAAGCTGGCCGCGTCCGCCGAGGCTGATGCTGCCGGCGGCGATACCGCCGAGGGGCATGGCCAGCATGGCAAGCTGGCGGCCGGTGTAGACGCGTGGATAGCGCATGGAGGAGCGCGGGAGGGTGACGGGCTGCGGCGGGCGCGTGGTGGCGGGCGGCGTAGGCGCTGCGGAGGTTTGGGGCGGGGTTTGGGCGGCGCCGCTGCTCGCCAGCGCGACGGCTTTGAGGAATCCGCGGCGGCCGGTAGGATTGGTCGGCATTTGTTGCGACTGTAGCATGTTTCGGGGCGTGGAGGTAGCTGATTTTGGGGGCTTTGCGTTTTTGTACGAACAAAGCCAAAAGGGAAGAGGAGGCGAAAGAGGGGCGTTTGGGGCGGTGGCGATGGGGTGGCTCTTTGGTGCGTTTCGCCGCTGCGGCGACCCCCATTTTTGAGACGGGAGATCGGCTGGTGAATGCGAATTGGACAAACGAAGCCAATGTCGCGTAACATGCTTGTTCAGCAATAAGTTACGGCCTATTTTGAGCGGCGCTAACTCGGCAATTTGGGCATTTTTGCGCATTCTTTTCTTGAGTTGGACGGCTCCCAAGGGGCATGGCTGATGGCTGCCTATTCCTAACTCGACGATAGCATGGGGGTGGCGGCCGATCAGCGGCACTGCTGGCGGGACCTATTTGTTTTCATAGGTTTGGGGGTGGGGTGCGGGGCGTGATCGGGTTCATAACCGGGTTGGGGGACGCGATCTTGTCGTACAACATAAAGGACGTCATTGTGTACTAGGTGGCCGACGGACGCCAAGAGGAGGCTATCTTGGTTCTCTTGGCTTAGCTGAGTATAAAGCTGTCCACTTCGTACGGATCGGGATCCCTGACCCGTGCGGTGTTCACAATGTCGAACGTTCCGTAATCGGCGGGGTCTTCGAAGGTCATATATCCGAGACCGTGACGTTCACACTCTTGGACGACTCGGTCATCTGGTACCGTTTCGGCCTCTTTGCTGATGAAATCTTGCATTATGTTGTATTATTTCTGTGACGGGCGGAAGCGGAGCAGGCTAGGGTAGGGCATGGCTTGGTAAGGAGGCATATGACGATCACGGTTGACATCGCACCTGAGGTTCAGGCCGAGCTCGCCCGCCAGGCTGCCGCCCACGGCAGCGCGGTGGAGGCGTATGCCGCGAGCCTGCTCGAAGAGGCTGTCCTTCTTCCCGCTGGCGCGGACAAGCTGAGCCAGGATCGGCTTGAAAACACCCTCAGGGAAATGGCGCAGTTCTCGCATAAGATTCCGGTGCTGCCCGACGAGGCCTTCACGCGCGAGAGCCTGTATCAGGATCACGACTGATGACGGATGCCCCCGCGTGGATACTCGATACCAACATCCTGTTGCGGATGAGCAAGAGCGACGATCCCCACCACCCGACGATCAGCGGGGCGCTTCGGGCGCTGGTGGCACAGGGCGCGCGGCTTTGTTTTACCTCACAGATCCTCGGCGAGTTCTGGAATGCCTCCACCCGTCCGCGCGATCGAAATGGGTTCGGGCTGAGTACCGCCGAGACAGATCGCATCGCCCGGGTGATCGAACGGGACTTTGAGTTTCTGCCGGACAGCCGGGACGTGCACGACCGTTGGCGGCGGCTTCTCGTCGCACATGCAGTCAGGGGTGTGCAGGTGCATGACGCGCGGCTGGCGGCAAGCATGTACGTTCACGGCGTCTCGCAACTGCTGACCGTCAACGTCCGGGACTTCCAACGATTCAAGGGGCTCCGCGCGATCCATCCCGACGAGGTGATCCGCCCGACACAGCGGCCATGAGCGCCGACATTGCACTGACCGCTCGCCGAAACCTGCCCGCCGATCATCAGGGCTAGCGAATCGCGCCGCGGCGCTTCCCCGAGTTTTTCACCGTCAACGTCTCAGATCTGCAGTCCTGGGGCCAGAAAACTCCAGATACGGGCTGAAGACGGTGCTACGTTATAAGGCGGTTTGCGCCGTGGGTGTAGTGGGATCCTCTTGGTCTTCGTCGTCGGGGGGCGGCTCCGTCAGATGGTAGTAGTAGGTGACCGCGCCGCAGGCCAGCGCCAGCGCGAGAATGATGGAGATCCACCGCAGCGTGCGGGCATTCCACGCGCGCTCGCCTTTGACGGCTGCGGCCGTAGCTTTCACCGCGGCAAACGCAATGCCGGTGCCCAGGCACACCTTCCAATACCACGCCATCAGGTCGAGATGGTACTGCCCGCCGACCTGGCTCCAGACGGTGAAAGTAGCCATGAGAGCGATCAGGAACTCGATCGCGTAGAAGAGGCGGAGCACCTTACTAGGGTATCCTGAAACAGATGCCCGCGCCGCTACTCTCCGTGATGGGCGCCGGCAAGTCGTTCGGCGCAGCCCCGCTGTTTTCCAACATCTCCATACATATCTCCGAGGGCGAGCGGCTGGGATTGATCGGCCCGAATGGCTCGGGCAAATCGACGCTGCTGAAGATCATGGCCGGCATGCTGGAGCCGGACACGGGCACGCGCACGGTGCGCAAGCTGACGCGCGTCGCCTACGTGCCGCAGGAGCCGGAGTTCGCAGCCGGCATGACCGCGGGCAAGGTGCTGGAAGAGGCGCTCCCGGGGCATGGGATGGATGGGATGGATGAAGCGGAGCGCGCGGCCGCGGTGAGCGTCACGTTGGGGAGGGCGGGCTTCGCCGACGGGAGCGCCGCGGTGGAGTCGCTTTCGGGCGGTTGGAAGCGGCGGCTTTCGATCGCGCGCGAACTGATTCGGAATCCCGACGTGCTGCTGCTCGACGAACCCACCAACCATCTGGACCTGGAAGGGATTCTGTGGCTGGAGAAGCTGCTGCAGGGCGCGACATTCGCCGCGGTGGTGGTGAGCCACGACCGCTATTTCCTGGAAAATGCCGCGACGGAAGTGGCGGAGATCAATCGCGCGTATCCGGATGGCATGTTCCGCGCAGAGGGCCCTTACGCGGATTTTCTGGAGAAGCGCGAGGCCTTTCTGGAGGCGCAATCGGAGCAGCAGGCCGCGCTCGCCAACAAGGTGCGGCGCGAGGTGGAATGGCTGCGGCGCGGTCCGAAGGCGCGCACGGGAAAGTCGCGGGCGCGCATCGACGCCGCGCATGAGCTGATGGGCGAGTTGGCGGAGGTTTCGGCGCGCAACGCGAAGGCCACCACGCGCATCGACTTCACGGCTTCGGGGCGCAAGACCAGGAAGCTGATCCGCACGGAGGCCATCGCGAAGCGGCTGGGCGGCCGGCAGTTGTTTCGCGATCTGAGCTTCTCGCTTTCGCCGGGGATGCGGCTGGGGCTGGCGGGCCCGAACGGGAGCGGCAAGACCACGCTGTTGCGCGTGCTGAAAGGCGAGATGGACGCCGACGCGGGGACGATCGAGCGCGCCGACGGGCTGCGCGTGGTGTACTTCGACCAGGGCCGCGAACAGCTCGATCCGGCCGCGCCCCTGCGGGAGGGTTTGGGAGCGCACGGCGATAGCGTGATCTATCGCGACCGCGCGATGCACATCGCGGGCTGGGCGAAGCGCTTCCTTTTCCATGCGGAGCAACTGGACATTCCGGTGGGCCGGTTCTCGGGCGGCGAGCGGGCGCGCATCATCATTGCGCGGCTGATGCTGCAGCCGGCGGACGTATTGCTGCTGGACGAGCCGACCAACGATCTGGATATTCCGACGCTGGAAGTGCTGGAGGAGAGCCTGACGGATTTCGCCGGCGCGCTGGTGCTGGTGACGCATGATCGCTACATGCTGGATCGGGTGTCGACGGTGGTGCTGGGCCTCGATGGCGAGGGCGGCGCGGAGGTGTTCGCGGACTACTCGCAATGGGAGCAGGCGCGCGCGGTGAAACCGGCGCGGCTTCACGAGGACAGGCCGGTGGCACCGGCGGCCAATCCCACGGCGCCGCGGAAGAAACTGGCGTATCTGGAAGCGCGCGAGTGGGAGCGGATGGAGCAAAGGATCCTGGAAGCCGAGCAATCGCTGGAGGCGGCGCGCGCGGCGATGCAGGCGCCCGAAGTGGTTTCCGATCCGTTCGCGTTACAGCAGCGATACGCGGAGATGCAGGCGGCGGAGGCTGAGGTGGAGAAACTGTATGCGCGGTGGGCGGAGCTGGAGCTAAGAAAACAGAAGACAGAAGTGAGAAGTCAGGAGACAGAAGGCGGAAAACAGAAGTCAGGAGACAGAGGTCAGAAGACAGCCCTGCCGCCGGCGGTGCCGGATTGAATGTGGCTGTGACTAAACGCCCCGGCACCGATCTGGGAAGCAAGAAGCATTGAGTGTGTGCGCCTAAGCTGGGTGGGCCGGGACGGGAGGTGGAAGCGTTCGGAGCGACCACGCCAGAGTTGGAAAGGATGGCGGCCTAGCTAGCTGCGTGCGAGAAACGTAGTATCGGTGGCGATGGAAAGCACGGGAGTGTACTGGATCGCGCCGCATGAGGTATTGGAGAGGACCGGATTGGAGACCCGGCAGTTGGCCAGGGTGTCGGGGCGGAAGAAGACCGACCGGGTGGACTGTAGGTGGATTCAGCGATTGCACAGTTGCGGGCTGCTGCTAGGCTCGTTCCGGCCGGACGAACAGGTGTGCATGCTACGGACCCTGGTGCGAGACCAAGCCATTCTGGTGGCGGAGACTGGAGATTGGCTACGGCGGATGCAGAAGAGCCTGGATCAGATGAATGTACGCGCGTGCACCGGGCGGTATCGGATATCGATGGGTGACCGGGATGGCCATCGTACGGGCCATCGTGGGGGGAGAGCGGGACGCCCGTCAATTGGCCCAGTTGCGGGATCGGCGGTGCCACCAGAGCGAGGAGGCCATCGCCGAGCAATTGAGCGGGCATTGGCGTGCGGACCACTTGTTCACGCTGGGGCAAGCCCTGAAGATGTACGACGCCATCCAGGAGCGCATCGCGGAGTATGAGCGGGAGATTATGGAGGAGTGCCGCGGGCAAGCGGCGC
>PKYZ01000182.1 GCA_003132865.1 Bryobacterales bacterium
ACGATCTACCGGGCATTCCCGCGCGGACTGATATGCGGTCCGAATGTGTACCCCAGAAAATCGAATCGCTCCTGCCGGGCATTCCGAATGCTCGTCTTCTTGGCGTTCAGAGTCAACTCCAGCCGCGCCAGCACCCCACTGCTCCACTCCAGTGCCTCTTTCGCCTTTCCGCGACTGAGAATCACGAAGTCATCCGCGTAGTTCACTATCCGCGCCCGAAACTGCTCTTCCCGCCGGGTCTGCCGAAAGCCCTTCAACATCCGGTTCATGTACAGGTTCGCGAGCCCCGGACTGACCACCCCGCCTTGCGGAGTACCGCGATCATGATCCTTGCCGCCCGTTAACCGTCTCTTCCCCTGTTCGTCCCGCTCCTCTACCGGCACCTTCAGCCACCCCTGGATCAGGTGCAGCATCTGCCGGTCGACGATTCTCCGCGTGACACACTGCATCAGCGCCGAGTGCGGAATCGTGTCAAAGTACTTCGACAAATCCGCGTCCACGATATCCGTATATCCCTCGTGCAGCAGCTCATCCACCTTCCCGATGGCATCCTGCGCACTCCTCCGCGGCCGGTAGCCGTAAGCACTCGGCTCCAGGTCCGCTTCCCAGATCGGTTCCAAAATCAACTTCGCCGCGGTTTGCGCCACCCGGTCCCGTACCGTCGGAATACCCAGTGCGCGCTCTCCGCCGCCCGGCTTGGAAATCATCTTCCGCTTCACCGGTTGTGGTTGGTACATTTTATCGTGCAGGTCCTTCCTCAGGCCGTTCAGCCACTCCTCCAGCCCTGCCGTCTCGATGTCCTGGAAGCTCTCCCCATTTACCCCCGACCCGCCATCATTGGCTTTGGCCAGAGCGTATGCATACCGCAGGATGTCTTCCCGGTACACCTTGTCGTATAGCTGATAAAAGCGGAATCCCGGCTCGTCCTTCGCCTTGCGATACAGCTTGATCTGCAGGTCCCGAATTTTATCCGGCGTTGCCAGGCTCATCGCCAATCACCACTCCTTCCCTCCTTTTTCAAGCTCACCAGAAGCAAGGGTCCTTCCCTCCACCGGCATTACCCGGCTTCTCGGGTACATCTGACCCTCTCCGACGCCCAGATGGTCCGAGATCCTTTCCGATCCCGTTCGCAGGTCGCGACCCTGCCACCATCCCGGGCCTCCCCTACTGACCGCAGACTACCTTCTTGGCATGCTGTGCTCACTACCCCGGTGTCCCCATCCGTGCGGATGGTTATCGGTTTAGCGCGCTCCCGCGCCGGGTTTCTCCGGATGGACTCGGCCTTCCCCGCTCTAGCGCCGGGTCGGCGTCCACATTGGGTCTTTCGAGGCCTGCTCAAGCTTCACACGCGTTACGGCCTGCCAAGTTGCTCGCCCACCTTTCCGTGAACTTTGTCGCGAGGTTCCGATCCGGCCAGTTTCCCAACCGAACCGCCCGCCAGCTATCGAATCTAACCATCAACTATTCGAGTGGGTCCTTCCCCCACTGGTAATCTGCCCCTTTAGGGCACACGCTGGAGTCCTGCCCCACGAATAACGCAGCGTGCTCACAATGGCAAAACTAAGTGGCATTGCCGCAAAGTGCGCGCGCCACGTCACTCACAGCGGAGGGGTGATCTCCGGCTCGGGTGGAGGCGGCGACTTGGTGGATAGGTCCCGATACCTGGCCATGGCCTTCGCCGCCAGCTCCGGCCGGCCGGTTTTCCGGTAGGCCAGCGCCAACTGATAGTGCACGCTGCCGTCGGCGTCCATGAGTGCGGCGGCCTCCAGGCACGGCAACGCCAGCTTGGCCTGACCGGTCTTCATGTAGGCCATGCCCAGTGAGCGCTGTGTGACCGGGTTCCTCGGGTTCGCCACCGCCGACTTCTTCAGGAACGGGATGGCCTCTTCGGCCTTCTGCAAATTCAAGAGCGCATCGCCGGCCAATGCGTTCAGCTCGTCCGAGCCGGGATCGTCCCGCAGTAACTCCGCGGCCAGCCGGTAGGCGGCGTCGTAGTGGGCAGCCGCGCCCATGGCCATGGCCAACTCGCGGCGCAGAGCCACGTCGCGCGAGGCCAGTTGGGTGGCCTGGCGCAACTCCTCCACGACTTGCTCGCGATGACCGGCTTCGTACTCCAGCCCCGCTTTGTACAGGTGCAAATCCGGCGAGGGCGGCAGTTGCGCCACCTTGGCGAATGCTGCGTTCGCCAGTCCGGTGCGGGCTTGCGCTCTAAAGTAGATGCCGCGCGGCGTACGGTCCCCGCTGGTGGCGGCGAGCGCCGCCTCATAACGTCCGGCCACGATGTCGCAATCGACCGCGTGCGTCTTGCAATCCAGGCTGGCTGCCGCTCTTTCTTCGAGCGCCGCCCAATCGGGACGCCCGGTGCTTCGATAGATCGCCGCCAAGCCCAGGTGAGCGGTGACCAGATCCGGATCCTTGGCCAGCGCCGCCCGGAAGACCGCAAATGCCTGGCGAGGCTGCTGGCGGTGCAGCAACGCGTCGGCGCGCACTGCCAGCGCGAAGACCGAGTCCGGCGGGACCAGCGCGAGGAGTTGTTCGTAATCGCCCCGTGCCAGGGTCACCCAGGCTCTGCCCAGCGAATACCAGGCGCGCGCGTTGGTGGGATCGGCCTTAGTGACCTGGGCCCATTCCTCGGCGGACTGCTGGTAGCGCCCGGCAGCCATGTACTGCTGGGCTTTCTGCGCGTTGACACCCGTGCTGGACGCCTGCGCGAAAAGCAGGACTGCTACGGCTGGGAAGCACATCGCTTCTAGGTTAGCAGCCCCAGGTTGCAATCAGGTCTGTGCAGCGCTGGTGGTGTTCCCCTGGCACACGCCGCAGCGATTTTGATATCTGGCGGAGGAGGAATTCAAACCTTCGGGACGAGGTACAGGTCGTCACCATCGAGCTTGTAGATCAGCAGCCAATCCGGCTCGATGTGGCAGTCGCGGTGGTGCTTCCAGTCGCCTCCCGAGCTGGTGGTCCTTGCAGCGTGGTGGCAGGGGACTCCCCTCGATCGGCAGCAGGATCACTTTGCGCAACTTCGTCATGTCCTTGCCGCGTTTCTGTGCGAGCTGCACATCGCGCCGAAACTGCGCCTCGCTTACCGGGTTTAGCACCGTGTCAGTTTCCCAGGTCCTTGAACAGCGCGGCTGCGGAATTCAGACGCTTTCCTTTGCCTCGGTCGGCGGCGCGCATGGGCTTCACCGTCGTCCGGTTGGGAACCTTGACCTCGAATGGCAAAGCCTTCTCAGCGGCCACGCGAAGAAGCAGCATGCGCACCGCATCGGATACCGACATGCCCATGGCAGCGAGTGTTTTCGCGGCCCTCTGCTTGGTCTTCTGATCGACGCGAATGTGAACCATCGTGGTGGCCATGATGTGATCTCGCTGAGATACATTGTATCTCAGCGGCCGGTTTGAGTCGTGGAGAAGGATGTTCGGGGCCGGCGATGGCGCGCGGGCGGAAGCCGCCGGGGAACTGGGAATGGATGCGGTGCCCTCGTGTCCGGTTTCGCTTAAGACTGGCGGAGAGGAGGGGATTCGAACCCCCGGTAGAGCTTTTGACCCTACGACGGTTTAGCAATGCGGTATAAGTTGTCCCCAATAATCCTCTTGCATCACCGTTAGTACCTGACAATACGGCATTTAGGGTGCCATGTCATCCCTTCTGATCCCACCTCGAATTGCCCAAAAACAGGGTGTGTTGGCCTGTTGGATTAGCAGGAGATTAGCAAAAGTTGGCTGAGCATTGAGCGCCCACGACGAGAATCTGTCGGCCTTCTGCGATTCGGGCTAGCCACGCTAACCTTCCCGACGCGATATGACTGTCGGTGCCGCTCCACTGTCACCGGCCCCCTCCAGCGAGAGGATGTGCACGCGGCCGTCGTCGTCGCCGGTAAAGCTGCGCAGCTAGTCTGCGAATGCTGGCGACGCGCGGGCGTATCGCAATGGGATATGGCGATGACCATACCGGGTCGCCAGGTCCCACACAGTGAGCATCTTGTCCGCGGACGCCGAAACCGCCCGCTTCCCGTCCGGCGTCACCGCCACGCCATAGACAGGACGAGAGTGGCCTTCCAGCGTGCGCAACACGCGGCCGGTCTTCAGGTCCCACACCTTCAGCGTTGTGTCCCGAGACGCGGAAACCGCCCGCTTCCCGTCCGCCGTGATTGCCACACCATCGACAGAATTAGAGTGGTCTTCCAGTGTGAGCAGCACGTGGCTGGTCGCCAGGTCCCACACCTTCAGCGTGTTGTCTGAAGACGCGGAAACTGCCCGCTTCCCGTCCGGCGTCACCGCTACGCCATTGACGCTGCGGGAGTGGCCTGCCAGCGTTCGCAGCAGGGACGTGCCTGGCGGGTGAAGCGCGGGATGCAGCGGGCGCAACCATGGCTTCGGCGCGCCTCGGGCGATTTTTTCAATGAACCGTTGAATCGCTGGAGTGTCCCGGTGTGGCAGCAGTCGGCCTACCACCTGCGATGCGAACTGGTGCGGATCCTTGTCGATCACGTGCGCGGACAGCCGGACTGCGCCGCGGATCAATTCCAGCGCCTCCGGGTCTGGATATTGCGCGCGCACGTAGTCCAATTGCAGGTCGTGCAGGCGGATACCATCGCCCGACGCCTCGCGCTGCGCCAGCGAGAGACCGATAAACCGGTCGGCGGTTTCGAGCGCCTCGGCTTCGTCCACGTTCCACAATGTCTGCTGAGCGGCGGGCGCGACAGCCATGTCTTCCAACATCACGGCCAGTGCGAGGTAGCGCTGCGCGGCAACGGGGTCCTCCTCGCGGAGGGCCTCGAAGCTGACTTGAATTGCGCGAAACAGCGTGGTGTGCGGCTCCGGGAAGCGGGCCTTGATTTGGGCCAGGTCCGCGCGGCGGAGGTGGCCGAGCACGATATCCCAGTGGGCCGCGGGCTTGCCCCTGAGCTGCGCGCCGATCATGGCCAGCGCCAGCGGCAGGTTCTGGCATTCGGCGATCACTTCACTCGCCTGGGATGGCAGGGACTCAGGTGGAAGGGCGGACCAGCGGGCGAGCACTTCGCGCGCTTCACCGGTGGTGGGGAGAAAGGCCGTAAACTCGCGCGCGCCGAACGTGGGGGCGATGCCGGTGTCGCGCGTGGTGACGAGCAGGCGCGAGCGCGGCGATTCGGTGCGGAACGGCTCGATGTCGGCGGCGTGCCAGACATCGTCCAGCACGATCAGCGCGGCCTTGTCCCGGAATGCGTTGCGGTACTGGCTGACGCAGGCCTGATCGCCCGAGTATGCGCCCAGGAGCTGGCGCAGTCCGGGGACGGCTTCGATGCGCTGGTCGAAGCTGAGCCGGGATTCCTTGCCGATGGTGAACCAGAAGATGCCGTCCGGGTAGGCGTGGCGCACGACTTCGTTATGGCAGAGCGCCTGGGCGAGGACGGTTTTGCCGATGCCGCCCATGCCCTGCAGGGCGGTGAGGGCGATGTTGCGGTTAGGCGCGTCCTGGAAGAGGGCGTTGCGGAGGGCGGTTAGGATTTCGGGGCGGTCCACGAAGTTATCGGGGAGGGGCGGGGCGTTGTTGTAGCGGGGCTGCGTGTCGGGCGGGGCAATTACGCCGAGGCGCTTGGCGATGCTGTCTTGAAGCTGGTCGAGGGATGCGGCGTAGTTCGCGGGGTCGCTGAAGTCGATCCATTGGCGGACNNAGAGACGGAGCGGGACCCGGCTATCGCGTTGTACCCGCACGGGGATTACACACTTGCCCGCGTCGAGCGACCAGCTCTGCTCCGCGCGGCACGTGTCCGACGTGAAGGACCCGTTTGACAGGAGGGCTAGAACGACTTCGGCGCGGTCGAGCGCATCCTCGATTTCATTGGTCCAAAGGTCGCCGCCCTTCAATCGCTGGCGGTCGAGCCAAACGTCGAAGGCGAGGCCGTGCAGGTCGCTTTGCAGCCGCGCGGCGAGGCCGCCGCCGTCGCGGTGGGCGTACGAGATGAAGAGGCGCGTCGACATTGGCCGCTAGACCATTATGTACGACGATGTGGGGAACCCGTGTCGGCACGAGNNGCTGGGAGCGTGCGCCACGCCGTTTTTCACAAGTTTTTGGACGCTGGTGTGTAATGATGGCACTCGGGCTTTCACTATAAGGGTGGATCCGCATTTTTGGGAACCCCTCGAAAATCCGGATAAAGTCTAAGATTCGAAAATTCGATAGAAAGGGAGTAAAGTCAATGTCAACTGCAACTAGCATCGTCGGCACTTGGAATGGTTTTGTGGCTTGGGGCTGTTCCGGACCGCCAGTTAGTAATTCTGCCACAGTGTGGACGTTTAACGCTGATGGAACCTGGACCTA
>PKYZ01000811.1 GCA_003132865.1 Bryobacterales bacterium
CTAAGTGGCATTGGGCTGAAAGCCGGCTGCAGCCAAGATTGGCTGCCCCACAAGAAGCATGAGAACAGATAGGCGACAATCAAAACTGTAATGTGGCGCGATGCCTTAGCGTTAAGTTTCCTCGTCTGCGGCGTTGCGGCCGGTCAGGCCGCCCGGCCCGCCGAGAGCAAGCCGTTCATCGATTGCGACAGCGCGGAGCTGTTGCGCGCCATTCCGGAACTGGCAGGCACGCAGTTCGACTCGAAGCAGGATGGCCTCGAAGCGCTGCTTGAAGCCAGCGGCGAAAACCTCCGCACTATGCTTGCCAAGCTGGAAGACATCTCCGCCGCCGAAGAAATTCACGAGATGCGCTTCGAAACCAACATGGCCAGGATCAGCCGGCGCGAGGATTTCCGCTACGTGGTGAAATGGGTCCCCAACGCTGCACAGGAGCAGTTCACGGAGTTCCGCCTCGACCCCGCCACTGGCGCCTCCGCGCACCCTCCTAACGGTGATTATCTGGTCACGGGGCACTTTTTCAGTTTGATCCGTTACCTGTTGCCGGAGAACCGGGAGCGGTCCAGTTTCCGCTATCTGGGCCGCTCCACCGCGGCCGGCGCGGATTTCTTCATCGTGGCGTTCGCGCAGCGCCCCGAAAGCACCGACAGCCGCGCCGCCCCATTGCAGGGCGTAGTTTGGCTGGATGCCGCAGCCCACCGGATTGTGCGCCTCCGGACGGACCTCTTGGGGCGGATCGCAGACTCTCCTCTCGAAACCCTGACGACCGATATTTCGCTGGTTCCGGTGAGTTTCCCCTATCTCGAACGCACGTTTTGGCTGCCCGCCAGGGTGACCGTTCACGCCCGCTATCCTGGCGGGGAGCTGGACAGCGTGCATCGCTATTCGGATTACCTCTTGTACGATGACGAGGCGGATCCGGAGCAGAAGGAGAAGCATGCGGGCGTCTCGCCGGTGACCACACCCGCTGCGGAAAATGCATGGGAACTGCTGGACCGGGGCATCTCGCTGGCCGAGGAGAATAAGCCCGGCGAAGCCATGTCAACCTTGCGCGAGGCCCTGCGCCGTAATCCCGAGATGCCGGCCGCACATTTCCATCTGGCAGTGGCGATGCGCGCTACCAACGACTTCGCGGGCGCGGAAGCGGAACTGCGCGAGGCCGTCAAGCTGGCCCCCGATTCCGGCCCCGCCCATAACTTCCTGGGCATCCTGTTGTTCAAACGCGGAGATGTGCCGGATGCCATAACCGAGCTTCGCCTCGGCGTGCAGTTACAGCCCAAGGATGCGACCGTGCACTACAACCTTGCCCAGGCGCTGGAGAAGACGGGCGATCAGAAGGCCGCCCTCGATGAGTACCAGACCGCTTCCACTCTGGCGCCCGACAATGTAAAGATTAAAGCCCGGTACGAGCAGTTAGAGCGCGCGGCGAACGCTCCACCGGTGGCCGCGGCGCCGGGGGAGACAACCATCAAAGTCGAAGTGCGGCAGGTGTTAGTGCCGGTGGTGGTGAGGGATAAAGAAGGGCATCACGTCACGGGACTGACCCAGGCCGACTTCCGCGTATTCGAGGACGGCGTGGAGCAGAAAATCTCGGGCTTTAGCGTCGAGAACGCCGGTGTTTCCAGCCCGCCGCCTCCGGCCGCGGCCGCTTCCCAGCCGCCTATGGCTGCAGCGCCTGCCCCGGCCCCGCCGAAGCAGGTTCCCGTCCGGCGCACCTACCTGGTCTGCATCGACGCCCTGCACACCGAGTTTGCCCACCTGGTATATATCCGCGAAGCCCTCTCGAAGCTGTTCCAGAGCGAAAAAGCGGGCGATGCGCAGTACATCGTCATTTCCGTGGGAGTCTCCACGCAGGTGCTCGAAAACCCGACTTCCGATCCTGAATCGGTGCTGAAGGCGGTGGATAGCAAGGATTTCCAAAAGTTGTTTATGGCTAGCCGGAAAAGCTCCATGGAGGCTGACATGCGGTCATTCCGGAGAACGCTCGACGAGGCACGCGCCGCTTGCGATGCCGGGGATCCGGCATGCCTACCTATGAAGAACCGCTTGCCGTCTGAAGCCAGACAGATCGCCGAGCAGGACCGGCTATATACCGTCACTTTTCTGAGTCAGCTTCGCTCCCTGATCGAGCAACTGCGCCGCGGCACGGGCCGGCGGACGATCATCCTCTTCTCCGATGGCTTCCAGCTTGTGCCCGGCCAACTGGCCTTCGAGTTATTGTCGGCCTATTTTCCCGAAATATCCGGTATCTCCCTCCGCACGGTAGATCGCATGCCGGACATGGAACCCGTGCTGCAGCTTGCCGCGAACAGCAACATTCCTATCTACACGATCGACTCGCGCGGGCTATACACCTCTCCGTACTTTGACGCTTCGAATTCCGGAGGCGTCGCGCGCCTGGCGCCAGCCGTGCTGAGCGCCATGAATAGTAATGCCACTGAAGCGGGCCAAACGCTTTCGGAAATCGCGGCCGCTACCGGTGGCACAGCGTTTCAAAACAGCAACAACATTCTGAACGGCCTGCAGCGCGCCTTCGCCGACGGGCGCGAATATTATGTGCTGGCTTACGTCCCGGGCAATTCCAATTTGGATGGCAAGTTTCGCGCCATTTCCGTCCGCGTGCGAGACAGCAAGCTTGCAGTCAATGCCAAGCGCGGCTATTGGGCCACTGGCACGTCGCACTAGCAGGTGAATCTCGATTCCGGCGAATCCCTCATTGTAGTGGACGCTCTGCTGGAGGTACGGGCGCTGGCCACGCGCACGAGGACAGGCCGGGAGGCTGTCCCACATTGCGGCAAGCTGGCAAACGCCGGCTGAAAGCCCGGGGGGACGGCGAACTAAAGTTTGCCGCTGCACGCTGAAGCGTGCGCCACGCCCCCTACGCTACAATCGAATTAACTCCGGCATGTCCACCGATGTCAAAGCCGTCCCCAGCGTGCATCAGTTCTTCTCGCGGCACGGCGCGCTTTCGAAGTGGCATCCAAATTACGAATACCGTCCCGGCCAGTTGGCCATGGCAGAAGCGGTGGAATCGGCGCTGGCGGACCGCAAGCATCTGATCGTGGAAGCGGGCACGGGCACCGGCAAAACGCTGGCTTACCTGGTTCCCGCCATCCTCTCCGGCAAGCGCATCGTGGTCTCCACCGGCACGAAGAACCTGCAGGAACAACTCTTCTTCAAGGACATCCCCTTTCTTCAGCGGCATTTCCCACGCCCGCTGCGCGTCTGCTACATGAAGGGCCGCAACAACTACGCCTGCCGGCAGAAGATCTACGATGCCGACCGCGAGGCGGTGCTGACCGGCCTGGAAGAAGTTGCCGATTTCCAGGTGATCCAGGACTGGGAACAGACCACCGAAATCGGCGACCGCGCGGAGATCAAGAAGCTGCCGGAATCGAGCACCGTCTGGGCCAAGCTGGACGCCCGCAGCGATCTGTGCACCGGCCAAAAGTGCAAGCAGTACGAGCGCTGCTTCCTCACCTTGATGCACCAGCGCGCCCAGGCCAGCGACATCGTCATCGTCAATCACCACCTTTTCTTCGCCGACCTGGCGCTCAAGGAGGTTCTTGAAGACGGCGATACCGAAGGCGGCATCCTGCCCGAATATCACGCGGTGGTGTTCGACGAAGCGCACGAAATCGAGGACGTGGCCGGGCAGTATTTCGGCGTCTCCGTGAGCAATTACCGCTTCCAGGAGCTGCGCCGCGATGTCTCCGCAGTGGCACGCGCCAAGGAATTCGGCTCGGCCGAGCTGGATCGCATTCTGGATCGCTTCGAAGAACTGGCCACGTACTTGTTTTCCGTGCTGCCGGCGCCGGAGGGCCGCGCCGCATTCACCGGACGCGCCGAGTTTGTGGAGCGCAACGAAGAGATCTACCGCAACCTGCACTCCGCGCTGGAGCTGGTGGGCTCGCACTTGAAGCTGATGAAGAATCCACCTGTGGAGGTCATTCCCCTGCAGCGCCGCACGGTCGAACTGGGCCTGGCCCTGCGGTTCGTGTTGGAGAGCGACGACCAATCCTATGTGTATTGGGCGGAGCGGCGCGGCCGGGGGTTCTTTCTGCAAGCCACCCCCATCGATGTCGCGCCGCTGCTGGCCGAGCGGCTCTTCGATGCCGTGGATACGGTGGTCCTGACCTCGGCTACGCTGGCGGTGGCCGGCGGCTTCGATTTCGTCAAGAAGCGCCTGGGAATCGAGCAGGCGCGCACCCTGGTGGTGCCCGGCCACTTCCAGTATCAGAAGCAGGCGCTGCTCTATGTGCCGCAGCACTTGCCCGATCCGCGCAACCCCGCCTTCACCAAGGAAGCTTCGACGGAAGTCACCCAGTTGCTCAAGCTGAGTCGCGGGCGCGCGTTCGTCCTGTTCACCAGCTATCAGCAGATGCGCCTGATGTACGACCGCATTTCGCTGGACATCGATTACCCGACGCTGCTGCAAGGGACCGGCCCGCGCAGCGCGCTGCTGGAGGAATTCCGCGCGACGCCCAACTGCATCTTGTTCGCCACGGCGTCATTCTGGCAGGGGGTGGATGTTCCCGGCGACCAGTTGAGCTGCGTGATCATCGACCGCTTGCCCTTCGCCGTGCCCAGCGACCCAATAGTCGATGCGCGCGTGCGCAAGCTGCGCGACGAGGGCGGCAACCCGTTCTACGATTACCAGGTGCCGCAGGCGGCCATCGCGTTGAAGCAGGGTTTCGGACGGCTGATCCGCAGCCGGTCGGACCGCGGCGTGCTGGTCCTGCTCGATAACCGGGTGACCAAACAGCGCTACGGCCAAGTGTTCTTCGACAGCCTGCCGGATTACGGATTTACCACCAAAATCACAGACGTGGAGAGTTTTTTCAATGTTTGAAGTTTCCGTGGAAGAGACGTTCGCCGCCGGACACGCGCTGCGGAATTACAAAGGCAAATGCGAAAACGTGCATGGCCACAACTACCGGGTGCAGTTGACGTTCAGCGGTCCGGAGTTGGATTCCATCGGGCTGCTGGTGGATTTCGTGGCGGTGAAGAAGCTGATGCAGACGGTAGTGGATCGGCTGGATCACCAATACTTGAACGACCTCGCGCCCTTCGACGTGCTCAACCCTTCCGCCGAAAACATGGCCAAATACTTCTACGACGAGATCAGCGGGGGGCTCGGACAAGGCACCCCCGTGAAGTTGGGGCAGGTGCGGGTCTGGGAGACCGACACAACGTGCGCCACCTACCGGCCGTAGTATGCGGCGTTCTTGGCGGTGAAGTCCGACCACTTTTCCGGCAGGTCGTCNNNTCTGCTATTACGTATGCCATGGATATATTTTCCCCAGTTAGAGATCGACCATACCATAGCGCCGAGGGTAAACACAAGGCGGCGGCGGGAGCGGTCGGGCGGTCGGGGGCATATTAGCCGTTTTGGGGATTTTCGAGGGAAACCGCTCGCTTACGCTCGCGG
>PKYZ01000556.1 GCA_003132865.1 Bryobacterales bacterium
CGCGGCCGCAATTTGCGCGTCGAAGTTGTGGGCCACCGCCTCCCGGATCAGCTTTTGCAACTCCTCGTCGTGGATCAGGTCCTGCCACCGGAGTTCGCCGAGGCTGCCAGGCTCGCCATGCGCGCCAATATTGGCCGCGCTGGGAACGCCGGGCGCCTGGGCGTCTCCGCGGTAGCTCGGCGGAACAGAAACGTCCGGCCGACGGTAGCGGGGGCTGATGCAGCCACTAAGCAGCAGTATCGGGATGACCAGCGAGACAATAATTGCCAGAACCGGGCGAACCGGGCGATGAATGAAGTAGCGGGCCATTATGAGACTCACCGGTCCTGGCTGGCCTGAGCGGTCTGGACGGTCACCGATTGCCCGGGCCGCACCTTTGCGATTCCCTCCACGATCACCGTTTCGCCGCCGCTGAGCCCCTTGGTGACAATGCTCTTGCCCTGATAGCTCCCCTCTGTCACGACGCTGCGCAGGGCGGCCTTGTTGCCGGGAGCAACTACGTACACGGCCCTGGATCCCTGAGCGGCGAACAGAGCCCGTTCGGAAACCAACACGGCGTCCGCCCGGGTCTCCCCGGCTATGCGCACTCGCCCAGACATCCCGGGCAGGAGAATGCCCTTGGCGTTCGGGAATTGCGCTACTACCGGAAGGGTGCCGGTCTTCTCGTCCACGGCGCGTCCGATGTTCGTAAACCGGCCGCGGAAAGGGTACACGCTGTTGTCGGCGAGAGTCAATTCGATGCGGTTCAGTGCCGCGCGGTCGACGACCCTGGTGGTGGTGGACAAGTAGTGCGTTTCCAACATATTGAAGTCGACATCGATCGGATCCAACTGCGAAATGGTTGCGAGCCGATTGGACTCTCCGCGCCCCACATAGTTGCCCACCGAGACTTCCACCCGGCCGATGAGACCGCCGATCGGAGCGCGAATGGCCGTCCCTTCGCGGTCCAGCTCCGCCGTTTCGAGCGCCGCCCTGGCCGCAGTCAGGCTGGCCTGCGCCTGCCGGAGACCCATGCGGTCGCCCACCGTGGTGGTACGCACCGTGGCGCGCGCGTCCTCGACCGCCGCCCCGGCGGAGGACTGCGCTGCGATGGCAGCGTCCAGGTCCCGTTCCGGCACCGCCCTGCGCGCGGCCAGCGGTTTCAGCCGTTCTGCGTCCTGATTGGCTTTCAATAATCCGGCTTCGGCCTGGCGCAACCCGGACTGCGCATTAACCAAATGCTGCTGCTCCCGCGCCATTTCCAGATCCGCCTCCGCCTTTTCGACGGCGGCTCCAGCCGCCTGCACCGCGGCCTCATACCGGCGCGGATCGATGCGAAACAGCAGTTGCCCTTTCTGGACCATGTTCCCTTCCTTAAAGGACATCTCGATCAACCGGCCCTCGACGTTGGCGCGGACTTCCACTGTGGCGGCTGCCTCGGTCCGGGCCGCCAGTTCCAACATGATCGGCACGTCCCGGCGCTCGGCGGTTTCGACCACCACCACCACAGTCGGAGATGGCGTCCGGGCGGCGCCCTGGGCCGCCTGCTTGCCGCATCCGGCGTTGGGGAGGATAAAGAACGCTATGAGGGAGAGTCCCGCGGTGCCAGCCGCACGGCAGGTTTTCGTTTCCGTCATCTAAGTAGGTTGTTGCGATAGTGTCCCGGATTGTCGATTCGTCTCAAAAAAAACGCCGAAACCCATAGTGAGTCATAAAGATTCCGGAGTCGTCCAGCTCACCGATCTCGACCGGCCGAGCAGAGCGATTGCCTTGGTGAGGGGGTGATCTAGAACTTCTAACTCAGGACACTAAGAGGACACTAAGTGCTTTACCGATTACCATTGCGATCGCAACGGCGAATGCACCGTTGCGGACTGTGGCGGCATTTTCCCACCGGGCCGGCGTTCGTCCGGTTGCGTCCGGTTTGGTGTGGTTCCGTACCCCCGAAAAAAAACCGAGAGGTTTATACAAAATTGCCTACATCACCGTATATCGATTGCAAGCCCAAATCGATTGTCAGCCCAAAAAGGAGTCAACAGTGGTAAGCAAAAAAGAACAGAAAGCCCAGGAGTCAACAGTCGTGAGCGAAAAAGAACAGAAAGCCCAGGAGTCGACAGTCGTGGGCGAAAACGAACTGAAAGCCCTTAAAACAGTCAAGAACTACATGTGGTGGTCCATGGGAGCCGGCCTGATCCCGTTTCCGTGGGTGGACATGGTCGCGGTTTCGGGCGTGCAACTGAAGATGCTCTCCGAGATCTCAAAAATCTACGACGTTCCGTTTCAGTTAAACCGCGGGAAGGCGGTGGTCGGTTCCCTGATCGGTTCCATTGTCCCGGGCGCTATCTCGTACGGCGCGGCCCTCACCCTGTTGAAGGGGATTCCGCTGGTGGGCATAGTTGGCGGAGCTACAATGGCGCTGACCTCCGGCGCGACGGCTTGGGCGCTGGGCAAGGTGTTCATCCAGCATTTCGAATCCGGTGGCACATTCCTCGACCTCAACCCGGAGGAAGTCAGGGAGTATTTCAAGGCGCAGTTCGAGGAAGGCCGCAAGATGGCCACGACGATGGGGACGCAAGAGAAAGCTGAGGTCCCAGCCTAAGCCTCAATGGTCCTGGAACTTGTACTGGCATACTTGGCGCTGTGCCTGGTGGTGGGCATCGTGGGACGGAACCGGCGCATCGGCTTTTGGGGCTTTCTCTTCTGCTCCATGGTGGTCACCCCCATCATCAGCCTGCTGTTTCTGTATTGCGCGATGCCGCGAAAGGTCTGATGCACTGCGCCAAGGGCCGGTTCCGGGTGCCATTTACCCGCCGATTTCCGCCCGATTTGACATGCAGCTTGCATTGCGTTTGGGGATCGTCGAGTTCCTGCAGCGGGAGACTCGTGCACCGGACTGGAAGCCGCTCGTGTTGACGGCGGCATCCGGTACCGCCAATGCGCCGATTCCGGAGACGATCGAGTCGACGGGCCGGCGCCAGCGCCTCATGCCGGCCGCCAAGCTGCCTGTTGGGGAGCGTGCCAAGTGAAATCGATTCGTGAATGGGCCGCCAATCGATACCGGCGATTGAAAGCCTTCGTCCGCAGCGAGGCCCCGTACCTGATCCTGATCGCGTTTCTGCTGATCTTCTTTTTGATCTTCTTCTTCGGCCGCATCGTGATCGCGATCCAACCCGG
>PKYZ01000070.1:0-510 GCA_003132865.1 Bryobacterales bacterium
TGAGTTCGCTCCTCTAATCTGGCCCACTTTGATCGTCTAATTTGGCCCACCTGCACAGCCCCGGATGAGAAGATTCCGGGATGAACAGGAGGAGCAAAGTGGAACTATTCGAAGAGATCCGGTTGGGGTACGCGGCCGGAGAGACGATCAAAGCGCTGGCGAAGAAGCATGGGGTGCACCGACGAATGGTGCGCCAGGCGATCGCCAGTTCGATCCCGCCTGAGCGAAAGAAGCACGAGCGGGAACAACCGAAACTAGATCCGGTGAAGGAGGCTATCGACCGGATGCTGGAAGGCGACCGGCAGGCGCCGCGGAAGCAACGGCACACGGCACACCGCATCTGGACACGGCTGCGCGAAGAGCACCCGGGCCATCCGATCGCGGAGCCAACCGTGCGGCGATACGTGCAGCAACGGAAGCAAGATCTGGGACTCGGCCGGCGGGAGGTGTTCGTGCCGCAGAGCTACGACTGGGGCCAGGAAGGTCAGGTGGATTGGTTTGAGGCGATGG
>PKYZ01000070.1:534-4360 GCA_003132865.1 Bryobacterales bacterium
GACAACATGACGTCGGTGGTCAAGAAGATTTTACGCGGCCGGCAGCGCATCGAAACCGACCGGATCATCGCGTTCCGTTCGCATTGGGGATATCGGAGCGAGTACTGCAACCCGGCCAAGGGCAACGAAAAAGGTGGCGTCGAAGGAGAGCTGGGCTGGTATCGGCGCAACTGTTTGGTGCCGGTACCGGAAGCCAAAGACTTGGCTGCGTTGAATGCGCAGTTGTTGGCGGCGTGCGTGGCCCACCGCGATCGGACGATCAGCGGCAAGAGCATGACGGTGGGCGAAGCCAGTCAGTATGAGCGGGCGTTCCTAGCGCCGCGAGCGGAGGAGGGATTTCCGCTGGAGGAGGTTTTGTATCCGTTGGTGGTCGATGGTAAGGGCCGCGTGAAGGTGAAGCTCAACTGGTATTCGGCGCCGTTGCCGCCAGGGCTGCGGGTGTCGGCGGTGGCGGGGCCGTTGCAGATTGAGATCCGGCATGACAACCGATGTGCGGCTCGCCATGCGCGATGTTATGGACGAGGCCACGAGATCCTGAACCTGGAGCATTACCTGGACGTGCTGGAGAAAAAGCCGGGAGCCATGGCGGGCTCGACGCCCCTGCAGCAGTGGCGGCAGGCGGGTCGGTGGCCGGAATGCTTGGACCGGATCTGGCATCAGTTGGAGCAGCGCCATGGCAAGAGTGCCGGGACGCGGGAGATGATCGGGCTGGTGCGCGTGGGTTCGGTGGAGGGATGGGACCGTCTCATAGCGGCGGTGGAAGAGGCGTTGCATCTGGGGGTTACGGATGCAGCCGCGGTGCTGCACATTTTTCATATGCCCGATGCGGAGCAACGCCGGCAGTATGCCATCACCCTGGCCGAAGAGTTGGCCCAGTTCGAGCGTCCCATGCCGGTGATGGATGATTACGATCTGTTGCTGGCCGGCACGCGGGGAGGCCTCCAATGAAGAACCCGACGGAGAGTCTGGAGCACGCCAGCGTGCGGCAGTACTGCAAAGCCGTTCGGATGCCGACGGTGGGAGCCAACTTCGTTTCCTTGGCGGAGCAAGCCGTGAAGGAGAACCATAGCCACATTCGATACCTGGAAGCCCTGCTGGCGACAGAGTGCGAAGAGCGGGACCGGCACGCCATCACCAACCGGATTCGCGATGCGCAACTACCCCGGATGAAAGCTTTGGAGGAATTTGATTTCACGCAAGCGCCGCAGATTCCGGCGGCACGGATTCGGGAGTTGGCTGAAGGCGGCTACATTGAGCGGAGCGAACCGGTCGTGTTGATCGGCGATTGCGGTACGGGCAAAAGCCATCTGGCGACGGGCTTGTGTCTGGCCGCGTGCCGACAGAAGCGGCGGGTTCGATTCACCACGGCGGCGGCTCTGGTGAATGAGTTGGTAGAAGCGAAGCAGAACAATCAAGTCCGGCGGCTGATGACTCGTTGGCAGAAGTACGAGCTGATCGCGCTGGATGAAGTGGGATATGTGCCGCTGGCCGACATCGGTGCGGAGTTTCTGTTTCAGGTGATCTCGGAGCGGGCCGAGCGGGCGGCGATCATCGTGACCACAAACCTGCCCTTCTCGGAATGGACAACGGTGTTTCCAAATCCCCGATTGTGTAAAGCGCTGTTGGATCGGATCACGGATCGGGCACACATTATCGACACGGGGAAGGAGTCGTTCCGTTTCCGACGCACCATGGAAGGGAGGAAGAAGTGCTGAGCTGGAGTGGCGGGTTCGTGCGGCCTTGGACATCCCGGCGTCCGTTTAGCTTAAGCGGGGTCCGCGGATTTTCAACACGGATCAGGGATCGCAGTTCACCAGCGAGGCCCACCCCGGCAGATTTGAGAGCGCCTGGTGCGGCCATCTGCATGGACCATTGCGGCCGCTCCGGGCGCCAGAGTATCGCATCCCGGCGGAGGTCTATGGGGCGGGAAACAGCGTAAGGAAGTGGAACAGTTTTTGAAATGGGGCACCGCCCCAAACCCCGTGGAGGTAGCGCGGGTGGCTGGTTTTGATGGTTGGTTTTGGTTTGGTCATGGTTGGTTTGGTTATGGTTNNTGGCGGGTCGTTTCTTTGGTAATCGGTTTTGCTGGTTGGATTTTGGCTGGCCGGAGTTTGAACGCCGACCAAGATGACGTAGAATGTCGATATACAGGTGGGCCAAATTAGACGATCAAAGTGGGCCAGACCGGAGTATCGAACTCAGGGGGTGATCGTAGGAACTAAGGGAGCGGTTTTAGACCTGTCTTAGACCTCCAGAATCGGAGCAGGTAGTCGAGCGCAAATTGGCCGAGGATGCACTGGCCGCCGAGGATCGCTGGAGCCTCATGTTATTGCCCAATCACCACGACGTTGCAAGTCTCCGCCGTCATGGAGGTATTGGCCGGAAGTGTTAACGTGCTCGCCGTCGTGGTGGGGTTGTACGTGCCGCAACTTCCACCGCTTTCCAGCAATACCGGAGTCGTGGCGAATGCCGTCGGATAGCTGTACGTCTGGGCCGTGCCGGTGTTCGCGTAGCCGTTCAGATAACACGCTGCGAGTTTCATGCCGCCAACTATGGGCTGTACACACGTCGCCGTGCCCGATGTGCCACTCTGTGAGTTGGACGCCGAAGCAATCCTGATGTTGCCAGCGATATGCAATGGGCTTGCCGGAGCTGCCGTCCCGATGCCCACATAACCGTCTGTCGTATCGACGGTGAGCACATTCGAGGTGCCGTTGGCTTTGTCGAACTGAATCGCCGTGGTGCTGTCTGTCGTTGGGTAGAACACGCCGCCGTTCAGTTTCGTGGTTGTCGTCTGTGCCACCTGCGATCCTGCCCCCGTCATCAGCGCCGTGCTGGTGAGCGAGGAGGCAGAGGTTAGGCACGTGGTACAGGCGCTCAGAATATCGGCGGAACCGGCGATGCTCAGCGCCCCCGTGCCGGTGGTGATCTTCAACAGGCCGCTGGATAGGCCGGACAGCAGCGTGCCGTTGAGGCCTACGACGGTGGTCGCCAGCGATCCGGCGGCGTTGGTCATGTCGCCGGTATGCGCCGGTTCCTGGGCAGCTTGAAGCGTACCGGTTACGCCAGTCGTAAGCGAAATGGACGGAAGATCCCCGGCCACCAGTGCGCACGGCCCGAAGCTGGTCGCCGCGCCGCATGTTCCAATGACTTGGTGCGGGGTCTGCCCGGTGGCCGCGCCGAGCGTCAGGGTCGTACCGGAGATCGAGCAGGTTAGCCAGTTGGCGCCGGGGTTGGAGCAGGAGCTGGCGCCTGGTAGGGGCGGGGGAAAGACCGCGGTTTGCGTGCGGCCGACGTGGGCGAACCAGCCGGCCAGGATGGCACAGAAAAGGAAGCGGGCGATACGCGTTGGGGCTTGTTTGATTTTCATAAAGAACCTCCCGTCTCACGACGGTAGTTGGTGCTTACGGCCCATTCTACACCAGACTAACCCGCCGTCTCTACACACTCCCAGCAGAAACGGATGGTGAAGCCGCGCAGCAGCCTGCGGACAAGCAAGGCGGGATACGCCATCGCTCGGGGACCCGATTCGTCTTGCGAGGCACAGCGCTCCTGGTTGCCATGTCGCGTCGGTCGGGGCGGAGGGCGCGAAGGGTGCCGGCAGGCGAAGCGAAGACCTCGCCCGACCAAGCCACGGTCGAAGGGCTTTGCCCTCGCGGCTGTGCGAGCCATTTCCGGAGCGCGCGGGGCCGGACCCCTTAACAAGCGCTCTTGGCAAGCATTTTCTCATCCAAGAATGAGCCTGGGGAATCGGTATCGGATATGCGGGTCTCCTTTCTTTGAATATTGATTTGTGCGTAACTATCTCAGGGCCGACCAACGGGAG
>PKYZ01000268.1 GCA_003132865.1 Bryobacterales bacterium
ATCCTGCCCGGCAGCGTAGCGGACCTGGTGGCGTCGAATCCACCGAATGTGAATACGTTTCAAGGTGGGTTGCAAGGACAAGCCGGTGGACTCGCCATCGCGCCCGGCGTTCCCAACAGCGCCATTGATGCAACCGCCGCAGCAAACCAGGCGTTCCTGGCAGGTTTCGCGAACGGCCAGCTTTCCTGCGCGTCAACGCAGGCGAATTCATCGACCTGTCTTCCTCGCGTCGGGCTGACCGCAGTACCCGATGGCGCCCTGCGCGTGCCCTATTTNNGCCCTATTTCCTGCAATGGAGCTTGGCGCTAGAGCAGCAGCTTGGTAACACCGGCAGCCTGCGCGTGCAGTACGTCGGAACGCGCGCCGTCCAGTTGCCCTATCAAGTGCAGGTCAATGGATATCAGACGGTCTGTAACGGATGCTTCGCCCCGTTCCCCTATGGCCAGCCCCAAGACCCGCGCTTCGGAGCAGTGACGCAGCTTGAAACAGGAGCGAACAGCCACTACAACGGACTGCAGTTGACGGGCGCGAAACGCGTGGGACACGGCCTGCAACTGAATGCGAATTACACCTTCAGCCATTGCCTGGACACCATTTCAAATGGAGGCTTTCTCTCGTTTTCATCGGCCGGTATTCTTTCTCCCTTGCCCGGCGACCTGGGCCGCCAGTATGGAGATTGCGATTACGACATCCGGCACAACTTCAATGCGTCATATGTCTACGAATTGCCATTCCGTGCGAACACGCGTTGGTTGAATCACGCAGTAGGCGGATGGCAAGTTTCCGGAACGGCCTTCTTTCACACCGGCGTCCCGTTTACCGCGCTCAGCGCACCCTACACGGCGCACGGCAATGGGATTCTGCAAGGAGGCGGTCCGCAATTTGCGAGTGTGATGACGGGCGTCCCTCTTTACACAACGCAACCCGTCGCGGGAGTTACTCAACCCGGCACGGTCCAGTGGTTAAATCCGAATGCCTTTGTGTCCACGGTCGACCCCAGCACCGGCGCCTGCGCAGGTGGCGACACGCCCGCTCACTGTCAGTTCGGCGACCTGGGACGCAACACTCTGCGCGGCCCATGGTTCACCTGGAGCGATCTTTACCTGACAAAAAAGTTGTCGTTAACCGAACACGTTTCCCTCCGCATTGAAGGCCAATTCTTCAACGTATTCAATCACCCAAATTTCGCCCTGCCCTCAGTTGTAGCGGGAATCCCCGGCCGCCCCGCAACACAAACCGGTTTCGGAGCGATCAGCCACACCACATCGCCACCCACCGGACTTCTGGGCGTGGGCCTGGGCGGCGACAATTCCCCGCGCATGATCGCCCTGCGCATGCGCCTGGAATTCTAACTCGCTCGCTTGGAGGGTTCCACCTGAGTTATTGTGTAACCAACGAATCATCCAAGGATGCGTCCATTCGACAATGCTGAACACAACCCTAAGAACTATCGCCGCCCTCGCAGCTCTCGCCTTCCCGGCTGCCGCCACCCCCAATTTCTCCGGACATTGGAAGCTCAACACCGAGAAAAGTAAACTCGATGAGCCTTATCAGGAAGAGCGAACCATCGATCACAAAGATCCCCAGCTTACCGTTAGTTCGAAGGCTTCCGTCGACGGCGAGGATGAAGAGAGCACCGTCAAGTACAGAACTGACGGTCAGCGGACCCGCAATATGATCGATGGCGATCCACTCTTTACCACCGCCCATTGGGACGGCGATGTTCTGGTATTTGATTCCGAGATCATCAGCGACACGGACACCACCGAACTCCACGATCGTTGGACGCTTTCCCCGGACGGGAAGCATCTCACAGTGTCCCGAAAGCAGAAGGTCGGCTACGACGAACGAGAGCTCGTCTACGTCTTCGATTTGGTCTGATCGAGACTGATATCGCGAGGTTCCTCATCCACCCGCCTGCCTCCCAATCCCGCCCGCTCACCACGTCGTCCCGCTCGCTCATGATTCAGTAGCAGCCAGCCGAGCATCTCTATAGCATACTGGGGTACAGTATTTTCATGTCGCACACCTCTCGAGACAAACAGAAGCTATTGAACCGTATCCGCCGCATCCAGGGACAGCTCTACGCCGTCGAAAAGGCGCTCGAAGAAGAAAAGGAATGCTCGCTGGTCCTCCAGACCATCGCTGCCACCCGGGGCGCCATCAATGGCCTAATGGCCGAGATCCTGGAAGGCCACATCCGTTTCTTGATGTACGCCGAAAACCAACCGCCCAAGCAAAAAGCCGAGTCCACCGAAGAGTTGCTCGACTTCGTACGAGCCTACGTGAAATAGCCCAAAGGAGCGTTACCCATGCATCCCGCAACAGCTCAGTCACCAACCGAAACCATTCCGGCGCGTCCAGCTTTGCCCGCGCACGAATCCGAAGAAGGTCACCATTTCGAATGGATTGAATATGCTCGCGTCGCACTGGTCGGGATCGCCGCGGCAGTTGCCTGGACCCGCGCCGTCCCGCAGTTCCATGGATTCGATTTCATCGCGCTGGCCGCGGCCCTGATCGGCGGCTATCCGGTCTTCGAAGAGGCCATTTCGAACTTGCTGGCACGCCGCATGACCATGGAACTCTCCATGACCATCGCGCTCGTATCGGCTCTGGCGATCGGTGAAGTGTTCACGGCGCTGGTGATTGTGTTCTTCGTCCTAATCGCCGAGGTCCTTGAGGAACTCACGGTCGGCCGCGGTCGCCGCGCAATTCAGGATCTCCTGAATCTCCTGCCCCAGGAGGTGGAACTTCGGCGCCCGGACGGCGTACAATCCGCCAGTTTGGCCGAGTTGCGCACCGGGGATGTGGTCCTGGTCCGGCCGGGCGGCCTGGTCCCGGTTGATGGCGTGGTTGTGGGTGGCCAATCGTTCATCGATCAGGCAACGATTACCGGCGAGTCCATGCCCGTGGAGAAAATTCCAGGCGCCCGTGTCTATGCAGGCACAGTGAATCAGTCCGGAGTGCTCGAAATTCAGACTGAAACCGTTGGTGGTGACACGGCCTTTGGGAAGATCATTGAGGCGGTTGAACAGGCCGAACGTTTCCGTGCCCCCGTACAGAAGACCGCTGATCGCCTGGCTGGCTACCTTGTTTACTTTGCCTTGGCTTGTGCCGCGTTGACGTTCATCCTCACGCACAACGCGCGCTCCACGATTTCGGTGGTGATCGTGGCCGGGGCGTGCGGCATCGCTGCCGGCACGCCGCTGGCCATCCTGGGCGCCATTGGACGCGCAGCCCGTCACGGCACCATCGTGAAGGGCGGATTGTACATGGAAACCCTCAGCAAGGTGGATACGGTGGTTTTGGATAAGACCGGCACGCTCACGCTCGGAAATCCCGAGGTCGTATCCATCGATCCTTCGGATGGAATCGGGCGCGAGCGATTGCTGCAAGTTGCCGCGAGCGCGGAGCGGTATTCTGAACACCCTTTGGCGCGAGCCGTCTTGACGGCGGCGAACCGGGCAGCCCTTGGACTGGCAGATCCGGAACGGTTTTCATACACGCCCGGCAAAGGCATTTCTTGCCGTGTGGACGGAGAGGACACGGTCGTCGGAACGAGGGCATTTCTGCTGGAGCATGGCGTAAAGATCTCCGCACCTGTGATGGACCACGATTCTTCCAGCGAAATACTGGTAGCTCACAGCGGCGTTCATTTGGGGAGCCTGAGAATAGCAGATGTTCTGAGGCCTGAAGCGGTGGAGGCCGTGCGGGCGCTCCGGGAGATGTCCATCCGAACGGTTCTTCTCACCGGGGATACGGCCTCAATTGGCCGGGCCATCGGACAGAAGCTTCAAGTGGACGAGGTGGAGGCGGAACTTCTCCCCCGGCAGAAGCTGGATCGTGTTAGAAGTCTTCGCAGCACGGGGAAAACGGTCGCGATGGTCGGAGACGGGATCAATGATGCGCCAGCGCTGATGGAGGCCAACGTCGGAATAGCGATGGGTTCCGGCACCGAGATCGCACGCGAAAGCGCCAACGTCCTGCTGCTCGGCAACGACCTCCTGAAGGTGGTCGAGGTGATCAAGATCGCGCGCCGCTGCCACCGCATCATTATGACTAATTTCGCCGGGACCCTGAGTGTCGATGCAGCGGGAGTCGCGCTCGCGGCGTTCGGATATTTGAACCCCGTGCTCGCGGCGTTGATCCACGTGACCTCGGAGATGGTATTCATTCTCAATTCCGCCCGTTTGCTCTCGCGCTCGTCGAAAGCGACACGGCCAGCCCCTCTCGACGAAGGGATGGGGACGCCCGCCACCGGACAGACGGCGGCCTGAGACCGCGCCTCACGGCAGAGCCGCGCGCCTCAGCAGGCGGTCGTCTGTCACATAAGTGGGTGTCCACCGTAAGGAGACCTTGAATATTTGGAATTCGGCAAGCGTATGTCTGCCGCGCACATTCTGGGCGGAGTGATCGGGCTGGAGCGCCAGCGGCGGCACAGCATGACTAGGCTCAGAACGAACGGCTGGTCGCCATTGGCTCCGCGATGTTCGCCATGATGGCCTGATCCCGGGAGAGGGCAGCCAGGGCAGAGTAGGCCGCACCCGAGCCGCCGCCGGACGCCCCCACCGTGCCGTCAATCGGTCAAAAGTGGAAGCGGCTTCTTTCCCACGAATTCGACCACTCCCCGATCGCGGACTGGCCGTTCCTGGCAATCAACGGCTTGCAAGCCGGGAACGAGCGACGCGAGTTCATTCTTCCCCAGCGGTTTGAAGTTGCCCCCTGGTAACGCAATCTCGGAACCCCCGTGCACGGCCATCTTGCAGATGAACAGGCCGCCGGGATTCAAGGCGGAGACGACCTTCGGAAAGAGAGTCCGGTCCAAGTGATAAAACAGGACGATCAGATCGAAGTGTGCACTCTCAAAGTCGTACGTTGCGGCATCGATTGAAAACAGTTTGATGTTGACGTTGAGCTGAGCGGCGGTTTGACCGAGCTTGCTAATAGCGACCTCGGAAACGTCCACTGCGCTTACCTGCCACGATCTCTCCGCCAGCCACAACGCATGTCTTCCTAGCCCCGCTGCAAGGTCCAGCGCCGTGCCTGCGTTCGGGAATGCCTGATCCACCAGACGCTCGTAAGCCGAAATAAAAAACGGGTCTGGCTTGGCTAACGAAGGCAGGCCCTCCTGATACTTGCGATCCCAAATCGCTCTGTTGTCTGTGTCGTCCATCGCTCTCGCAATTCGGCGGCCAAATCGTAGTTCATCCCGAATCAGGGACCCAGAGTCCGAGTCTCATTCAAGGCCCGGTTTCGGTGTGGGGACGTTTGCGCCTGTGCCTGCGATGCAGGCTCGACGCCATACGTGCTTGAGCGAGCACGCATCCAGCCGGCTCGCCAAAGGAAAATCCGGAAGTACTTCAACGAAAACTAGAAGTGGAATCCTACCGTAGCCGTCATGGCGCGCGGCGTGACGTAGTGTGTTCCGCTGAAGGTCGAAAGGAAATTGTAGAGCGCGTATTTGTCCGTCAAGTTCACCACCGTGAATCGCAAGCTCCACTTGTACCTGTCGCCGTTAAAGAGATTGTCGACACCCACGGCCGCGTCGAAGAGGCTGCGGGGTTGAATGCGCGGCGGATTGTGGTCGTCGTTCTCCGTGCCGGGAGCCGGAATCTTCACCAGGCTCGATCCGTACATGGATCCTGGGCACAAACCAGTCGGGCTGATCGGCGTGGTAGGAGTTGCACGCACGCTTCCGCAATAGAGTCCCGCCTGGAACTGCTGATCCGGTGTCAGATTAGATACATCCACCTCGCTGTCAGTCCCATTCGGCCCATTGTTGCAATTGCCTCCGATGCAAGGCACGGGGCCGGCCACCAGGCCCCTGTCGTACCGCCAGTTGAACCCGAACCAGGGCCCTTTCTTCCAGGGCTGGTATTGCAGGTGAGTGGTTTGGTTGAAATTCTCATCGTGATCGATGCGGAATACCGCGGTTGATCCCACCGATGTTGGCGTGGTGCCGATCCCGCTCACCTGCGGTCCGAAGAAACGCGCCGCCACCGACGAGAAAACCGTAAAGGCCGTAAACCCGTGGAAGTTCGGCACGCTAATGCGCGCCGCATAGCCGGGTATCTTCGAACTGGCCCATTCAATCGGATAGGTAACCGGAGTGTTGCCAAACACGCTGAAGTCATAAGCCCGGGTCGTGTATTTCCAGATATACTCGCCATCCACCACCACCCACTTTCCAAACGCTTGCTCAAGCCCGGCGTGATATTCGTTGCGCGTGCTGGGGCGCAGAGGAGCCGTTAGACAGGGATAGCCTTGAATAGCAGTGGAGATGGCGTTGACAACCGGATCGTTACATCCATTGCTGGCCAAGACCAGGTTCTCGTTGAACGGAGTTTCCATCGTGCGGGCGTAAGAGAACCGCAACACGGTGCTCGTCCGTTTGAAGTTGTAAGCAGCTCCCAGGCGGGGCTCCGCCTGGCTGGCGGTGCTAATTCCGTAGTACAGGTCGCCGCGGAGTCCAAGGTTGAGAGTCAAGTGTTTCAGCGTAATCGAATCCTGAATGTAGAGCGCCGTTTCTTTGATGTCGGCATGGCCTAGATAGTTGTAAAACCCAACGCCGGGTCCGGGTCGTGTCAGGTCATACGCGGCCAGCAAAGGAACAAATCCGCTATTCTGCTGCAGACTTCCCGTGCATTGGGAAGGATTCGTAACCGCCGGGTTCGTGTCCGCGCTTCCGTCGGCATTCAAACACGGCGGGTTTAAACCGGGGTCCACGATGCCGAAGGTGTCGTTCTCGGTGAGGAATGTATGCTGAAACACCACGCCCGCTTTCAGATTGTGAATGCCCTTCACGTAAGACAAGCTGGCGCGAACCCCGGCATTGGTCAGCCGGCGGCTTTGACCGATGCTGGTCGACTGGAGATCGGGAGCGAAGTCGGCGTAGGGGTCACGGCTCGGATAATAGTTGAATTGATCCTGTCGAACGTAGCCGCCGAACGTCAGCACGGTAGTGGGGCTCAGCAAACGGGTCCATGTGGGGGCGATGTTGAAAGTCCTGATTTTCGAGCGCTGATCCGCCGATCCTACCGGCTGCCCGTCAGGCCCCAGACCTCCATTGTCGACCACCAGTCCGGACCAGGCCGACGCGGTTTGGGTATCGTAGGAATTCGGCGTCTGGAACCACGACCGCGTAAACCCGAGGTTTAAATTGAGGCTGTCCGGTTGGGAAGGCTTGAAGTCTATGCGGTCGAAGAAGTTCTCTTCGTTGCCATGATCGTGCAGTGTCTGGTGTTCCGGGCCATCCAGGAATCGGCCCGTATTCAGACCGTTCGCCGAAATGAAGTTGCCCCAGTTCTTGCCGCCATACGCGAGATCGAATCCCGCGTTGGCGCTGCCGAAGGTGCCATAGGATGTCGTCACGCTTCCATGCGGCTCGGTGTTGTCGAGTCCCGACCTGGTAGTGGCCACAATCACCAGACTGGTTTTGCCGCCATATTCGGCCGGGGGAGCGCCCTGTATCACTTCCAGCGACTCGACTGCATCGACGGGAAGCTGATTGGAGAAGACCTTGCTCTGCTGGTCGGTAATCGGCTGGCCGTCGACCGAGAATGAGTTCGAGGCGTGATCCCCGAATCCATGAAACAGGCCGTTCGAATCGGCGCTGATTCCCGGCGCGGCCATGGTGACGAGGGAACTCAGTGAGGAAGACTGGCTCTCAAGCGGCAGCCTGTCGAACAGGCCGCGATCGACGTCGGTATGGCTAATGGGCGTATTCTCGACCAAATCCGCGCCGGCTTCCACGGTGACCGTCTGCGTCTCCTTGCCGAGGGCCAAGCTGATCTTCAGCTCCATGGGCACGGCCGACCGTACGTTTATGTCCTCGGCGGCGACCTGAAACCCGCTGGCCGTAGCCGCCGCGGACAAATGGTAGTTATTGTACGGAAGGTTATCGAACTCGAACTTGCCTTGGCTATCGGTCACGGTGCTGCGGCTGTAGTGCGAAACCGGGTTCTCAATCGTGACGGCAGCGCCGGCGACGACGGCGCCCGAAGGATCCAGGACCGATCCGTGAACCATCCCGCTACTCGATTGAGCAAAGCTGGAGAGCGCGCAACCAAGGGATAGCGCAAAGCAGACTAATTCAACCGAAGCGAACCTCTTCATATTACTCGATCATCGTAGGCCGGAGTAGCGTGATGCTAGCACAATCTGACCGATGGGCTGGTGCGAACCGTGAATGAACTGGTTTTGGCGATAAGCGGACAGCGTGTGTGGCGCACCTCCTCAACGCGTCCGCACCCTTCAGAAAGCATGGCCCAACTTGTTGATTCCATTGTGGGGCAGGCCCTCGGCCTGCGGCGGCCTCTCAGGCCGCCCTGCACACGCTTTCTGGCGCCAGAGAGGTTCCGGAAGGGACCCCCGTTGCTCTTGCCGACATGTGCGGCGCGAGACCCTTGGGTCGCTCGAAGTGGGGACAAGGCTCGCAAGAGAGCGCGCGCTGCAATCAAGGGCAGCTTGCATCCAACCTACGCCAGTTCGAACAGCACCCCGGCCCGCTTTCACCGCGGCGCCCCGGTGATACGTGCACTGCCTTCAGCAATCCATCCACTTCCGGGCGGACGTTGTTCTGCATTTCATGGCCAGTTCGACGGAGGTTCTCCTGGGCGGGTCGGCACTCGTGCCGACGTCCAGCGGCGGCTGCGGCCGCCCAGCCTTACCAGTTCACAAGCCGGCGGATGCCGCGGGCCTGCCTCTTGCTGGCAATGAACTCCTGTTCGTTACTCAGCGTGATGAGCCAGCGCTGGCTGCTCAGTGCGCTCATCTTGCGGACATGATCGACGTTCACCAGGGCGTTTCGGTGGATGCGCTGAAAGCTGGTATTTCTCAGGCGCTCGTCCAGCACCTTGAGCGTCTGCGTCGCCTGGTATTTCTTGCGCGCGGTGGTGATCCAGACGATGTCGCCCTCGGCATGGAATGCGAAAATCTCCCTGGCGTCGAGCAGAAAATACTCGGCGCCGGCTTTGCCGACGATCTTCTTCAGGCGCTGTCCGGGAAGCAGCGGGTCCGCAAGCTCCTGCAGGCGCGCCAGCCTCTCCACGGCCTCCTGGCCGGTAATGCGCCTGGCCTTCTCGATAGCCTCGGCCAGCCGGTCCTGCCCGACGGGCTTCAGTAAGTAGTCGATCGCACCGGCCTCGAAGGCTTCCAGGGCGTACTTGTCATAGGCGGTAACGATGACGATCACCGGCAGGTGTGTCCCGTGGCGGATCTTGCGGATCACTTCGAAGCCGCCCATCTCAGGCATCTGGAGATCCAGCAGGACAAGGTCGGGGTGCTGGCCAGCGATCTGGTCCAGCGCCGCTGCGCCGTTGTCCGCCTCGCCCACGACCTCGACGCCGCCCATCGATTCCAATTCCTCGCGCAGCACCTTGCGCGCGACCGGTTCGTCGTCCACGATGAGCGTCTTCAATCCCATGGGTGAGCGCCCAGGCTCAGACACTTGTAGCACACTGGAGCCGGATCGCGGGACACCTTTCGGACGGACGGGCGGGCCAGGGCGATCGGCGGCCTGGAAATCCGGGTGGGCGGGCAGGGCCGATCTTATGAGACTGCTGCCGGCAAGGGTCTGGTGGGCAGGGCGAAGGCGACCGTAGTGACGCCGTTCGCCGCGCGAATATCGAGGTGCGCTTCCGGGCCGTAACACAGCTCCAGCCGGCGGCGGACGTTGGTCAAACCGATGCCCGAAGACGGGCCAGGAGGCCTATGCCACTCGCCCGAGTTGGAGACTTCCACGGAGACGGCATGGCCGTTCGCCCTGATTTTGATACGGACGAAGCCCGCCCCCGTGCGCGAGGCCACGCCATGCTTGACTGCATTCTCCACCAGCGGCTGAATCGAAAGCAGGGGGATGGTCACGCGTAGCGCGGACGGGTCGGCGTCCACTTCTACGTGAAGCTTGGAGCCAAGGCGCAATTCCTCGATTTCCAGGTAGGCGCGCACGATGCGCAGCTCTTCTTCGACTTCCACCAGCGCCCGCTCGGACCGCAACAAGTAGCGATACACATCGGCCAGGTTCAACACCAGCCGCCGGGCCTCCGCGTTGCTGCGATCGATGGTGCCGTACAACGTGTTCAGGGAATTGAACAGAAAGTGCGGGTTGATCTGCGCTTGCAGAGCTTTCAACTCCGCCTGCGACACCAGGTGCTGCATTTGGACGTTGCGGAGTTGCTCGACGTGCTCGGCGACGGCTGCTCCCAGGCGCGCGAGCACGGTGAGGTCTTCGCTGAGATAGCGGCGTCCGCCGCCGCGCGGGCCGAGCATGAGGTAGGCCGCATCGCCGCGCGAGAAGCGCATCGGCACCACCGCCTGCACCCATGCGGGGACCGCGAAATGCGCCGAATCGAGCACCGCTACCGGAGCCGCGAGCGGCTGGCCGGCCGTGGGACTCCGCTCCGTCAGGTCGCAACGCGTGGCATGCAGAAAACGGGCGATGGCCTCCGCCGCCAGGCGCAGGTATTCGGCCTCTGTGCCGGCGGCGAGCGATAGGTCCTGCAGTTCCCGCAGCGCCTCATCCACGTTGGAACGCAGGAAAATGGCGCTGGTCAGCAGGCGCTGGATGCGATTGTGCACCCACACAAACAGCGTCAACAGCAAGCCGGCGGATACGAAGATCACTCCGGCGTCGAACGGATGTTGCAGATGCTCCGTGAGGAACCTCGATTGCAGGATGCGGATCGACGCCAGCAGCGCGGCGGCCGCCAGTGTAGCGTTTACGATGAAGCGTAGAAACGCGTCCATGAGCAGGAAGCGGTAATCCTGCAGCAATACCAGCAAGGCCAGCGGAAGGCCCGCGTGATGTAGGGCGGCCTCCTTGGACCAAGCGAGCTGCGTGTGGGCAGCGCCGAAGTGGGCGAACGAAATCGCAAACAGAAACAGGGCCATGGCGCCGGCCAGCCGGGATCCGGCCGCGCGGTTCTCCTGGCGCCACTCAAGGATCACGGAGAGGATTGTGAGGGCGGCAAATCCGAGCGTCACCACCAACAGCGCGGCGAAGTGCAACCTCGGCGCGTGGCGCAGCCACTCGCCCACGTGGAGCGCCACCGCCACGCCGCTCAGGACGTAACCGCCGATCCACACCGCGCGGCGCCGCGATTGAAGCGAAATGTGCAGCAGGACCGCCGGCAGCAGGCTTAAAACCGAAAAGCTGAACGCCACGGCGGCGCCGGCGATCCCGCCGCCGCTTGGAGCGGTTGCCAGCGCCACGATGGAGCCGAGATTCCACAGCATCGCCAGCGCCGCCGCCACTACCGGCAGACTCCTGCGTCCCTCGCCCGCGCGCCGCCGGTTCACCAGGAAGAAGTACAGCAGCATCCCGAAGATCACCGCGCCGGCCGAGTGGCCGATGGTGTTTACCAGAACCGGCTCGTGGATGCTCAGCCAATCCGGCATGGTCGCTGCCTACAATTGGTGGCGGTTCTCAAGACCTTGTTCTGGCTCGAGTTTAATTGCGTGACACACAAGCTGGCTGTCATCCGTTTCTAGCCGATTGATTGCCCGGCGATCTCGCGGCCCCGTCGGCTATTGTATCGTGAACCCCGTTCCACCGGCACGGTTTGGAGACCGGAATCGTGACGAAGAAACACACGCCTCTTGGGGTGCAAGAGGGCTTCTTAAGTACGCCTACCGGTTGGCGCCCGGTGAACCCGTAGGCCGGTCGCGCCCAAGACTGCCATCACTACCGGCAATCGGGCTGCGGCACACCGGGTCTCTTCCGGCAGCCGTTGTTTTTGCGTGTGCGCGCGCCGCTCATCGGAAGAGTATCCGCCTATCCGGCAACTTAGATCGATCATCCCGAGAAGCAGGGCGCCTGTCGAAAATCCCTTTGGTGTACTACCCAACGGCGGTAAAGTTGCCGTGCGTGGTCGAGCCATGGGGAAGAAGAAGTTTTCAATTTCGCGAAGAGAGGAAGTCCGAACACTGCTCCTGATCGGTGTGGGCATCATCATTCCTGTCGCCGGGACACTATTTGCCATCTCCGTCACGAGACGCCCCGATCTTTCCGATCTCGTCCCGGTCGGGAATTCGGCCGAGAACTACGTTATGCTCACCTGGTCAACCCTCCTGCGAGATCATCCTCACGCTTTGGACGCCGGGTCCTCGCTTTGCACTGGAGCGCCGGTTCAAGCTCTCGGATACATGGTCGAAGGCTATCGCGCAAGCGGCGAGGGAGAGTGGGTCCAAGATTTCGTCCTGCTGCCCGAAGCAGGAAACTTATTGCACCCCACGCATCGATTCGGGGACCAAATGATCGCTGTCTATCTCACACCGGACGCCCGAGTCCGGTTCTCGTCCAGGGCTCTGGTCTGGGTGTGGGGAACGTTTCGAGCCTCTGCCGGTGATCCGGCCGGCTCAGAGCCACTTTACGCCATCGAGCGGGCGCGCGTCCAACCGGCTAAAAAAGAGGAGATGTGGCAGTATTTCAAATGACCACGACCCTCAGAAACTTGTTGTCCAGTTGCCGCTTGCCATCTGCAAAAGACCTTTGATGCCCTTGGAGGTTCACTCGTCTGGCGGAATGAACCGAAAACCGCGAAGAAACTGCGTGGAGAAATTGCCCTGACCTTGCCGGACGGTCCGCTTGAGTTGGGCAAGGACGGCTAAGCGCCCTGAGGCAGATGCCCACACCGCCCCCCTCAGTTCGGTTATAATATGGTTGCCAATTCGGAGTTTGCCGCTTGGCCCCGAACAACTCTGGGGGAGCCATGGATAAACCAGCGCAGAACATTCAAGACAGCTTTTTGAACAACGCGCGAAAAGACAAAATTGTCCTCACCATCTATTTAATGAGTGGGGTGAAACTTTCCGGCCGCATCAAGAGTTTCGACAAGTATTCCCTGGTTTTGGAAACCAACAACCAGGAGCAACTCATCTTCAAGCACGCCATCTCCACGGTGGTGACTTTGAAAACGACCCACTCCTACGCCGGCAGCTTGCAGGCTGCCGCGCAGGTGTCCGCGGCCGCCGCACCGGCATCCAACCCGGTGGAGCAGGCGGAAACAACGGAGGTCTAAATCTCCAGCACCCCACAAACGCCGCCGGAACGGGCGATCCTGGTCGGGGTGGATTGGAAGAGCCGCCGCGCCGGGGCGCACTTCGGGCCCGCGGACGCCGCGGAGTCCCTGGAAGAGCTGTCGGAGTTGGCCGCCAGCGCGGGCGCCGTCGTCGCCGGCCGCGTCATCCAATCCCGCGCCGCACCCGAAGCCGCCACCCTCATCGGCCAAGGCAAGGTGCAGGAGCTGGCGCAATTGGGTCAGTCCGCGGATGCCGGCCTGGTCATCTTCGACCACGACCTGACGCCCACTCAGCAGCGCAACCTGGAGAAGGAGCTTTCGTGCCGCGTCATCGATCGCACGCAACTCATCCTGGATATCTTCGCCCATCGCGCGCGCACGCGTGAGGGCCGCTTGCAGGTGGAACTCGCGCAGTTGAATTATCTGTTGCCGCGCCTGACCGGCCGGGGCATCGAGATGTCCCGGCTGGGCGGCGGCATCGGCACGCGCGGCCCCGGTGAGACGCAACTGGAAACCGATCGCCGCCGCATCCACCGCCGCATCAAGAAAATCGAGGAGGATCTGGATAGCGTGCGCGCCGGACGCGCGCTGCACCGCCGCAAGCGGCACTCCGTCCCCTTGCCGACGATTGCGCTGGTGGGCTACACCAACGCCGGAAAATCTACGCTCTTCAACCGCCTCGCACAGGCCGCCGTGCTGGCCGATGCGCGCATGTTCGCCACGCTCGATCCTACAGTCCGTCCGGTGACGCTGCCCTCCCGCCGCCGAGTGCTGGTCAGCGACACCGTGGGCTTCATCGGGAACCTTCCGGCGACGCTGGTGAAAGCCTTCCGCGCCACCCTGGAAGAGGTCACCGACGCCACCCTGATCCTGCATGTGGTGGATGTCTCGGCGCCACACGCTACCGCGCAGACCGGGCACGTGCTCAAAGTCCTGGCTGAAATCGATGCCGCCGCCATTCCGCAACTGCTGGTGTTGAACAAAGTGGACCGGCTGCCCGAAGCCGAGACGGATGTGGAAGCGTACCGCCGCCGTCTGCTGGGCGGCTCCGGCGCGGCGGCCGAGTCTCACGCCGTGGCCATCTCGGCACTTACCGGGCAAGGGATCGATCGCCTGCTTGCGGCTCTCGACGAAGTGTTGCCTTTCGATCCCATCGTGCGCGCGCGCCTGCGCCTGCCGCTGGGTGAAGGCGCCCGCATCTCGATGGTGCACGATCTCGGCCGCGTGCTCGAAACCCGCTACGTGGGAGACTGCTGCGAGATGGACGTAGAGATCCCCGAGTCGTTGCGGCAAAGACTGGCCGCCTTCATTGGCAGAACGTAGCGCACGCTTTAGCGTGCAGCGGCGAACTTCAGTTCGCCGAGCGCTGGAAAGCGCGACCGCAGGCCGGATTACTATAGTAAAACCATGCGCATAGCATTTCTCTGTCTGATCTCTGCCGCCTTCGCCGCCGCGGAGATCCATCACAACCCCGGCAGCACGGTAGCGCTGCCGCACGAAAAGTACATCCACGTGGTGAGCGAGGCCGACTCCCCCGTACAGCAGACCTACATCAAATCCAAAGACGGTCTGTACATCGCGGCGGCCATCCGCAAACCCAAGGGCACCGGCCACTATCCGGCGATTATCATTTTCCACGGCGCGCCCGGCGGCCGCGGCATGGAGCAACTGGTAGGTTGGTCGCGCGGCGACACCGGCGGACCGGTTTGGGAGCGCTTCCTGCAAGAAGGTTACGTCGTCGCCGTGGCCGACTATCGCGGCGGAAACATGAATCTGACATCCGCCGCTTCCACCACTGGCATGATCACCTCTATTGACGACGGGCTGGCGGTGATCGATTACATCAAGGCCCTGCCTTACGTCGATCCGGACCGTATCAACCTCTATGGCGTCAGCCTGGGCGGCAACCTCGTCATGAACCTGGTCTCCAGGGTTCCCGTGCATGCCGCCATCGTGGGCGCGCCGGCGGTGATGTGGTTTCTCGGCATCCAATTGCCCCCGCCCGGCTCGCCCCCGAACCCGGATGCCTTCAAGAACCTGAAGCCCGACCCCGAGATCTCCCGCAAGAACATCGAGCCTATCCGCACCCCGGTCTTGATTCTGGTGGGCACCGCAGACCGCCTGATGCCGGTCGCCGTCACGCTGCACGATGCCCTCGCCGCAGCCGGCAAATCCGTGCGGCTGGACATCTACGAGGGTGGTTATCACGACTTCTGCCTCGGGCCGCAGGGACAGAAGCGGCCCGACCTGCCGCAAGGCGAAGCCCTGTTCGACTCCGCCCTGGACGCGCTGGAGAAGTCCGTCCTCTTCGCCGCCGGAAAGCTGAAGTAAGTATGGTGGGGCAGGCCTCCAGGCCTGCGCGGGTTNNCTCCAGGACCCGCTCTTCGGCGGGCGAAGCTCGCCCCAGCGGCGGGCGAAGCTCGCCCCGGGCAGCCTGAAGCCGGCGGCCGTTCCCGAAGATCATGTAGGTGCACGATCAGCCGGTACCGAGTCGCCGTCGACAGACGCAGTGAACCGGAAAGATAGTGCAACCCAAAGGACGCTATGTTGTAGATGTTGTAGCAAACCAGATGGGGCCACTACAACCTCGTTCACCAGTTCCGATANNCCTCCGGGGTGAGGGGGATTCTTCATCGGGATGGTTCAGTCCTTTCAGTGGTAGTCGACATAATCAACGTCGAATACGTCAGTGTCGGCAAAGCGAAAAATCACCCGCCAGTTTGCCCGAACAGTCACCGCCCAAAAACCTTTCAACTCGCCTTTCAGCGGATGCAACCGAATACCGGGCATGTCCATATCGGCCACGGTGCGGGCTGCGTCGAGCCTTGCGAAGATATCGCGCAACTTGACAATGTGCTCGGCCATCACGCCGCGCGGGTCGTCTTCGCAGTCTGGCCGGACCGCTCCTGTTTCAAGCCCAAGTTCGCACCTGAAGGCTGTTTCGGAACGTGTGCTCTTGTTTGCGGTCTCTGCGGGCCTTTTGCGTCTTTGCGAGACATTACCTCGCTTACTCTCCCATCTGTGCGGCGATTGGCTGGTTTCGGTCACGCAATTCGGCGCCCCTTAATTGACTGAAAACACTCGCCAAGCTGGTCGATCCCTCCGACCTCCCGAAAACCTCGTGCTATTCTTGGGCCGGGTAAAGAGATATATACACAGTCCGAAAAGGTTCCCCGCACTCGCCGCAAGGTGTTCTGTCGAGAGCCACCCAGTTCTTTGACAACTTCAACCGCAGCCGGAAGCGATCACGCCGGAATCTACTAACCGTAACCGAAACTTGAACTAAATTCTGCAACTGAAACAAAATAAATCGCGTTATTAGCCGATTTTTGAGAAATGGCTTTGTTCGGCAGATTTTGATTCAACCGCGATCCGCGAACAAAAACGCACAACGATGCACAATCCAATCCCCTCTCGGCCCCCTCCACCCAATACCCAGCACCCAATACCCAGCACCCAACACCGGCGCGCGAAGCGCGGCTCAGGCGCTAAGATAAATTGGAATGCCGCCACGCCTGAAATCTCTCTACCGCAAGCTCGGGCGCATCGAAAAGACGTTCCTCGTCCTGGTGATTCTCGCCGCGGTGCTGGCCTATGCGGCCCCGGCCTCCTTCATCGGTCTGATGGTCACCTTCGCCGCCTGGATCGCCGGCTTCTTGGTGGCCATCCGGCTGGCCAGAACCGGCGTCAAAAAGCTGATCTGGCGCCTGCGCAACCGCCTCATCGTGGCCTATGCGTTCATCGCCATGGTGCCGATCGCCCTGATCCTGGCGCTGGTCCTGGTCAGCGCCTACGGGCTTACCGGCCAGATCGCGATCTACTTGGTCAATTCCGAATTAGACCGGCGAACCAGCATTCTGAAAGGATCCGTCGCCCCCATCCTCGAAGCTCCCCTTGGGCACCGGCCGGAAGTCATCCTGCGGACCCAGGACTTCACCCAGCGATTTTTCCCCGCCACCGAGATCCTGCTGCACGATGGCCGCGATGGCAGCGACGAATACCGCTATCCGGCGTCGTCCACCATCGCCGCCCCGCCCGCCGGATGGAAGGACGCCAACGGCATCATCGTAAAGGACGCGCAACTGTATAGCTGGGCCCACGTGCAATCCGGCCGTACCGAAGTGGTCATCATGGCCCCGCTCAGCCAGGAGTTTCTTTCCGATCTCCTGCCCGGCATCGGCCAGGTGAGTTTCAAGGACTTCTCCGAGTCTGGGTTGCGGAGCGCGCCTGCCGGGACCGCGCCCGCCTCGCGCGCCGCGCGCATTCCACCCAAGAACAACTTCCTCGACATGCAAATCAATTGGGGATCCCTGGTGCCCGTGACGTTTTGGAATTCTCCGGGCAACAAGAACAATAGAGGACTGCTGCTGGTCCACACCCGCATGTCCGCGGTGCTCAGCACCCTTTTCGGAAACAATATCAACCTCGGCGATATGGCCTACGGGCAGGTCATCTGGGTCCTGTTCCTGATTACCGTCACGCTCTTCTTGGTAGTAGAGCTGGTCTCTCTGGTAATCGGCGTATCCATCTCCCGCACCATTACCAGCGCCGTACACGAACTGTATCTCGGCACGCGGCGCGTCAAGGAGGGAGATTTCTCGCATCGCATACCCGTCCGCGGAAACGACCAACTCGCCGAGTTGGGAGCGTCCTTCAACACCATGACTGAGAACCTGGAGCGCCTCATCGTGGTGGCCAAGGAGAAGGAGCGCCTGGAGTCCGAACTGGAAATCGCGCGCGAGGTGCAGAGCCAGCTTTTCCCCAAGAACGTGCCGGGTCTGAAAACCCTGATGCTCACCGGCGTATGTAACCCAGCGCGCGTCGTGTCGGGCGACTATTACGATTTCATGCGCTTCGACTCCAGCGTGGCGTTCGCCATCGGCGACGTGGCCGGCAAGGGCATCTCGGCGGCGTTGTTGATGGCCTCCATCCAGTCCACCATGCGCATGCAGCTTACGGCGGGAGCCTTCAGCATGNNTCAGCATGGCCGGCAATGGCGGGGATCCGCACCCGCTCTCCACCGCCATGATGGTGTCGCGTCTGAACACGTTGTTGTATGCCAATACTTCGCCCGAGAAGTACGCGACCTTCTATTTCGCCCTGTATGACGAAACGACCCACACCTTGACCTATACCAACGCCGGGCATCTGCAGCCCATCCTGTTGCGCAAAGGCGTGCCGGAGCTATTGGAGGTGACCGGCACCGTGGTGGGCGCGTTCCCCTTCTCGCTCTACGAGGAAAGGAACATCCAGATCGCGAGCGGCGACGTGCTGGTGGCGTACACCGACGGCATGATAGAGCCCGAGAACGAGTACGGCGAGATGTTCGGCGAGCAGCGGCTCACCGATTTGCTGGCCAGGAACGTGGATCGCGATTCGCCCGAGATCATCGCGCGCACGATGGAAGCCGTCATGCAGTGGTCGGGCGACGCCGCCGAATTGTCGGACGATATGACCATGCTGGTGGCGAGGCGCCCGTGAAAGTTCTGACCGCCGCGCAAATGCGCGAAGTAGATCGGCACACCATCGAAATGGGCATCCCGGGCCTGGTGCTCATGGAAAACGCCGGGCATCGCGTGGTGGAGTTGCTGGCCGAAAAGTTCGCGCCCCTGGCCGCGCAGCGCATCGCCGTGCTGTGCGGCAAAGGCAACAATGGCGGCGATGGCATGGTGGTAGCCCGCCAGCTCTTCACCCGCTTCGAGGCGCGCGCCGTGCATGTGGTTCTGCTGGCCGCGCCGGAAGACCTGAAAGGCGACGCCGCGCAAAACTACCGGATGCTGCAAGTGTGCGGCTGTCCGGTGGCGCGCGAAATCCCCGGCGACGCCCGCTTGGCGACGATCGTGGTGGACGCATTGCTGGGCACCGGAATCAGCGGCCCGGCCACTGGCGCCATGCTGGACGCCATTCGCGAGATCAACCGCGGCTTTCCGCTCGCCAAAGTCGTGGCCGTGGATATCCCCTCTGGCATGCCCAGCGATACCGGGCAGCCGCTGGGTGAGCAGGCGCGCGCCGATTACACCGTCACCTTTACCGCCCCCAAGCCGGCTCACGCGCTGGCGCCGAATTGCGACGCCGTGGGCGAGCTGCGCGTGGCGGCCATCGGCAGCCCGCCGCAACTCTACGATGCGGACGATTCCATCTGGCTGTCGCTAGTCCAGCCGGCGATGTTCCGCGGCTTGCTCGCGCCGCGCCCGCGCGCCGGCCACAAAGGCAGCTTCGGCCATGTGCTGGCGATCGCCGGGTCGCGCGGCAAGACCGGCGCGGCGGCCATGTGCGGAATGGCTGCACTGCGCTCCGGTGCGGGGTTGGTGACGGTCGCCTCGGATGAATCCGCCATCCCGGTCATCGCCGGCCACGCCGCGGAGCTGATGACCGAAGCGCTCTCGAGCGGCCGGCTTTCCACCATAGTAGAAAATAAGGACGTCATCGCCATCGGGCCGGGGCTGGGCACCGATCCCGAAACAGTCGCCTTGGTGCGGCGCGCATTCGCCGAATTCGCGCAGCCCATGGTGGTGGATGCCGATGCGCTGAATGCGCTGGCTGGGGCGCCATGGTCGGGCGCCGGCAAGCTCCGTGTGCTGACGCCGCATCCCGGCGAAATGGCCCGGCTCTGCGGCAAGACCATCGCGGAAATCTCTGCCGATCGCCTGGCCGCCGCGCGCGGGCTGGCCACAGAGCGCCAGGTTACGGTAGTGCTGAAGGGGGAGCGCACGCTGATCGCTTTTCCCGACGGGCGCGTTTGGATCAATCCCACCGGCACGCCCGCCATGGGCACCGGCGGCACGGGCGATATCCTGACAGGTCTGATCGCCGGCTTTCTGGGCCAGTTTCCGAAAGATCCCGGCCAAGCCATCGCCGCCGCCGTCTACCTGCACGGACTGGCCGGCGAATTGGGCGCCGCCGCGCTCACCGAAAAATGCCTGACGGCCACCGATCTGCTCCGCTATCTTCCGGCGGCCCTGGAGGAGTGTGCCCGTCTTCCGCACCGCCTCTGAAGAGGAAACCATCGCCCTCGGCGAGCGCCTGTCGCGCACGCTGCCGCGGGGCGCCACCGTACTGCTGATCGGCAACCTGGGCGCGGGCAAGACTACGCTCGCCAAGGGCATTGTCCAGGGATTGGGCGCGGCCACGGCCGAGGAAGTCTCCAGTCCCACGTTTACGCTGATCCATGAATACGGCTCGCCACCCGCCGCCTACCACGTGGATCTCTATCGCCTGTCGAGCGCGCGGGACGCCGCCACGCTGGGTCTGGACGAGTTGTTCGATAGCCCCGCGCTGGTGATCGTGGAATGGGGCGAGCGCTTCCCCGAACTGATGCCGCCGGACCACATCGAAATCCGCCTGCGGGCGCTAGTGGGCGACGAGCGCGAAATCGAACTTCCGGGCTAGTGGGGCAGGCTCCCAGCCTGCGGCGGCCTCCCAGGCCGCCCCCTTGGCCGGGTTTCGTAGGCGTTAATATAAGCCGGCACCCTGCACTCCAACGATACGGAATCTCGCGGCAGGCTACCGACCGCAAGCCCGGATCAAACGGCCAGAGTATTTCTAAACACTACGGCGCGAGGATCTACCGCTTAAGATGCCACATGTCAGCGACGGGCGTTTCTCGTCAAGGTGCGTGATCGGCGGTCAGAAGCTGACTTATCAAGAGTTAGCCACAGAAATGTGGTTTCCGTCCGGTGAACCCATCTCCCCCGTTGAGAGGATGGCGTTGGGTGCAGCGGCAGTTGTCGGAAAGTGGCTGCTGCTTGATATGCAGAATGCCTTTCTGAGGACACACATGTGTGTCAAAAAACCGTATCCGGCGACGCGACTCCGATGTATAATGGGGCTCCAAGGGCCCACACGGCGAAGTCGACATCGGACTTCTTGTCAGAACCTAAGGGAGGGCACGCACGGACGGGCGTCGGCGGCCGGATCAGTAGGTTGAGAGGCGATGAGGCAGTTCATCCTTCGTATCATTTCGTCACGCTTTGAGCCAAAGGTCGGCGCTCGGCGGGCTGCTACGTTATCCGCGATGCCGATCGGCGCTGGTGCCCGAAAGCCGCCGCCTCTTGCGGCGCCGCTTCTCTTCGCGGGCGCGGCGGTGATCGTCCTGGTCGTGCATCTTGCCACCAACGGCACCCTCGGCTTCCACACCGACGAGTTTTACTACATCGATTCCGGCCGTCACCCCGCGCTCGGATATGTCGACTTTCCGCCGATAGTCCCGCTACTCGCGCGTCTCGAAACCGATCTCCTAGGAGCCACGCCATGGAACCTCCGCCTGCTCCCGACCCTGCTCGGCGCGTTCATGGTTGCTCTTTCAGGCGCGTACGTGCGGCGCCTTGGCGGCTCGCTCCGCCTGCAGATCCTCGCCCTATTGATCGCCGTCACGGCGCCCTACTTCCTCGGCGCGAACTGGGTCTATCAGACCGTGACATTCGATGAGGCGACCTGGATGGTCGCGTTCTACTGGTTTCTGTGCCTGGTCCGAGAGCACCGGNNTATCCGTGGATCGCGGCCGGCATCGCGCTGCTTATCTGGGCGCCGAACCTCGCGTGGCAGGTTGCGGAAGGTTTCCCTTCGCTTGTCTACATAACCAACCACCAGGGCTCCGGCGGCGGCCTTGTCGCCAACTTGGTCCTGATCGGGGTCTATATCTTCTTCTTGATTCCGCTCTGGGTGGCGGGATTGGTGTCGCTTTTTCGCAGCGTCGCCCTGCGGCCCATCGGGATCGCGTGCCTTTTTCCTCTCGTCCTTTTCCTGTTCGTGGGCAAGTCCTACTACGCGGTGGGCACCGTGCCGATCGCACTTGCTCAGGGGCTCATGGCGGTCGCCGGCGTCAAGCGGCCGAGGCTGCGCACCGGTTTCCAGATCGCAGTCGCGGTTGCGTGCGCGCTCCAGCTGCTCACATTTGCTCAGCTGACGCTTCCCATCACTCCGCTTTACCGGATTCACTCGCTCGGCCTCGACGCCAAGAACGAGCTTTTCGCGGACAGCGTAGGGTGGGAGGACGTCGCCCACGAGGTTGAGTCAATATACGGCAATCTCCCCGACTCGGAGCGAACTGGAACGATCATCATCTCGGCCTATTATGGTGTTCCAGGGGCGCTGCAGATCTACGGGGACAAGAGATCGCTCCCCGTGGTCGTCAGTCCTCAGCTTAGCGACTGGTACTGGCTTCCCAGCGATCTAGTGGCGACGAACGCGCTGATGGTCGACTACCAGCCTTCGGACGTCGCCTGGATGTGCTCATCCGCGACTCTCGTGGGGCACCTGACGGTCCCGTACGGCGTGCAGGGCCTGGAGCAGGGCGCGCCGCTCACGTTCTGCGTGCTCAAAGCTCCGATCCCGCAGGACTGGAGCCGGCTCCGCAACTTCTCCTGAGGATTGTTGCGCGCGGCGGCATCTTGGTGCATCTCAGGGGGAAGGAATTTTAGGGCGACCTTGCGGTGAAGCGATGTGTCGTCGGCCGGAAACGCCTCTCCCATGCCTCGCTGGCCCAGCTTTTCGATGATTCGGCAGTGGCCGAAGGTCTGGCCGATGAGAGACTGGGGCTCCGCCATGCTGCCCAATGTTAGGTTGCGTGGCTGAGGCAAGTCAACGAAACGGATGCGGTTTTGCGAAGTGGATTACGCGCCAGAATTTAAATTGGTCCTGATAAAACGCCCTTCAGTCCGCCAATCCACCTTGACGCAGTGTCGCATCTCGGACTTTGGCCCGGCCGGTGGTCCCGAACCCGGCGTTCTGAGCACATAGATCCACACTGGTCGCGTAGGGTTTACCGATCCCGTTGTCCCGAACATGAGCGGCAAAAAATGCCTATGTCTGGGCTCGACGGCCTCCCAGGCCGACGGGCCGCGCTCCGCTTGCGGCTTGCCGCCATGGGGGGGCAGGATGGCATCCTACGTCAGCACGCCTTGCGCTGCCGTCCGATACCGATTCGCCCGCGCGGTAGAATAGATCCAAGTGACTGGGAAAGCTTTCTACCTCGAAACCTTCGGCTGCCAGATGAACGCCCACGACTCTGAAAAGGTCGTCGGCACGCTGCTTGCCAGGGGTTACAACCGCGTCGATACACCGGAAGCGGCCGACCTGGTGCTCTACAACACTTGCAGCATTCGCGACAAGGCCGAACAAAAGGTCTTCAGCCGCCTGCAGAATTTCAAGCGCGCGGCGGGCAAGGGCAAGGTTTTCGGCGTCCTGGGATGCGTGGCGCAGCAGGAGGGCGAAAAGATTTTCGAGCGCGCGCCGCACGTCAGCTTGGTGGCAGGCTCCGCCAGCTACACCCGGCTCCCCGAAATGCTGGTGCAGCTTGAGGCGGGCAATCGCCACGTCACCGGCCTCAGCCTGGATACTGACGAAACCTTCGATACGCCGTTCACCCGCCGCGACAATCCGCATCGCGCCTACATCACCATCATCGAAGGCTGCGACAAGTCGTGCGCATATTGCGTAGTGCCCTTCACGCGCGGGCCGGAGCGCAGCCGCACCAGCGAAAGCGTGATGGCCGAGGCGCGCCGCCTGGCCGAATCCGGCTACACGGAAATCCAGCTCCTCGGGCAGAACGTGAACAGCTACCGCGACCCTTCGCCCGCGGGCTGGGACTTCGCCACGCTGCTGGCGCGCACCGGCGAGATCCCCGGCATTCGCCGCGTGCGCTACACCACTTCCCACCCGCGCGATTTCACCAAAGCCATCGTGGACGCCATGGACGCCAATTCCGTGCTCTGCAATCATGTCCACCTGCCCGTGCAGTCCGGCTCCAGCCGCGTACTCGCCGCGATGCAGCGGCTCTACACGCGCGATCAATACATCGAGCGCATCGCGTGGATCAAGAACGCCCGGCGCAACATGGCGCTGACCACGGACATTATCGTGGGCTTCCCCGGCGAGACCGAAGCCGATTTCGAGGAGACCCTCAAACTGCTCGACGAAGTGCAGTACGATTCGCTGTTCAGCTTCAAGTACTCGCCGCGCCCCAACACCGCCGCGTTGGCCATGGAGGATAAGATCCCCGACGAAGAGAAGACCCGCCGGCTCATGATCCTCAACGAAAAGCAGCGCGCCATACAAATCCGCCGCAATACCGAATTGATCGGCGGCGTCGAGGAGGTCCTGGTGGAAGGCCGCCACGAGGCGCTGGGCCAATGGATCGGCCGCACCTCGCAGAATCGCACGCTGAATTTCACGCATCCCGGCAACGGGGGCGCGTCTCTGGTGGGCCAATACATGCACGTGCGCGTGACGCGCTCCGGCCCCAATTCGCTGGCCGGTGAAAGCGCGACGAATGTGGTGTAATAAACTTGGAGGGTCTTATGGAAGTCGAAATGAAAATCCGCGGCTTGATGATGGACCCCGTCACGAACATGCCCATCGTGATCCTGAAGGACGTCAGCGGCAATTCGGTCCTTCCGATCTGGGTGGGGATCTATGAGGCCAATGCCATAGCCCTGGAGATCGAAAAAGTCGCCACTCCGCGGCCCATGACTCACGACCTCATCAAAAGCCTCCTGCTGGGACTCAACACCGGCGTTCGCAAAGTGGTCGTCAACGAGCTGAAAGAGGAAACCTTCTACGCCTTGATCTGGCTGGAGCGGGACGGCGAACTCATCAGCGTGGATTCGCGCCCGAGCGACGCCCTGGCGCTGGCCCTGCGCCTGGACTGCCCGATTTTCGTCGACGACACCGTGCTCAAATCCTCCAAGCTGGCCGCCTCGGTTTCCGACAAGGAAAACGAGAAGGAGCTCCGCCGTTGGCTGGAGAACCTCAACGACGAGGATATGGGCCGCTACAAGATGTAGCCATGCTGTAATGTTGGAGTTGGGCTCGACCGGCATTCAGCTTCTCACCGAAACGCGCTCCTACTGCATGTTTGCGCGTGACAACCTGATCGCGCTGGTGGAACGCACGGCCGAGGGCTACGGCAGTATCGGCGGCACCGGAATCCTGACTGAGCGCGGCTTGGCCTACCTGATCTGGCGCGATGGACAAGCGTTCCTGGCCGGCAAGGGCTTCGAGCAGCCCGCAACGGACGAACAGGTCGCGGCGGTGAGAAGATTTTCCGAGGACTTGAAAGCCGCGCTATGATGGTGGGGCAGACCTCCAGGTCTGCGCGGGGCCTCCAGGACCCG
>PKYZ01000504.1 GCA_003132865.1 Bryobacterales bacterium
CTGACAAGTCGCGGCTCAAACAGCAGTATGTTTGCCTCGCGGACGGCCAAGTCGTCGATCGCAGCGAGACCGTGAAGGGCTACGAATTCCGCAAAGACGAATACATCGTCATCGAGCCCGAAGAAATTAAGAAGATCGAGCCGCAGACGGCGAAGACGATGGAGATTCTGGAATTCGTCAAGTCCGACGATGTCGATCCGATCTACCTGGAGAGCTCCTATTACGTAGCGCCCGACGAAGGCGGCGAGAAGCCCTACGCGCTGCTTTTTGCGGCGATGGGGCAGTCGAATTATTATGCGGTGGCGAAGATTGCCATGCACAATCGCGAGCATATCGTGATCCTGCGGCCGGGCAAGAAGGGCATCCTGCTGCACACCATGTACTATGCGGACGAGATCCGGCAGGTGGACGAATTCCGCACCGACACGAACCTGGTGAAGCCCAACGAGCTGGCCATGGCCAACATGCTGATCGAGACGTTGAAGGCGGATTTCGAGCCGGAGAAATACCACGACACCTATCGCGACAACCTGATGGCGATGATCGAGGCGAAGAAGGAAGGGCAGAAGGTGGTGGAAACGCCGGAGCCGCATTTTGCGCCAGTGATCGACATTATGGAAGCGCTGAAGCGCAGTTTGGCCGAGAAGAAAAAGCCGGTGCAGGTGGCCACCGCGGCCGCCGGCGCGACGGAGGAAGAGGCGCCGGCCGAGCCGGTAGCGAAAAAGCGCGAGCGGCGGACGAAGGCGGTGTAAGGTGATGCTATGACTGCCGAGACGGTGACTAGCGATAGCTCGGCTAGGAGCTAGTGGAAGAAGTCAGGAGCGATCCCACAAGATTGGCTATCCAAGCAAGGTCCTTTCGATTAGAACTGGTTATCGAGCGGCAGCATTCCAAAGCATAGGCGAGCAGAAGGCGCATTCCCCAATTGATCGCGAGGCCGAGCGCGATCTGCCGGTCCTCCTTATTGAGGTAGCTAACGCCACCCGCGAGAGCTGCTTGATTGATTGCTTCACCGAGCTCTTGCTTAAAGAGCACGGCCGGGCTGCCAATCTCCAGCCCGACCATTTCGGATTCCGCGCGGGCGCTCACTATCCGATGTTGCAAGTGAACCACATTGTCCAATGCCGCTCGCCAATGCCCCACACCCAAGGAGGTCCCCAGCTTGCGGCATGCGGCGGCCATGAAGAAACAGAGGGGGGAGTAAAGCTTGCCTTTGCTATCGAGTTCGGCTTCAGATAGAATGCGGGCGTTCCTTTTCAGGACGTCCAACACGACGGCGTCACGGTGTGGCCCTTCAGGCACTATGCTGAACAAGCTCTCGCCGGTGAAATGTAAGATGCTGCGGAACCAGTCACTGAGCTGCTCGGCAACGGCCTCGGGGTGGTTCTCCATTAGGCCGCGTCCGCTGACAGAATGGCTTCGGCAGCCGAGCGGAAACCTTCGTAAGCCCACTGCGTTGGTGCTGGCGCGGGCAGTGCGCCGGCAAGCTCAGGCGGCAATGAAGATGAATCCGTGGGCCAGCATCTCGGCCCCTCAAGGCGCAGGAGGGCGTGCTCGTCCTCGATCAAGTTCATCCATATATTCTCCATCTCGTCGAGGATTGCGTCTTCTTCCACCGATTCCTGTCCTGCATGCCTCCACCGAGTCATCCACAAACGACGTTCAAGCTGACGGTAGTGCGCCAGCTCTTTAGTCACAGGCTTTGCTCCAGAAGGTGCGGGTACCCGCCAGATCTGTTTCGAAATGAGAGAGAGGGCATCGGCGGCTCGGCTCAATGAGGGCATGCGGATAGCGGTCCAGGCGGAGGAGCAAAGTCGCCGGGACTCCTCCCGTGAACATTGTGAATACCGGATCCCGGCCTTCGCCCCCGAGTGATCTGGGAAGGCGAGGTTTTGGCAAATTCTGAGCGGCATCGAGCGCAACCGACATGCCGCCGGTAGCTGGCTCGACCGTGCCATCCTTTCCAACCGGCAGATCGCGTGTTGGACCATCAATGCGAACGCTAAGCTCCCGGCCGGAGCGCCCGACCTTGGGCAGTCCATCCACTACTTCCTTCATCGCTCGAAACATCGGCTGTCCAGCGTTGCCGGAGGCTGCATTCTCCACGGCATTCTCTAATGGTTCTCGCACGAAGTAATTCTAGCAGATGTATACGGCTACACCGAGACAAGCGGACCATTCCATTGAAGAGCGTGAGATGCATGCAGTTCGCAATGTGAAGAGCGTGAGATGCATGCAGTTCGCAATGGCAAGACCACTCATCGAAATGGGGCACCTACCTGATGGCAAGGGCCGGTTGGAAAGCTTTTGCACCGGGATTGATCGGCGATGATACCCGCAGTGTCTGAACCTCACGTGGCGCCGGCGGCGGCCGGCGCGGCGGAGGAAGAGGCGCCGGCCGANNAGAGCGGGTTCTGGAGAACCCGCGCAGGCCTGGAGGCCCGCCCCAGTGCAGGACATTTTGCCGAAGCGGATATGGCATAATGTAGTTGAGAGATTCAGGATGAACGCCACCAATGTGCAGATGGGCGATTGGCTCGGCCAGCGGGCGCCGGCGACCGAGACGGAGGTGCTTCGCATCGTCGAAGGGAAGCTCGCGCCCACGGTCATCAAACGGCTGATTTCGCTTGGCCTGCAGCGCTCGGAGATTGACGCGGCCATCATTCCACTCAGGACGCTTCAGCATCGCCGCTCCCGGCGTGAAAAGCTGACCGTGGAAGAGTCCGACCGTGTGTTGCGCGTGATCCGGGTACTTTCACTGGCGGAGTCCGTCTACGGAAGCCGGGAGCGGGCTTTAGCCTGGCTGCGAAGCCCTCATGCGCGGCTCGACGGCCGCACGCCGCTTTCACTTCTCAATACGGACACAGGCAGCCGGATTGTCGAAGAACTGCTCGTTCAGATTGACGAGGGCATGTTCATCTAGATGATCCTCTGGAGGATCAGCCGGCATCGCGACCTCAGCGGAGCGGGCGGACTGAAGGTTCCTGGCCGATGGCATTATGCGGGCCAGCCCATCGTTTATCTGGCAGGGAGTCCGTCGGCGGCGCTCCTGGAAGTATGCGTTCATACCAGCGCGAATGATGTGCCGCCGGCGTTCACGCTGCTGAAAATTGAGGGCCCGGACCCGGAAGTCTTTGTCATCAAGCCCGAAGACTTGCCCCAGGGTTGGAGGACGCGTCTCGAAGCAACTCGCGACCTGGGGATGGCATGGCTCCGCAAGAAGGAGGGCGTTCTATTGCAAGTACCCAGCGCAATTGTCCCTGAAACGGCCAGTTTCCTCCTCAACCCGATGCACATTGACGCAGCAAAGTTCCGCATTACGGACGGGTTCTCGTATCCATCTGACACCCCCCTCAAAATGTAGGCCGAACGGCCGGAACAGAGAGAAGGAACAGAGAGAAGGTTGCGGTCCGAAGAGGACACGGCTATAATGCTGCTGTCGGACCATGGAATCCTTCTACACGGCCACTTGCCCTCTCTGCGGCGCGGAGCGGGCTGTTTTCCCGGAGGATGACGCGGGTAAGCTGGCATGTTATAAGTGTGGGTTTTCCCGGAGCTCGGCGACAGACCCCGCCTTCATACCGGGCCCAACTCAGGTGCCGACAGAACTCACGGGAGCACCGGACCCAGAAGGCCCACCCGAATCTGGCCATTTCTGCTGGTATTGCGGAGTCTCTAATAGCGATAGTGCGTCAGCAGCGATTGTCGACATGTACTCAGACTTGAAAACGCTCGCGGGTAGGACTACCTGGAACGTACAGCATGTCTCAGTTCCACGATTTGAGGGCTGCCGTCGCCTCCATGAGATGAGCCGCCAGGTGTTACTCGTCGGATCAATCGGATGCTTCGTGATCGCGACATTGGGCGCGCAACTGTTTATGCATGCCGGTGTGTTGGCGATCGGTTTCGGGACTGTCTCCGCCTTCGGCTACGGGGCCTTGTCTAGTTGGTTTATGCGCCGGCATCTCCGTCAAAAGAAAACTCACCCGGCAAGCTACGGCGCCCAGCACCGGAATGTCAAAAGCAAGCGCACGATGGCCGGATGGACCATTGGATATCCCGGTTCTGGGCTCGGGCAGATGTTTCGAACGATAGCAGGGCCGATCCGATAGCGGCCCCGAGTCTCGTCCCGAGGAAGCCAATCACCCTGGCGACGCCAGCCTCCTTCGGCCCAGCGCCTGATCATCCGGTACATGCCGGCCCACAGCCGGTGGCCAAGAAGCGCGAGCGCAAGTCGAAGGCGGCGCAGCTATCCGAAAAGATTGGTCCAGGCGGCCTTGACCACGACCAGTACGCCCCAGGGCAGGACGACCGCAACTAAGGCCTTCGAGAAAGCAAACTTGCGTGCGGCCACCGATATGCCGACAGCCAACAGCAGGATGGTCCAAAAACTGAAAAGGTCGAAGGAACTCGCCAGGCTGTAAATGAACTTGCCGGAGTTCGGGGGCGGTTCCATGAATGCGCCGAGGTTAAAGGCCAGCGGATTCTGGAGGTTGAATTCGTCGGGGTTCTTGATGAACATAACGACGATCGCCAGGATGCTGGAGATCAGGCCCGGCAGCATCGCATAGGCGCTGATGCCGAACATCTGCTTGAATTTCAGCGACCCGCCCGCGCCCATCATGTTGCACATCAGGAGGAGCACGCCTCCCATGACCAGGGCCGCCACCGGAATGAAAACCAGGCTGCCTACGTACCCGAAAATCGGCGCCATCTTCGCGCCCATCTGAATCCGGGTTTCGCGCTGATCGGCGGGCAGGTTTTGCGTGCTAGGATTGTTCTCCATGGTCTGGCGGATGTAGCGCTCCCAGCCCACGCGCGTGGTGTAGGTGTATGTAAACGCGATGGCGGCCACGATCAACAAGACGACCGGCACGATCCAACGGGGCCGGGCGGCGATATCGGCGAACGCCTTTTTGGGGTCGATGAACACGCCCGTGATGCGGCCCACTTCGCCCAACGGCGGAGCGGCATTCTCGGCAGAGGGTTCAGGTGTCATAAGAATCGGATCTCCGAACGGGAGATTATATCACCTTCAGTTCTTTAGGGCATCTTTGATGCGGTCGGTCAACATATCCACAAAGCGCTCCGGTACGAACCCGTTCATGCGGCTGGTCACTTCGCCGTGGCGGTCCAGGACGATGGTGGTGGGCATCGACGTGATCGCCAGCACCCGCGAAAGCCCGTCTTCAAAATAGACCTGCCGCTGCTCCCAGTGGTTCTCCTTCAGGAAGGGCGCCACCAGTTCGCGCTCATCGTCGGTGTTGACGGAGAGAAACACCACGTCCGGCGAATCGTGGAAGCGTTGCTTCACCTCTTCATAGAGCGGGTGCTGGACGCGGCACGGACCGCACCATGTCGCCCAGAAGTCGAAGACCACGGCCTTGCCCTTCAACGAAGCGAGAGGCAGCTTGGCGCCATCCACGCCCGAGATCGTAAACTCCAGGACGTTGCTGGCTTGGGCGTTGGGATCGTTCTGGCGCAGGCGCAGGCGGCGGGCCGCCAGCAACCCGGTGGTGCGGTCGTAGGCTTCCAGGACGATGTCGCCCAAGCCCTTCTCCGAGCCGTAGATTTTGCGATAGACGTCGCCCAGTTGCGCGCGGTCCTTGGCCCGGTCGGCGTCCGTGTTGCGGCCATCGGGAATGGTGAAGGCATCGGCATAAGGGGCGAGCGCATCTTTGTCCCGACCCGCGCGGACCAGCCAGCGGCCGATCTCGCGCGCGGCCTCGGCCGTGGGATAGATGTCGTAACCGCGGCGGGCCAGCGCGATGGCCTCGTCGATCCTGCCCAGATTGCCGGTGGCGCGCGCTTCGCAGGCCAGCACGCGCCCCAATCCTTTATCCACTTCTTCCTGCCACTGAGCCTCGCTGAAATGGCCCGGGGGAGGCTGGCTGCGTGTCTGGCGCAGCAGTTCTTCATACTGCCTGGCGTACTTCAGCGCGCGTTCCGAGGCGTTGCCGGCGCCGGATACCAGCAGGGCGCGGATGACCTTATCCAGAATCTGAGCGTCGGACGGCTCGCGCGCCAGCACCCGCTCGCCGTACTCGATCACGCGCTTATCGTCTTTGGCCTCGATGGCCGCCTTGACCAGCGCCCGCTCGATTTCGTTGCGGCGCGTGGTATTCGGATATTTCGCGAGATGCTTTTCCAGCGCGCGCACAAAATCGACCGGGCTGTTGCCGGCCTCCGACAATGCCTGGCTTAGCTGCTGAGCTTCGTCGGCGGCAGGATCGGAAGCGGGCGCCTTGGCGGGGGCATTCTGCGTCCAACCCGGCTGCGCCCAACCCAGCATCCCGAAGAAGAGAGCCGCACAGAGGAGTCTCATTTCGGCGGGATGGCAGCGCACGGTGCTGCCCCACATCTAAACTGGTCGGCCAGGCCGGCCGCGCGCATGCGGGCCTGATGCATGTAGCTCTCGTTTTTGGCAATGCGGTCGAGCAGCGGCAGATACTGCGCGGTGTCCACTACGCGCTTATGGTCGTAGGCCGATTCCAGCAGGAGCAACGCCTTCATCACGCCCAGCCGGTCGTACTTCGCGGAGACTTCCAGGTTGGTGAGGAGTTGCTCGGACTCGCTGATGCGCTCGAAACAGTCGGCCAGGGCCTGCGCCGCGGGGTCCTCGGAGAAATTGAATTTGACCTCGTTTTTCCGGGCGCCATCCACGAAGCGGAACGTCTTGTTCCCCATGAACGCCACCTTCAAAGGCGATTCCAGCGGGTGGTCGAAATAGCCGAGCTTGGCGGCCAAGTCGAACATCCCGGCGACATCCGGCTCGCTCAACTGAAAGCGCACGGGGTTGTCGTCCTTCTCATCTTCCCGGTAGTCGCCCGCGCCGGTCTTGTCGAGATCGATCGCCACGTAGGCCGGCGTGCTGCCGGAGAACGACTTGGAGAAGTAGAGACGCGGCACATCGGCTGCGTGGGCCGCCGCCAGAGACACGCACCAGACCAGCGCCAGGCGCCATTTCATTTTGCGAAAACCCCTTGCAACCGGGCGCGTGTGCCGGCGTGCGTCGCGTGGCAAATGGCCACCGCCAGCGCATCGCAGGCATCCTCGGATTCGATCATGGAATCCAACCCGAGCAGAGACTGCACCATCACCTGGACCTGCCGTTTGCCCGCCTGCCCATAGCCCACCACGCTGATCTTGATTTCCAGCGGCGAATATTCGCCCAATTCCAACCCGGCCTCCGCGATGGCCAGCAGGGCGACCCCGCGCACGTGCGCCAATTTCAAAGCGGTCCTGACGTTGGCCGCGTAAAACACCTGCTCGACGGCGGCGGCCGCGGGGGCATGCCGCCGGATCACCTCGCGCAGCCCGCGCGCAATTTCATGGAGGCGCACCTCGAACGGATCCCGGACGTTGGTCGCGATCACGCCGGAGGCGATCAGCTTGTGGCCGCCGCCGTCGGATTCAATGACGCCATAGCCGGTCCGCCGCGTACCGCAATCGACCCCCAGCACCAGCACTTTATTGGGCCAACGCCTCCAACTCCTTTTCGTCGATATCGAAGTTGGAATACACGTTCTGCACGTCCTCGTGTTCTTCAAGCGCCTCGCTGAGCCGCAGCATGGCGCCCGCGTTCTTGCCCTCCAGATGCACCAGGTTTTTCGGAAGCATGGCGACTTCGCCCGATTCCGTGGGGATTTTGGCCTTATGGAGGGCCTCCGTCACGGCTTCGTGAGCTTCGGGCGGCGAGACGACTTCCCAATGGTCGCCGTCATCGCGCAGGTCGTCGGCGCCGGCGTCCAGCACAATGTTCATGAGTTGTTCTTCGCTGGCCTTGTCGCGCGGCACGAAAACGTGGCTCTTGCGCTCGAACATCCAGGCTACGCTGCCCAGCTCTCCGAGATTGCCGCCATTCTTGGAAAAGCAATGGCGGATTTCGCTGACCGTGCGGTTGCGATTATCGGTTGCAACCTTGACCAGCACGGCTGCGCCGCCCGGCCCATAACCTTCGAACATGACTTCGTCGATCTGGCCTCCCTCCAACTCGCCGGTGCCGCGCATGATGGCCTTCTTGATGTTNNNTTGTGCTTGATGGTCGCCCACTTCGAATGACCTGACATGGCGAAACCTCTTCGTGGGGCCCGGCCTGCGGGGCCGGGTAGCTAGCTTGTATGAATTCGACAACTGAAGCATAACAGAGTGAGTGGAGTGGCGACAACCGGGGCGAGTGGGAGCGGGGCGGCGTAGGGATCGGGTGGTTGGGGGTTGTGTGGGCTTGTACGGTTTTGTGCGTGTATCGCGGGCTGGCGGGGCGGTGCCGAGTTGGGCGGCGCGCAGAGCTACGGCTCCTTGCCCGGAGCCCGCTGTGGGCTGCATTCCTCCCGGAACTCGTAGGCAAGGAAATGGCGCGCAGCCGCCCTAAGGTCGGCATTCGCCCAGGGCTGCGAGACGTGCGACCTGTTTCGTACAGTCGGTCTTGGAGAGCAGCGAGCACGCTTCGCCTGCCATGCCAAGAAAGCTCGCCGCAAATTCTTTCTCGGCCGCTCCATTGGCGCGCGGGCTGAGTAGCAGCGACGCAAAGCTGGCCTGAGAATTGAGGCTCGACTGTGCGTCCCACGTTCCGCGGAAAACGTAGCGCAAAACCATGTCGGACACTGGGCGGACGTATTCCTTCTCCTGCCGTATGAACCAGAGTTGAGTGGTGGGGCGGTCCCGGACGGAGGCTTTTTCGTATGATCGCAGCACACAGCCCGGAAAGCCTGATCCCCATAAGAACTTCTTCCCTGGCGAAGGGTGCTCGCCTCGGATTACTGAGTGCGTGACGAATGCTCCTTCGCACCAGTAGATCCGCCTGACCGACTCGGCCGGCCAAGGCAGGCTGTGAACTTTCTGAACGCCAAACGGGCGGACGTTCTGGAGATCGCCGATTACGATATTGGGAGACCTTTCCCATAGTTCCGCCCAGCCGAGCGGCGCCGGCTGCCATTCCGGAAAGCGCTCCGCTTCTTGGCCGGCACAACGTGCCATGAATACTGCGGCCGCAAGCAGGCCTGTGTAGCGGGTCCGCATGGCCTCGGTGAGACCGTACCGTTTATGGTTACCTGGCCGGTAGGGTAAGTTTTGCCGCTCAGTGTTGCAGGACTGGCAGTGTACGTGTTCAAGAGTATGCCCCCCGAGGTGCCAAAACCAATGGTGCTACCGGGCTACCGTCGGCCCAGGTGAGGTGAGCCAGATATCCCTGCGCCGGCCCGCTGTTACGCACGCTTGCCGATTGACCGGCCAATCTTTC
>PKYZ01000644.1 GCA_003132865.1 Bryobacterales bacterium
CACCTGCTCGACCTCTTCGGGAGTCACGCGGTGGCTGGCGAATGAAAGGACGGTGACGATGCCGACCAAAGCAGATCGGCCAAACATGGTCGAGCGAAACCTGATCCAAGCCATGAGGGATGGGACGGCTCTCCGCGGCACGGCGCAGCGCCTGGCGCGGGAGGCGCGCGCTTCAAAAAACGTCACCATCCGCATGGCGGAAGCGGACTTGGATCTGGCGCGCAAGCAGGCGGAGGCGAAGGGCTTGCCGCACCAGACCGACATCAAGTCCGTGTTGCATGAAGCGCTGGTGAAACGGCAGCGCCGGCCGACGAGTTAGACGGATAGCACTGTCGACGCCCGGTAGCGGCGACTCATCCTACCCCAGCAGGGTGTCGAGACGAGNNACGAGTCTCGACACGGCACGCACGAGTGCGCGCGCCACCTCATTCCAGCTTTTCGGCCATCTCCAGCAACTTCCGCACGGTGTTCCAATTGCGGCTGGTGCCGGAGGTCCGCAGCGTCTTCTCCACAAGAGGCAGCGACAGTTTCGGACGCCCCATGCCATTGGGGTAGTAGATGTACAGTTCGCGGCCGTGGATGCGCAATTCCTCGGGGGCGGCGTTGATGGCGAGGACCTGTTCCCGATCATCGGCGCTCGGGTCGGCGGCCAGAAAGTGGATGGCTAGTTTACTGGGATCCATGGCGGGCCGCGCGGTGAACGGGTTTCGGACAATCACGCCTCTCAGGTCGGAAGGTGTGCGGAGGATGACATCGGAGCGGAAGCCGCAGGCACTCTCGATGGCGTCTTCGATCCGCTTGCGCAGGCGAACGAGGTCGCGTCCCGCGGTTCTGAAGAGGACATTGCCGGAGTTGATGTAGGTTTGCACGTCTTCGAATCCGATGGACTCGTAGAGCGCCCGCAACTCGTCCATCTTCACCTTGCGGTGGCCGCCAAGATTCACCCCGCGGAGCAGAGAGATCAGCACGGTCATATCAGGTCCAGCATAGCAGTCCGTGGCGGGAGTCACTGAGAGTCAAAGAAGGCAGGCGAAACCGCGCCCAGGGGTCTGCCCCACTGAAATGGCCAGTCTCCAGCAGCGGGCGCGACGCTGCTAAAATAGGCTTGATCCAATCCCCGGGAGGACAATCGAGTTGCCATCCGCCATCCTCGCCCTGGAAGACGGCAGCGTCTTCGAGGGCCGGAGTTTTGGTGCGTCCGCTGAGCGATCCGGCGAGGTCGTGTTCAATACCGCCATCACCGGCTACCAGGAAATCTTCACCGATCCGTCCTATGCCGGGCAGATCGTCATTCTGACCAATCCGCAGATCGGGAATTACGGGACCAACTCCGCGGACAGCGAATCCGCGCGCCCCTACATCGAAGGCTTGGTGGTGCGCGAGTTTTCCAGCATCACCAGCAATTGGCGCTCCGACGAGCAAGCCCGCGAATTTCTGAGCAAGCACGGCATCCCTGTGGTCTCCGAGCTGGATACGCGCGCGCTAGTGCGGCATCTGCGCACTCGCGGCGTGATGCGCGGCGTGCTTTCCGCCGTGGAAATGGACGGCGCCAGGCTGGTCGAAAAGGCCCGGCAGATCCCGACGATGGCGGGGCTCGATCTGGCGAGCCGCGTATCCACCGCCGAGCCTTACGCGTGGGACAAGCCGGTCGAGCCGTGCTCGCCTTCCGAGTTGGTGCCGCCTCCGGCCGCGCCGCGCTTCCACGTAGTGGCCTACGACTTCGGCATCAAGCAGAACATCCTGCGCCGACTGGTGCAAGTGGGCTGCCGCGTCACGGTGGTCCCGGCGCTGACTTCGGCCGACGACGTCCTGGCGCTGAAGCCCGATGGCGTGTTTCTCTCCAACGGTCCGGGCGATCCCGAGCCGCTCCAAACGCAGGTGAGCAACGTGCGCAGGCTGATCGGCAAGACGCCCATCTTCGGCATCTGCCTGGGTCACCAGATCCTGGGCCTGGCCGTGGGCGGTCGCACTTACAAGTTGAAATTCGGCCATCGCGGCGCCAATCATCCGGTCATCAACAAGGTGACGAACAAGGTCGAGATCACCTCGCACAATCACGGTTTCGCCGTGGACCCGGATTCGCTGAACACGAACGAAGTCGAGATCACCCACATGAACCTCAACGACCAAACGCTGGAGGGCTTCCGCCATCGCAGCCATCCGGTGTTCTGCGTGCAATATCACCCGGAGGCCGCGCCGGGGCCGCACGACTCACATTACCTGTTCGACGATTTCGTGAAACTGATGGCGGGTGAGCGCTAACCGATGCCCCGGCGAAACGATCTGCACCGCATCCTGATCATCGGCTCGGGCCCCATCGTAATCGGGCAGGCCTGCGAGTTCGATTACTCGGGGACGCAGGCGGCCAAAGCGCTGCGCAGCGACGGTTACGAAGTGGTGTTGGTGAATTCGAACCCCGCCACCATCATGACGGATCCGGACCTGGCGGACCGCACTTACATCGAGCCTCTCACGCGGCCCTATGTGGAAGAGATCATCCGCAAAGAGCGGCCCGACGCTCTGCTATCGACTGTGGGCGGGCAGACCGGCCTGAATCTCTCCATGGAACTAGCCGAAGCGGGCGTGCTGGATCACTACGGCGTGGAACTGATCGGCGCCAAAATCGATGCCATCAAGAAGGCCGAAGACCGCCTGCTGTTCAAAGACGCCATGCGCCAGATCGGCCTGGAGACGCCGTATTCGAAGCTGGTGAAAAGCGAGGCGGAGGCCCTGGCATTCGCCGAGCGCATCGGATACCCCTGCATCCTGCGGCCCAGCTTCACGCTGGGGGGCACCGGCGGCGGCATCGCCTACAACCGCGAAGACCTGACCGAAATCATCGAGCGCGGCCTAGCGCTTTCGCCGGTGCACGAGGTGCTGATCGAAGAGAGCGTGCTGGGCTGGAAGGAATTCGAGCTGGAGGTGATGCGCGACTTGGCCGACAACGTCATCATCGTCTGCTCCATCGAGAATTTCGATCCCATGGGCGTGCATACGGGCGATTCCATCACGGTGGCCCCGGCGCAGACCCTCACCGACCGCGAATACCAGA
>PKYZ01000748.1 GCA_003132865.1 Bryobacterales bacterium
TGGCCGGTTAATTACCGAAAGCTCACGTTTTGCAACGGTGTTGGTGAGAATCGGGGAAACTCAAGGGCAACCGATTTCGTGAAAAATCAACATGATGCGATCCCGGGTAACCCGACGAAACCCTGTCAAGTACTTTCAGGTTCTAGTTCTCGCAAGNNCTCATCCGCACCAATAAAATCACTGAATTAAGATTTCCCGAGAGTGCCTTCCTCAGGGCGTTTCCCAATCGAGCGCGTAAATCTCGGTGCCGCCCGCATCCCGCGTGGAAATCGTCGAACCGTCCGGAGTCAATCCAATCCACTCCAGCCCCGGACCCGCCATTTTCAGCCGGGTCAGACTCGCCACGCGCTCGATTTTCCGGTCTTTGATCCGCACACGGCACCAGTCGGTGCCCGGATTGTCATGGAAGTAGACATATTCGCTGTCCCGCGACCAACTCGGCCAGCCTGCGCCAATGGTAGTCAATTGCGTGCGAGCCTGCGTTTCCACATTATAGAGCCAAAGCCTGTTTGGAAATCCCATGGCGGCGACGTAGCGCCCGTCCGGCGACCANNTCCGGCCTCGCCGTGGGTCAACTGCCGGAGCGCGCCGCCAGTGGCGGGCACTGTATAGAGCCGGCTCGGCTCTCCGCGAAGGCCCCCGAAAAACGTGATCTGCGTGCCATCCGGCGACCAGCGCGGGTTCAGGCCGAAAAGCGGAGGCGCGGTCAGTTGCCGCCGGTCGCTCCCGTCCAAGGCCATCCGCCAAATGGAACCCTCCGGACAACGCGCGTATGCGATCCACTTTCCGTCGCGCGAAAAGTCGAGCTGCATGGCCGCCATCCCCCCTAAGTAGGGAGTCCATTGGTCCGACTTCCGATCGTAACGAACCAACTCGCCGTTGTTGAGTAAGCCATTGAAGAATATGCGATGGCCGTCCGCGCTGGCCTGCGGGAGATCCGCTATCATGGGGCCCGTGGTGAGCCGTACCGGAATCGGAGCTGCTGTCTCAAACAGGCGCGTCGTCTGGCGAACCGCCCAAAGATCGCGAGTGCCGCCTTGCCCGGCCGTGAATACGAAATACTTCCCGTCCGGCGTCCAGGCGCCCGATTCGGGTGCATGGTCCGCCCATTCGGGAAAAAGCGCATGCAGATGAGTGCCGTCCAGCGCCACTTCCCACAACATCGGGGAATTCCCCGTCTCCAATGTGAAGCGAATGGAGCGGCCGTCGGGAGACCATTGTGGGTAATGTATGATGCCCTTCACCGTCGCCACAGTGCGTGACTGCGAGCCGTCACTGCGCGCAATCCGCAAATCCGGCCCGTTCGAATACAAAATCTTGTCCCCTGCGGCCGACCAGCGTACTTCCTGGGCGGAGAGGTCGCCTATGCGCCGAGGCGCGTTCCCCAACGTGTCCGCCATCCAGATCGGAAAAGGGCCATCGGTGGTGCCCTCGTTGATGGCACCCCTTAAAATCTGCCCCAGCAGGATCTCCGAGTGATCCGGTGAAATGTCGAGTGGCAGCATCCCAGTGAGCTGGGGCATCGGCAGCGGATCTCCACCCTTGAGGCTGACTTGGAACATTTTCATGTCGGAGTCCCGGTTCCCGGCCGCGTAGAACAGCCTGGTGCCATCGTTGACCATCCGCTGCTTGGTCTGGCCATCGGTAGTGAGCTGCACGATACGCGTTACGCGCGGCGCCGGCAGCGGGCGCGTCAACCAGAAGGCGGCAAATCCCGCCGCAACCGCAACCACGGACACGGCCGCGATCAACCAGCGCCGGCCCCTCCGGGCGGGTTGCGCCGGGATGGCCGTTGCGGCAGACGCCGAGAGATGTTGCTGGCTGGTCTCGCGGTCCCTTTCGAGAGACTTCGCGATATAGTCGCGGGTCAGCCGCCGGCAGGAGCTGCGCAGGTCGCCCGCGGTTTGGAAGCGAAGCTCCGGATCTCTTTCGAGCGCCCGCATGATCAGGCCGTCGAGTTCCGTGCCGAGCGATGGCCGCACGGCAGACGGCGGCGGGGGGTTGTGGTGCAGGATGGCATTGAAAACCGCGCCATCCGTGGGCCCATCGAAGGGACGCACACGGGTGGCCAGTTCATAGGCCACCACACCCAGGCTGAAAAGGTCGCTGCGCGGACCCGCCGGCTCTCCCTGGATCTGTTCCGGAGAAAGATACTGAATGGTGCCCGCGAGATTGCCGGGGCGCGTTCGCAAGTCCGATGCGCCCGCCGCGCTGCTCGTAGTCTCGCGTAGCTTGGCCAGTCCGAAGTCCAGTACTTTGACGAAGCCGTCGGGCCGCACCATAATGTTTTCGGGCTTGATGTCGCGATGCACAATGCCCGCCTGGTGGGCTGCGCTCAACGCCGAGGCAGTCTGGCCGACCCAATCGAGAATGGTCTGGCTATCGAGCGGCGGCGTTTGCGCGCCGGCCAATTGGCGCAGCGTCTTGCCCTCGACGAACTCCATCGCGATGTAGTGATGGCCTTGGTCGAAATCCGCGTCGAAGATGGAGACGATGTTGGGATGATTCAGCGTGGACGCGGCACGCGCCTCGCGTTGGAAGCGCCGGATTCGCTCCGCGGCTTCCGCGGCGAAGGTCAATGGCAGGATCTTGACCGCCACGCGGCGATCCAGGCGCAGGTCCTGTCCTTCGTAGACCACGCCCATCCCGCCCGCTCCAATCTGCGCAACCAACCGGTAGTTTCCGATCACCGTTCCGGCGGCGGGCAGCGCGGGAGTTTCCCGCGTGAGCAGCAGGGCCGCATCTTCCACTGCGCGGCCTTCCAGAAAACCGCCGCTGCCGGCGTTTCGATCCGCCTCGATCAACCGCATCACCTGCGCGCGCAATTCCGCATTGCCGGCGCAGGCGGCATCCAGCGTGGGCCTTAGGTCCTTATCGGGAAGATCGCGCAGCCGGTCGAATAGCGCGCCAGCCTGCCGGTACAATTCCGGAGTCATGTGGCGTGCACACGGCGCCGAGGCGCCGCGCTCCTTCGCCGATTGCAGCCGGTCATAGAGCCAGGCGCGCGCCACGCGCCAGTCGCGCACCACGGTCGGTTCGGAGATGCCCAGAACGGCGGCGATCTCGGCGTTCTCCAAACCGCCGAAATACCGTAATTCCACCATCTGGGCCTGGCGCGCGTCGAGTTGCGCCAGATCGTTGAGCGCGCGATCCAAATCGATCAGGTCGACCGGATCGGATAGGCCGGCGGGGACATCGCCAGCGGCGGAAAGGCCCAGGTGGGGGCTGCGGCGTCCGCGCTTTTCCGTATCCTGAGCGCGGGCGAAATCAATCAGAATCTGCCGCATCAGACGCGCCGAGAACCCAAAAAAATGCGCACGGCTGGCCCATTCGACCGGCGCCTCGCCGAGCAATCTGACGAACGCTTCGTTCACCAGGGCGGTGGGCTGCAACAAATGCCCCTCGCGTTCGCGCGCCAGATTACGCCGCGCAATGCGGTGCAGCTCCGCATATACGACCGGCGTCAGGCGCTCCAGCACGGAAGCATCCCCGTCTTTCCAGGCCTGGAGCATGCGGGTCAAATCGACCGACGACGGCTGCGCATCCACGATTCAAATATTTTAACCCTTCGGTGATCGCCGCCGCGCGTATTTCCCGCCTTTTACGTTTGCTTTCGTTCAGTTGCCCTCGCCCCCCGCGCGGGCCGAACCCTTTCTTCTCGCGGCTCCGTGATCGTCGAAGCGCGGTTTTCTCGCCCTGTCTTTATGAAGGCACATTTTCCGCTTACAGCCCAATTCAGAAATCGGAGAGACAAATGAAATTCTCAAGCAAAACCCTTCTCGTCGTATCGATGTTGGTCCTCGCGCTTCCGGCCTTTACGCAGGAGGCGGCCACGATTACAACCGGTCATGCCGTCGCGGTCGACCTTGGCGGCAACGTGTATATCGGCGGCGCTGGTCCCTCGGTCGCGAAAACCGGCGGATGGCAGCTCGCACTTGGGGGAAGTGACGACGACGCAGTCCTCGCCTTGGCGCCCGGGCGGAACGGAACTCTCTATGCGGCGGGCACGCTCGGCGGCGGCGGGTTTGTCGCGCGCGTCAACGCCCAGGGCGAGCGCGCAGGTTGGCTGAACTTGGGCAGCGCGGCGCGCGGCATCGGCTTGGATGCGGCGGGAGCCGTGTATGTGGGTGGAGACGGCTTCCTTGAAAAGCTGGACTCCACGCTCAACCAGATCTATACGGTCCCGCTGGAGATTCCGGCGGCGGCGCTGGCTGTTCGACCGGACGGAACCGTATTGCTGGCGCAGGGTTCCTATCTAGCCACCTACTCGCCGGAGGGTAGGCCTCTGGCCGCGTTTGATCTTGGCCGCGGCACTGCCATCTCTGGCATTGCGCTGAGTTCTTCGGGCGCTATTTTCCTGACCGGCTCCACTACCTCTTCGATTCTCCCGGCGGCGCGGGACGCACTGAACGGACCGAGCGACGCCTTCGTGACGAAGATGGAGGCGAACGGGGTCTCGGCGGAGTGGTCGGTCCACGTGGGCGGGAGCGGGACAGATGGCGGCTCAGCGATAGCGGTGCGCCCCGATGGGGGATTAGTTTTGGTGGGCTACACCGCCTCCTCGGATTTTCCCGGTTTGGGCGCGGGGGACTCGCTGCAGGGCCTTGAAGATGGTTTCATCGCGCAACTGGATGCAGAGGGCAAAGTCATCCAATCGAGTATCGCGGGTAACCGTCTGCAAGCCGTTGCGCTGGGTGCCCAGGGGAAGGTTCACGGGGCGGGAGTAAGCGCTGCGTCCGCGGCCGCAGCGCGCATGCAAGGCCGATTGGCAGCGAATGCGACTCCAGCCGATCAAGGCTCAGTGACCTTGGTGACCACCTCGCTGCTGGAAGGTCCCGCGGCGGGCAGCGATTCGTCCATCGTCCTGACCGGCGGAAGCTGGAGCGCCGCGCCCACCGCATCCTGGCTGCACACCACCGGCAGCGGAGGCGGCAACGGCGTGATGACGTTCACTTACGACGCCAATTCCGGTGCGACGCGCACGGGGTACGTGAACGTTGGCAACACGACTCTTACCGTGACCCAGGCAGGCAGCTCTCTAGTGCCAGCCGGGCTAGTGACGGTGGTCTCCTCAGGACTGACCACCCCCGGTGGGCTTGCAGTGGACAGCCAGGGTAACTTGTACATAGCCGACCAGGGCAGCGAGAGCGTAGCGATGTGGACAGCATCCACGCAGCAATTGAGCACAGTGGCTAGTCTTCCTTACACGCCATTGGATGTTTCGCTGGACGCGGCGGGCGACGTGTTTATCGGCGGATTTAACCAAAACATAAGTTATCTTCAGGAGCGGCAGTCGAGCAGCCAGCAGCTCACTACCTTGTACTCGGGTGGGGCGGTGTCCCCGCGCGGTATCTCGGTAGATGCGGCAGGCCAGAATCTGTACGTTGCGGATGAATCGTATTGCAATCCCGAGCCGTGCAATGCTGTGTACGATTTGAACGTTTCGACAGACGCCATACAGGTCGTGGGGCACTGGATTCGCCGTGGAAAGTCGCGGTGGATCCTTTGGGAGATTTGTTCGTTGCGGATACAAGCCTAGGCATTATCGGCGAATATACAGCATCCGGTACCCAGATAACTCTCGCTACCGCACCGGGCGGTGTTTATGGAGTCTCGGTGGACGGCGGCGACAATGTGTATTTCCTCGACGACAGTAACAGTAACAATCACATTAGCATTATCAAGAAATATAGCTATTCGTCGCAGCTAGTCAGCACCTTAGCCTCAAATGTATCGGATGGTTTCTATACTGCGGTGGACACAGTCGGCAACCTCTACCTCTCCGAGTACTTTGCCACTGCCATCCAGGAATTGCTGTGCGCCTACGTTTCTCCGGGCCCGTTTATGGAAGGCTATGCGGCCGGTTCCGATTCGATTCAAGTGGTACCGGCCTCCCAGAATCTGACAGGCGTATATGCGCCGGTCAGCAGCGATCCTTCGTGGCTCACCATCGCCAGTGCCGCCAATGGCGTCGTGCAATTCTCGTTCACTGCGAACACGGCCACGCCCCGAACCGCGTTCGGCGTGCCGATAACCGTAACCCAAGCCGCTCTGCTGATTCCGCAAACGATCACCATCACCGCGGGAAACAATCAGTTCGGTGCCTCCGGTCAGCCATTTCCAACTAATTTGCAGGTTAGTGTCTACAGCCAGTTCAACACTCCGGTTCCCGGGGTGCAGGTGCAATTTGTCTCCAATGGCGTCGCCACATTCGGCGCTCAGCGCAGCTCGGCTTACACCGCCACCACGGATTCCAACGGCTTGGCTACAGCCGTGCCGCTGACACCCGCGGCGGTCGGACCTCTAACCATAACCGCCACCGTGGTTGGGACCAGTCTTTCCCAGACGTTCAACCTCACGGCCGTGACGCAAGGGATCAGTGTCGTCGCGGGAAATAATCAGGGCGCCTTGGTCAATCAGCCCTTCCCGACTAATCTTAAAGCGATCGTCTATGACCAGAATGGCAATCCGGTACCGGGCGTTACGGTAAACTTTTCTGTGCCCGGCGTCGGCGCGTCCGGCAGCTTCAGCGGTGTGGGCAGCAGCGTGAACGTTCCTACTGGCGCGGATGGTGCGGCGACGGCGCCGGTTCTGACGGCCAACGGCACTGCCGGAATTTTCGCGGCATACGCCTCAGCCAGTCCACTGAGTGCCGGATCCACCACCAGCGTGTCGTTCAATCTAACCAACTATACGCGGATGAACATTGTGGCGGGCAACAATCAAAGCGCCCCGCTCAATTCCGTTTTCGGGACCAATCTTACGGTACTCGTCCTGGACCAGAATGCGAACCCGGCGCCGGGCGTGCAGGTTACGTTTACCATCAACCCCGGAGGGGGCAGCGCATCTGGGACATTTGCCGGGAGCGCCACGCAGGCCTCCGTTATCACGGGCTCTGACGGCACAGCGGTAGCGCCGGCGCTGACCGCCAACGGCTCGGTGGGTGCCTTTTGCGGTGGTAGCCAGCGCCGCGGGTCTGAATTCGCAAACGTTCGTTCTCACCAACGTCGTTGAAGGCTTCGCGTACGGCGGCAACCAGACGGGCGTGGCGACGCGTACCCTGCCACAGCCTTTTATGGTGCAGGCGACGGCGGGCGCTACTTCGGGAACGATCGTCTATACGGTGCTCCCCAACGGCGGCGCGAGTGGATCATTTAACGGAGCCGCTAAGGTCACCGTTAACACCGACGCGCAGGGTTACGGCACCTCGCCGCAGTTGACTGCCAACGGCACGCCGGGAACCTTCACCGTCACGGCGTACGACGGCGTCACCACGGCCACGACCAACGTGACGACCGTTGAGTGCATGAACCCGGCGAACCAGACGGTTATCGTGGGCGATACCAGCGACAGCGCCACGGATCCGGGTAGCTTGCGCTACGCGGTGAACAACGCGTGCGGGGGCTCGACCATCGATCTGACTCACTTGACGGGCGCCATTACGCTGGGCAGCCGCTTGCGGATTGACGACAGCCTGACGATCAACGGCCCCGGCGCGGCGAGCCTCGCCATTGACGGCGGAAAGACAACGCGGTTGTTCTTCATCGGCGCCGGGACGGTTGCGATCAACGATCTGACTTTGCAGAACGGCCTGGGGCAGGGTTTCACCAGCGGTCCCGGCGGCGCCGCGGCGGGTATGGGCGGAGCCATCTTCATGAATGGCGGCTCGGTCACGGTTTCCGGCGTGACATTTTCCGGGAATGAGGCGGTGGGTGGCACTGCAAGTAACTCTTCCCAGTTCAGCAACGGCGGCGCTGGATTTGGAGGAAGTCCAGGCAATTTGACCAACCAGTACCAAGGGCTCGGCGGAAGCGGTGGCGATCTGTTCGGTCTTGGCGGCAGCGCCAATTCGCAAATCGGCGTTGCTGGTGGTCCTGGCGCGGGCGGCGGGGGCGGATCTCACGGCAACGGCGGGAACGGCGGCTTCGCTGGTGGCGGGGGGGCGGCTGCGATTACCGGCCAAACCTTCACCAGCGGCGCCGGTGGTTTTGGCGGTGGTGGCGGCGGTGGTTTCGCCCCGAGTCCCAACATTGTCTCCGTTGTGCCAGGCACCGGCGGATTTGGGGGCGCCAGCGGCTTTCAAGGCGACAACTCCACTGGGCCCGTGGGCGGTGGCGGCGCGGGCTTCGGCGGCGCGATCTTCGAGTATGCCGGAACTTTGACGCTCGAAAACGATCAGTTCCTCAATAACTCCGCCGTGGGGGGAATTGGCGGATATACGAGCCAGAACAACGGCCAAGGCAAGGGCGGGGCGCTGTTTATCTATAGTGGAGCAACCGCCAGCAACAATGGCTCGACATTCGGCGCGGGATCAGGCGCCGCTAATATCGCGGCGGATGCCGGATCTCCCGGGATCGGCAGCTCGCCTGCACCCTATACAAACGGCGCGACCTGCCCGGGCCAGGACACGGTGGATGTTTGCGGCACGCTTCTACAGGGGCAGGCGATCACCTTTGCCTCTATTCCATCGCAGACGGTGAATACTACGTTGCCGCTGACCGCGTCGGCCACATCCGGCCTGCCGGTGAGCTTCGCGTCTTCCACGCCTTTAGTCTGCACGGTGTCGGGTACAACCGCTACTCTGGTCGCGGCGGGGACATGTAGCATCGTGGCCTCTCAGGCCGGCAACGCGAACTATGCACCCGCCGCGCCTGTTACGCAAAGCTTCCAGGTCACGAAGTTGGCGCAGACCATCACGTTTGCCCCGTTAGCGAACCAGCCGTTTGGCACTGCGCCTTTCGCAATCACGGCGACAGCCTCGTCGGGGCTCAGAGTCAGATTCACGTCCACGACCACGCCGATTTGCACCGTTTCCGGCGATACCGTGACACTGGTTGCCGTGGGCCGATGCATCATTTGGGCAACTCAGCCCGGAAACGCCAAGTATGCGGCCGCCGCAGCGGTTAAGCAGGCCTTCCAAGTGACCAAGGAAGCGCAGACCATTACGTTTGCTCCGTTGCCCAACCAAAAGATCGGCGCTTCGCCGATCACGGTCACGGCGACGGCGTCGTCGGGGCTCGCGGTGAGCTTCGCGTCTCTTACCACGGCGACTTGCACCGTCTCCGGCAACACGGTAACGCTGGTGGCGGTGGGCCAATGCGATATCAAAGCAACGCAGCCCGGCAATGCCACCTATGCGGCCGCCACACCCGTTACGCGGGTTTTCCAGATCAAGCCGTAATGGCGCACTCGGGCATTACAAGGCGGCGTCAGGCTGCGCCAACGCCAACGCCGCCCGCCCGAACCTTCCACCGCAGGGTGGTCCTTCCGGATGTCCGTCTGGCGCAACCGCGATTCACCACCTCGCTCAGGAGTTGGATCTGGCCGGTCGAATCAACCGAACCATTTCCCCAGATAGGGACGTGCAAGTCCGCGACGCATTAACCGTTTGGGGCGTCCGCGAGCGGACCCGGCGCGGACCTGACCCAAAATGTCCCCCTCGGCAGGTAGAGTCGTGCCCCAGAAGGTGAACTTTTGGGGNNCAGGAGGGCTCGAACCCCGGTCGACAACGTGTTCGATCCTGCAATGTTCGGTACAGCCTTCCTCCAAGCGCAGAGTTATAACATGGCCGGACCGATTCTTCCCGTCGAAGAAGATTTTGTGATAGACTCACCATGAAACCAGCCTGAAGGAGCGTTCGCCTATGTGTTTCTCGGGTTTGCTACGCCACCGCCTGCCATTTCATTTGAGAGCTTCCGGGATTCTCTCCACAATCAGCCTGGGTTTGTTGACTGCCCAGGTACCTGTTGAACTCGAACAGCGAATCCAGAAGATTCAAAACGCGATTCTTCCGCCCGTCATCACTAAAGGAAAGCCACCGGCTACCACCAAACTCGCTGATCGAATGGCGGCGCTACACGTTCCCGGTGTAAGTGTCGCCGTAATCCATGACGGAAAAATCGAATGGGCTCGCGGGTTCGGAGTAACCCGTGTCGGGGGGCCGGCGGTGACTCCGGATACGTTGTTCCAGGCGGCATCGATCAGCAAGCCCGTAACGGCTGTTGCCGTTTTGCGCCGGGCAGAATCGGGAAAGCTGAATCTCGATGCGGACGTGAATCAGTATTTGAAAACGTGGAAAGTGCCGGCCAACACATTTACCGAAAGGACAAAGGTCACGCTCCGCGAACTGCTCACTCACACGGCTGGGATGACGGTGCACGGCTTCCCTGGTTACGCTTTCGACTCCGCGCTGCCGACTCTGGTGCAGGTGCTGAATGGGGAGAAGCCGGCGAACACTCCTGCAATCCTCGTCGACACGATACCGGGAACCAATTGGCGCTATTCCGGAGGCGGGTTTGTGGTCACGCAACTCCTTCTTGAGGATGTGACCGGCCAGCCATTCCCCAAGCTGATGCATGACATCGTTCTCGGGCCTATGGGGATGACTCGCAGCACGTACGAGCAGCCTCTGCCCCAGAGTCGGATGGCCGAAGCGGCGATGCCCTATCGGCAGGATGGCCAGGCGGTCCCAGGCGGTCCGCACGTTTACCCGGAAATGGCGCCTGCCGGCCTTTGGACAACTCCTTCCGACCTCGCACGGTACGCGATGGAGGTTCAGAAAGCCCTTGCAGGGAAATCTGGTGCGGTGCTTTCAGCAGCGATGGCGCGGGAGATGTTGAAGCCGGGAATGAATGGCTGGGGACTCGGAGTTGGAACTGGCGGCAGTGCCGAGCATCCGTACTTCACGCATGGCGGGGCCAACGAGGGCTTTAAGTGCAACCTTGTGGCCTATAACAACGGTGACGGCGCGGTGATCATGACCAACGGTGATTCCGGCGGGGCTTTGGCGACGGAGATTCTGGGTACCATCGCATATGAGTACAAGTGGCCCGACTTCGCGCCCCGCGAGATAGCTGAATGGAAAGGCACCGTAGATCAAAAGGTGCTGGCGCGTTACGTCGGGACGTATGAATTAATGGCTGGCGCTGACATGCTGATCACGTTGGAAGGAACTCAGCTCTCGGAGAAGCTGGGCGAGCAGCCGACGTTCCCGATTTTTCCGGAATCGGAGACGATGTTCTTCCTGAAGGTGGTGGACGCGCAAATCGAGTTCGTGAAGGATGCCAGCGGCGCGGTGACGGCATTGGTTTTGCATCAGGGCGGGCGCGACCAGAAGGCGCCGCGGATCAGCGATAAAGCGGAGGCATCCGGTCCACTGCCCAATTCGCCGCAGACGGAGGCTCGCTCCCAGGCACGCGTCCAATTAAACAAGGGCGTCCAAGCGTTTAAGAGCGCGCTGTATCCCGCGGCGGTGGAGTGCTTCAAGACAGCCGTCGAGCTAGATCCGACCTTGGATACGGCGCAATTATATCTGGCGTTTGCCTACATGCAGCAATACATTCCAGGCGCGGAATCGCCGGAGAACATGCAGATGGCCACGGCGGCCTACGATCAGTTTCAGAAGGTCCTGGCCCAGGACCCCAAGAACGAGTTGGCCGTCGCCTCCATCGCCTCGCTGCTGTTTAACGAGAAGAAACTGGACGACGCCAACGAGTGGAACCTGAAGCTGATTTCCCTCAACCCGAAATCCAAGGAAGCCTATTATACGCTGGGCGTAATTGCCTGGACCAAGGCGTTCGTTTCGGATGGGGAGGCCAGGGCCAAACTGGGAATGAAGCCGGAAGATCCGGGCCCGCTGAAGGACAAGAAGGTGCGCACGGAGGTGGCCGCGAAGAACGGGCCTATTGTCGACGCGGGCATTAAGTACCTCGACAGATCCCTGCAGATCGATCCCGAGTACGATGACGCCATGGCGTACGAGAATCTCCTCTACCGCCAGAAGGCCGATCTGGAAGATTCACCGGAAGCTTACAGGGCAGACATAGAGGCTGCTGACAACTTCTTCGCAAGGACCCTAGAAACCAGGAAGGTTAAGGCCGAACGGAACGCCCAGCCGAATACGCAAGTTGGTGCGTCGTCACCAACGTGCGTGGAGGAAGCAACTGCCCGTTCACCAAATGTCGCCACGCAAACTGTTGATATCCGCATCACCAATCAGCGGTCGAACGCATCGAAAATCTATTGGCTGAACCAACAAGGGCAACGAGTGTTCTATATGACGTTAGATAGCGGGGCTTTCTACACGCAGCCAACGTATTCCGAGCATCCTTGGGTTGCGACGGACAACGATGGGCACTGTACGATGTTCTTCGTAGCGACAACCGCACCACATCAGGAAGTTACGATCCGGTCGCCGGACGGAAAGATTGAGGGCTTGCTGTTAGGCCAGCCAGCGACGACATCCCGCATACGCGTAGAAGCGAATGTTCAGGCCCCAAACTTGATCAGAAAGTCACACCCATATACCAAATTTGGACCCGATCGGTGGCCGAAGGATGAGCTGAATCACTATATAGCGATGCAAAATGGATTCGATTCAGAGGCCAGAAAGCGTATCGAGCCTGAAAGATCAGCAGTAGCTTCGAAGGCCATGATCGCGGGGACTTCGGAACCGCTCGCTATCCACGCAGGGCTAGACGTTCTAAGGCACGGAGGCAATGCTGCCGATGCTGCCCTGACGACCTCACTGGCGCAGATCGCCCTCACCGCTGGCGCCGCCGTAAGCTACGCCGGGATCATGACGGTCGTGTACTACGATGCTGCGACGGGCAAGGTGCACACGCTCAATGCAAGCTACAACACCGTCCAAAACGAAAAGGACCCGCTCAGCATTCCGGGAATTGGAGAACACAGCGGCCGGACAGTTCTGGTTCCTGGCTACATGGCCGGCGTGCAGGCATTGCACGATCGCTTCGGCCGGCTGCCCTTTTCCATGCTGTTCGGCCCCGCCATATGGATCGCAGAGAATGGCGTCGTGGTGAGCCCCACCGTGAACGCGTGGATCTCCTCGCAAAAAACATTCGTCACTCGCCTACCGGAAACGAAGCGCATCTTCACTAAGCCGGACGGGGAGCTTTACAAAACAGGCGATCTTTTCCGCCAACTGGAATTGGCCGCAACCCTTAAGAAGATCGCCGCTCAGGGTTCCACCTATATTTACAAAGGGGAGTGGGCACATCATTTCGTTGACATCGCCCAGCGCGAAGGCGGGAAAATTACGCTCGAAGACCTAGCCGCCTATCGCCCCTTGTGGACCGAGCCTCTCCAGGCCTCTTATGCGGATTACCAGGTGGTACTATTGGGTCCGCCGAACACCGGCGGATTCATAACCCTCGGAGGACTCGGGCTAGCGGAGGTCGCAGGTCTCAAGAAATCTGACCATTACACAACCTCCGCGGAGGCTCTCTATAACCTGATCCAGATCGAGAGAACCACCCAAGCGTTTGCCAGTGCGTCCCCCAGCACACGCCAGGAATGGTTCCCCGAAGTGGAGCCGTCGCTGGAATCGCTCCTAACCCGCAAGGCTGCCGAACGCTTCTGGGCTGGCATCCAGCGCAAAATGGTACCACCACCGGCAGAAGATCCCAGCCCCTATCACTCGGCCGGCATCGTGGCCGTCGATGAACAGGGCAATGTCGCATGCATTCTCCATTCCATCAACGGAATTCTGTGGGGGGCGACAGGTATCTTCGTTGACGGAATCTCCATTCCGGACTCCGCCGTCTTTCAACAGCATCCGATCCTTGATGCGGGACCCGGTATGCGCCTACCCGAGTCAACCAACCCCTTGATCGTTCTGAAAGGGGGAAAGCCTGTGCTTGCCTCGGTCGCGATCGGCTCGGGATTGCACAACGTCACTCTTGAGAACCTCATCAATATCCTAGACTTTGGCATGGACCCCCAGACCGCCGTAAACCAGCCAAACACGCAAGGGCCATTCCGCGGGGTGATGGCGAACGCACCCGGTAAACCTGAATATGAAAAGGAAGCGATCGGCCAGGGCGAGTTTCCACAGTCCGTGATCGATGGCGTGGTGGCTCGGGGCCAAGCCATCAAGCTCGTCCATAAGTACGCGCAACCCGGTTATTGGATTGGAATCCAAGTCGATCTCCTGACTCACAAGCTCAGGGGCGCCGGCACACCCCTGTTGCCCGCCCTCGTAGAAGGATACTGACTCTTGAATAGGCTACGTAAGCTCCAGAGCTAATCTAGATATCGTAATTAAGCGCCATTCGCGACGCGGATTGCGCTTGACTCGCAGTCGGCAAAATGCCGCCCGCGCGATGACCGACATCGCGCGAAATCTGCCGCAGGCGCGCTGTTTGAACCCCGCGCAGGCAGCGAGTTGAAATACAGTTGAAACTGGCCCCGCTGCTCCCTGCCAAAGCTTCGGCCAAAACGGGACTTGTAGCCGTCCTACTGTTCAGAACGGTTATTTGAGCAGTACGGGGAATGTTTCAAAACGGGTAGGTTTTGGAACTGCGCCCGATGGCCTGTGGGCATATGCTTCCATCGTCCCGTTTTGTTGTCCCACAAAAAGAGCGCTTCCGCTGTGACCGGCGCTCCATGAGCCTTAGGCCTGCCCGATCACACCTGGCGTACCGAGACCTCCTGGTAGCAGCAGGCGAGCAGGAGGACATTCGCCAGTTTTTCGCTTCGGATACTTAGGCGCGGCTTCCGGAGAGAAGCCATGTCCCAAAAAGTAAACTATTTTGGACATGGGAACGGAGGGCAAGCCTGCCCTGGGCTCTAAAGGCGAACACGCGGCGAAACTCCTCCTGCTCGCCTGCTGCACGCAGGAGGAGGCGCATCGGTGAGGACGAACCAGCGAACTGCAGTCTTCCCTACGTGGGCAAATTTGCGATAGCCTTTTGTACATGTCCGGCTATCGATTCTCAAGACGCCACTTCTTCTATGGCAGCCTGCTGGCGGGCGCCATTCCCGCGGGCGGATTCGGCAGCACCCCGTCTCTGCGCGCCTTAGGGTACAAATCACCGAACGAGAAGCTGAACCTGGCAGCCATCGGAGCGGGCGGGCAGCCAGCGGCCGACCTGAAAGAGGCGCAGGCCGGTGTAGAGAACGTAGTGGCGCTGGCGGATGTTGACTGGGTGCGCGGCCACGAATCTTTCGAGCGCTTCCCCAACGCGGCCCGCTACAAGGATTTCCGCCAGATGCTGGACAAGCAAGGAAAGGAAATCGACGCGGTCGTCGTCGGCACGCCGGACCACAACCACGCCTACTGCGCGCTCACCTGCATGCAGGCCGGAAAGCACGTGTACGTTGAAAAGCCGCTTACCCGCACTGCCGGCGAAGCGCGCCTCCTGTGGCAAGCCGCTCGGAAATACAACGTCGCTACGCAGATGGGGAATCAAGGCTATTCGCACGACGCTACCCGTGTGGCTTGCGAAATCATTTGGTCCGGCGAAATCGGCGAGGTGCGCGAAGTCCACGCCTGGACCGGCCGCCCGATTTGGCCGCAGGAGATGACCAGAATCCCGCCGCCCACTCCGGTTCCGGCAACGCTCGATTGGGACCTGTGGCTGGGCGTCGCCGCTGCGCGTCCGTTCACTGTTGGCGATGAGGATTACCAGTCGTTTGTGGCCGCGCGCGAAGCTCGCAACCGGCCGCCCGGCATGCCCCAGGGATTCCGTTACCCCGACCGGGATACGTTCAAATTCTATCTGCCCTTCAACTGGCGCGGCTTCTACGATTTCGGCAGCAGCCTGATTGGCGATTGGGGCGTTCACATTCTAGGTCCGGCGAACTGGGCCCTGCAACTCGATCCGGAGTACCTGACGAGCATCGAGTGTACTAAGAAAGACTCGCTGCCGGAATTCACCTTCCCCGATGAGTTGATTCTCAAATACGAATTTGCGGCGCGGCCCGGCATGCCGCCCGTGACGGTGTACTGGTATCATCACGGCGGTGGCGGCGACGCTTACACGCCTCCCGGCATGACGGTGGAAGACGCGCGCAAGATCCCCGGCCAAGGTCCACAGGTGGGACCGGCAGCCGGACAGGGCGGCTTCAGACCCGGTTCGGGCGGACGTCCGGGGGCTGGCGCGCGTCCTCCAGTGGGCAGCGGCTACAATTGCATTTTCGCCGGCTCGAAAGGCTACCTCGGAACCAGCGGGCGTGGCGAAGGCGTCGGTCTTCTACCCGGATCGCGATGGGCCGAATACAAACTGCCCGAACCGTATCTCCAGCGTTCGCCCGGCGCCAGCACCGGCTCCAATCACGCCGCGCACGCGCGCGACTGGATCCGCGCCTGCAAGGGCGGAGCTCCCGCCTGCTCCAACTTCAACATCGCCGCGCGCTACACGGAATGGCTGGTGGCGGGCTCGGCGGCAGTACATTATGATGGCAAGCTACTTTGGGATCAGGAGAAGGGCGAATTCTCCAGCAACCCCGGCGCGAACCGTTGGGTGAAGCCCACATACCGCAAGGGTTGGGAGATCCAGCTATAGGAGTGGAAGTCCGGAAACAGGAGGTTTACAAAATGATGGGAATTAGTCGCCGGCGGTTCTTGACTGGAACAGCTTCGCTCGCTGTGGCGGGCGCTGGCCTGCCCAAAATCGGGTGGGGCGATCCCTTGGGACTGCCGATCGGAATTCAGCTATACACTGTGGGCGCGGATTTGCAAAAGGATGCCCCAGCCACAATCAAGCAGATTGCGCGAATTGGATATACGGAAGTCGAGACCGCGGGGTTCGGGTCGGCAGGGAGTGCGGCAGCGCTTCGCAAGCTGCTGGACGATAACGCCATCAGGTGCCCCAGCGCGCACCTCAGCTTCGAGCTCAAGAATCTCAACAAGGCCTTCGACGACGCACACGCGCTCGGCTGCGCTTATGCCACCGCTTCCGTGCCGCGCTTGCTCCTCTCCCAAATGCCTTCGTTTGACGCCTCCGTCCCGGCTGCTGAACGCGCGAAAATGATGCAGGAGGTGAGGAAGACGCTACGCGCGCCGTTATTGTCTGACGACCTGAAGAGATTGATCGACTTGATGAACCAGGTCGGCGCGGCCGCAAAACAGCAAGGGCTGATGTTTGCTGCGCACAATCATACTTTTGAGTTCGAGAAAGTAGACGACCGGCCCGCGATCTTCTCCATCATCGAGAAGACGGATCCGAACAACATCAAATTCGAGATCGACTGCGGATGGGCAGAGATAGCGGGTTTCCACCCGGGCGACCTCGCGCAGGCTTATCCTGGCCGCATCCGGATGCTTCATATCAAGGACTTTCTCGCGTTCGAGAAAGGAGCCGCGCCTGGAAGCCCGGCGGGGCCGAAGGGTGCTGAGATCGGCGCGGGTGTGATCGACTATAAGAAAATCTTCGCCGACATGCAGGGCAAAGGAGTGGAACACATCTTCGTCGAGCAGGAAGGGCCTTATTCCCGCATGCCGGCCATCCAGGCAGCCGAGGTGGATTACAAGTTTCTGCACTCGCTGAAAAACGCATTGGAGTGACCGCTGGCTTCGCGGCTCCATAAACTCTTGCGCAGGTGAGTTGCGCGCTGAAATTAGTGAAGCGGGACACAGGCCCAGTGCAGCATTGGGCGTTTCGGTCAATGTTCATGCCAACACGCTTTATTTCGGATAGCGCGTAATCCTCCCACGAGCAGCAGACACGAAGCGAAATATCGTTACGAAATATGGCGGTTCAGATCCGCGTCGGCCTCTCAAGGCGGCTGGATTGACGTAGTCCATCGGGATTCCCCATGTCTTCAAGCGCAGCCAGCTTGATTGCAGGGCCGCAAAATAGGATGCTTCATACCACCGGTAATCTGACGTGTTCGGCAAGCAGCAATACCAAAGAGAAGCACTCCACTGGTATTCCGGCTTCTGTTGATGCACCACTATTTCTTCCGCGGCTACGACGTCCCACTTTGATCGACTGAACGCGCCGGGTTCCGAGCTGCCCATAACTTCTACGGCCGTATCAGCGGCGGGAAGAGTTGCAGCGCCGGCGCTTGCGGATTCGGCTGGTATTCGAGGATCGCGCCCTCTTTGCGCAGCGTGGCCATTAGCGCGGAAACGTCGATATCCTGTACCGCCTTCCCACTCTCCACGGCCAGTCGCGCCGCCACGCCCGCCGCGTGCCCCAGGATCATGTACTGCGGCTCCATGCGGATCGAGGAATACGCCACGTGGCTTGCCGAAAACGCCACTGGCACAAGCAAATTCTCCGCCTCCAACCGTTTCGGCAGCATCACGCGGAACGGGATCTGATACGGCTGCACCGGAACCTGCATATCGCCCTCGTTGCGTACGTTCCCGTCGGGCCCCACGATGCGCTCCACGTTGTGCGAATCGCTGTTGTAAGAGCCCATGCCGATGGCGTCCGGCTTGGTCCAATCCCTCTGCAGATCCTTCTGGGTCATCACGTACTCACCAACCATCCGCCGCGCTTCGCGGATGTACAACGGGTGCGGCCAATTCTCCGTGTCCGTGAATTCGTCCTTCGCCAAGCCCCACCGGTTCATCTCCTGCCGCAGGCTCTCCGGAACCCGTGGATCATTCGCCAGGAAATAGAAGAAGCCGGCCTGGTAGTCTTTGTGCGCCTGCCAGATCCTCTGCCGTTCGGCGTAGCTCGCGTCGGGGTAATTCCAGCTCCCGCCGATATAGTCCGTCGAAAACGCCCCGTTGTTGTTGATGTCCGTCTTTCCATTTGGAATGCGGCTCAGCGTCATTAGCGTGTCGAGCGCCGGAACGCGGCCCTCCGCCTGCGTCCGCGCGCGGATCAGCCGCGCTAGAAGCTCGTAACGCCCTGCGTCGTATCCCACCGGCTTGGCGAATGCCACGCGGTTCGCCGCCACGTCGGTGAGGCACATTCGGTAGTTGTATGCTTGCACGGCTTTATCCGCCGATCCCGCCGCCGGCAGCGTTCGTGCCGAAATCTCCGGCAGCAGCTTGCCCGCAGCGTCATAGGCCGAAACGTTAACCAGGAATTGATGGTATGGCGTTTGCTCTCGCACGCCCGCCAGCGACTCCCCGTACTGCGACGCCGCCTCGCGCCCGAACGTGTAGCTCACGCCCGCCTGCGCCATCAGGTCGCCTTCATACGTGCTGTCGATGAACACCATGGCCGTGAACTGGTCGCCCGCTTCGGTCGCAATCGCCGTCACACGCGCGCCCTGTTTGCGCACGCCGTTCTTCTCCACCAGGCGCTCATGCTCGAACAGCGCAACTCCCGCCTCTCTCACCATCCTGCGGAAAATCTGTTCCGCCACGTGCGGCTCCGGCAGCCACGCCACGTCCTGTCCGTAAAGCGGCATCTGGTAATGCCGCCCCACGCGATAGTAAAACTCCAGCGCGCAGCCGCCGATCACCTCCTTCTTTCCGTAATCGGTCCAGCCCAGGCCGCCCGATACCATCCCGCCCAAATGCACTCCCGGCTCGACCAACGCCGTCTTCTTCCCCTCCCGCGTCGCCGCCACCGCTGCGNNCCCGCCGTTCCCCCGTAGACGACCACGTCGGAATCGCGCACCGCCGCTGAAGCAGCCAGTGCGGCCACCAGCATCAGAGACGGAGTCCGCATGTCGATCCTCCTCTTATAGTATTTAAGCTTTTGTCAACATTAGCTGAACTGATAGCCTCTCGTGGGGCAAAATCCTGCCGTGCTGGCTTACCTTAAGCGTATTTGGTGTGGACCTCGTGTTGTGACGGTTTCACGATGGACGGGGAGCCGCCGCTTTAGTGCCCGCCACCCGGGCGTTTCCTAGCACCAGGG
>PKYZ01000654.1 GCA_003132865.1 Bryobacterales bacterium
ATGAAGTCTGGGACGCGCTCTCGACCGGGCGCCTGAAGGTCTTCGACACGCTTCCTAACTGGCTGAGCGAGTTCCGCAAGTATCACCGCGACGAGAAAGGCAAGATCGTCAAGAAAGACGATCACCTCATGGACGCTATGCGGTACTGGTGGGTCTCCGGCCGCGACTGGCTCACCGATCCGCCCGCCAAGAGGGACGACGATATGCTCGAACGGCTGCGCCGCGGGGGCATGGAAGGGGGTGGAGGGCCGGGAAGCTGGATGAGGTAGGGGACCAAACTGCTTTGGTTAATGCAACGGGTTAGGTGTGGGTCTGGGTGAAGCTGGGCCAGTTGGGGCGAAACCTTCAAAAGGTTTCTCCCCCACACCCCCTTTTCCAACGTTCGCCCTTCCGCCCGCACCCCACGCAGGATGCGCCCCGTCTCGGCTCGTTCAGCATTGTGGGCGAATAGCCAGCGCACGACATCGCGGCGGCGGGCAACCACGTCTCGGCTAACGCTGTAGAGGGTATTCCTTAATGCAGCTCAGTTGTTGGAGCGGCGCTTCAATCCGTTGGTCGAGCGTTGTACTTCTTTCCCCACCGGGCCGCGGCGGCTTTGCGGGCGATTTCCTGGCGTTGTTCTTTGGTGAGGGCGCGGGCACAGGCTTTACCGCCGGCCTTCCCGCCCTTCGAACGGCTCGCGGAGTGGATGTCAGGACGGTCCAGCAGATGGGTTGGGCTGGCGTGCACGTCGACACCTGCAATATAGACTCGCGGTGTAGTACACTATGTATATACGTGATGCGTTACGAATGGGAGGAAGCCAAGAACCTTCGGAACCAGCGGAGACACGATGGAATCTCGTTTGAACTGGCGGCGCTGGTGTTCGAGGACGAACGCTGCCTCGTCTCTGCGGACCGCATCGATAGCAAGACGAAAGAACAACGCTGGCATGCGATTGGCGCAGCTCAGATTGAACCCGGAGCTGGTGCCGTGCTGCTGGTGGTGCACGTGTACCGGGAGGACTATCGTGGCGAAGAAATCATCCGCATCATCTCGGCCCGCGCGGCTGAGAAGCATGAGATCCGAAGATATCGAGAACCGGCAATGGACTGAAAGAGAGCGCAAAACCCTGCGCCGTGTTGCCAGGCGTCAGGCGCTAGGGGATGACTCGCGCATCGACATCGAAGACATTCCCCCTCTCAGCAAGGAACAGTTGGCAAACATGGTGCGGCTGCGCGATGCCCGACCGCGCAAGATAGCGGTGAGCGTACGCCTGGACGCGCAAGTGATCAATTGGCTGAGGTCCAAGGGCGAAGGCCACCTGACGCGCATCAACGACATCCTGACGAATCTGATGGAGGCAGAGCTGCGCGTGCGGCCTGGCAGGTAGACCGGCCACCGCGTCCTAAGCGAGAACCCCAGGGTAATCGTCCGCTCATCGCTTCGGACGTGAGGGGCGAATACCGTGGCTAATACTGAAGACAACGCCGATCCGCCTGAGCCGGCCTGAATCCGGCGAGAGAGACCGGGGAGTAGATGACTATATACCCGTCTGATTGCCCTCGTTGAGCCGGAGATCGTGCCCTGGTCAGGACCAGGCGGAGGTCAGGGCCGCACGCCATCTGATTCGTCACGGGGCAGACGTTCCGGTGCTGCTGTCGGCAATCTCGAGTCGCCCCGATTGGTTTCTTACGCACAACACCAAACACTTCACGCCGGCCGTTGCGCAGCGGACTGGCCTACGGTTTGCGACGCCAGTTAAGTTCTTTCGCGCTACTTGCGAACCGTTCTCCCGTGAGCAGCGGTGGTAAGGCGACGCTGCGGGCACACCTCCGGTCCGGCAGTTCACAGCGTGGGATTCAGATCGTCAGGCAGGCAACGCCGCGCCTTATTTCTTCTTGCCCCACCGGGCCGCGGCGGCTGTGGGGGCGATCTCCTGGCGCCGCTCTTTGGTGAGGGCGCAGGCTTGGCCACCGAAGTAGAACAACAGGTTCTATTCTTTGGTGTGCCGAAGACGCAGCGGGTAGGTCAGGGTCTGATGGGCCGGGCCAGTGGGAGCGAAACCTTCGAAAGGTTTCTCCCCCACACCCCCTCTTCCAACGCGTTCACTGTTGCCCGCACCAGAATGCCCCAATTTTATTGGCAAGAACGCTTTGGTCATCTACAAGCAGGGCGTAAGGATTGGCGGCGGAATCGTGAGACGGTATACCGTCATTTTTGGGGCGGCTCGCGCGACACGTGGTCGCGCAGCCAGGGGACAAGCTTGTCGAAGCGGAACTGGTTCGCGGCATAGAGGGCGGCCACGAAAGCGTAGGTCTCTTCAGCATCCCCCGTGAGACGCGCGCCGTTGATGGCGAGAAAAGTGTACGTGGCGGCGAACGCGGCCCGCTTGTTGCCGTCGATGAAAGGATGGTTCTGCGCGAGGCTCTCCCAGAGCGCAGCAGCTTCCTCGATCAGATCGGCGTAATATCCAGTCTGCGGCCGGTAGAGAGCGGCTTCGAGCAGCCCGTGATCCCTGACGCCTGGGGAGCCGCCGTAGCGTTCGATCTGGTCGGCATGTATCGCCAGCACTTCGGCCATGGTGAGGTAGTCGCTCATTCAGCGAGCTTCTTGTAAACGGGGCCATATTTGTCGTGGCTAGCGAGGTAAGCGCCCATGACGTGCGCTCGGGGCTTGGCGTTCTTGTGCTTTTCGATCAGGTCAGCGAGAGCCTCTTCCACGAGCGCCTGAAGCTGGCGGCCTTCGCTCTGCGCGAGAGTGCGCACCCTGGTCAGGATTTCCGGATTGACCTGGGTAGCGAATTTCTCGCGAGCCTGAGACATAGACGTCTGTAGTCAACGTATCATGACATATCATGATTTGTCAAGATCTTGCTTGAAGCACCGGCGGTGTCGGTGAATCTGCGGGCTGGCGCGCCGGATCGGGTTGGCGAACGAGAATTGTATTTTCGGCTGATATACCAATGAGTTTGTGAGGCTGTGGGAGCCGGGCCAGTGGAGCGAAAGCTTCGCAAGGTCTCTCCCCCACACCCCTCTTCCAACCGTCTGCCTTCCCCTAGCCACGCCAGTCTGCGCGGTCGCCGTCCGCCGCTCGCCGGAATCGGTCTACGCCGCCCCGTAGTGCAACAGTGTGGGGTCGCGCTCCCATCAGTCCGTCCATCGTCACGGCTTCTTGCCGCGGCGGCTTTGCGGGCGATTTCCTGACGCCGCTCTGTGGTGAGGGCAGGGACTGTGCG
>PKYZ01000506.1 GCA_003132865.1 Bryobacterales bacterium
GGTTTGGTTTGGAATGGTTGGTTTGGAATTGGGTTGGTTTGGAAATGCAATCGCCGTCTTCCAGACGGCAGAAAGGGGTCCCCGCAATTCCACCCATTTCAGGATCATCCTTCGATTGGAAAATGCTGGCCCGTCCGTCATACAATGGACCTATGCGTTTCGGTACAGCAATTCTAGCGTTGTCTCTAGCCATGGCGTGCGCCGCGGCCTGCCTGGCCGACACTCTCACGCTGCGCAATGGCCAGGTGGTCCAGGGGACCTATATGGGCGGCACTGCTCGCACCGTCAAGATGCAGGTGGACGACACCGCAAAAACCTACGACGTGACGGACATCGCCACGCTGCAATTCACGCCTCCGGGTCCAACAGCTTCCGCGACGCTCGCGCCGGGCCATCGCCGACCCGGCACGACCGGCGCAGCCGCACCGAAGGCGCCCGCGGAGTCGCCGCAGCACATATGAAGCTGACGCTGGCATTGTGGCTTTCGGCATTGTTTTTGGCGGGGGGTCTCCTCGCGCAAAAGCCCATCGTGGAAGGACGGGCGGACAGCACCGTGCGCGCGGTGATTTACGAAGACCTGCAATGCCCGGACTGCGCCGCCTTCTGCCGCATGATGGACGAGAAGCTGCTGCCGGAATACGGCGGTAAAGTGGCGTTCGTGTATCGCGATTTTCCCCTGGCGAAACACGCCTGGGCACGCCGCGCGGCCATCGCGGCGCGTTTCTTCACCGATCGGAAACCCGAACTGGGGCTGGAATACCGGCGCTACACCATGGCGGGCCAGGAAGCCACCAACGACGCCAACTTCAACATGCGGCTGGCGGATTTCGCCAAAGCGCACGATATCGAGCCGGACGCAGCCGTCGCGGCGCTCTCCAATGCGCGGTATGCGGAGTTGGTGGAGCAGGATTATCGGGACGGAGTCTCGCGCGGCGTGGTACACACGCCCACGGTATTCGTGAACGGTAAGCCGTTCGTCGAGACCTTCACGTTCGAGGAAATTTCGAAAGGCATCGACCAGGCCCTTGCCGAAGCCCTTGCCCAAGCCCGTTAGCATCGTCACCGGCGCCAGCCGGGGAATCGGCCGCGCGATCGCCGCGGAACTGTCGCGCACGCATCGCGTGATTGCCACCTATAAGAGCAATCTGGCGGCGGCGCGCAACCTGGCCGCTGAGACCGGCGCCGATATCGTGCGGTGCGATGTGTCGTCCGCCGCGGACCGCGCCGCGCTGATCCGCCACGCGCGCGAGCGCTTCGAGAGTCTCGACCTGCTGGTGAACAACGCCGGCATGGCGCCGCGCGAGCGTCGCGACGTGCTGGAGGCCTCCGAGGAGAGCTTCGACGAGCTGATCGCCACCAATCTGAAAGGACCGCACTTCCTGACCGCGCTGGCGGCCGGCTGGATGCTGGAGCGCGGGTGCGGCCGGATCGTTTTCATCACCTCGGTTTCGGCGTACGCCGCTTCGGTGAATCGCGCTGAATATTGCATCTCGAAGGCCGGGCTCAGCATGTCGGCGGCGATCTACGCGCAGCGTTTGGCCGCGCACGGCATCCAGGTTTTCGAGATTCGGCCGGGCATCATTCGCACGGACATGACCGCTCCGGCCGAGAAGACGTACGCCGCGCGCATCGCCGCGGGACTGCTGCCGCAGCCGCGCATGGGAGAGGCCGGCGACGTGGCGCGCGCGGTCCGCGCCATCGCCGACGGGCTGCTGGATTACTCCACCGGGCAGGCGATCGACGTGGATGGCGGCTTTCATTTGCGCAGCCTGTAGGAACCGCTCCCTGACGGTCGCGGCTCTGTAAGAGCGTAGCCCGCTTTATTGGTTGTCGAGCAGCCTCTGCTTCAGCTTCGGAATATCCAGGCTGCAGAAGGTTGGCCGCCCACCCTGCCGGGGGTGGGCGCGCCCGTCATTGGCGAACTCCATCTACTGTTCGGAGGCGCTTGTGTACGGGCGCCACTGCGGAAGACCGGCGCCATTCGGGTCGCCGGTCTTGGCAAAGTTGGTCCAATAGCTTTCGATGGTGGCGGCCAGCGCCTCGTCCAGCTTCTCGAAGCGTAGCCAACTCCACGCCGGATTGCGGAGCGCCCCGAATACGTAGGGCAGTTCCAGGCTGTGAAAGGACCCCAGGTCGCCTTGTCCCTTGCCGGGTATGGACCGGCGGAACTGATACAGGAACGACGGGCGTCCGGCGGCGGCATTGAGCGTGGCCATGGCGGCTGACGGACAGGTCATCAGCGCGTCGTTGAGCCATTCGTCGTCGGCGGCAGTCCGGCCGGTGCGCGCGTCGATCGCGTACGCGGCCATGGCGATGGGCGCCAAGCTTCCGTAACTGATGCGCAGGGTCTTGCGGGGTCCCCGATCGACGGCCAAGGGAACCGCGGATGCGCCGCGAAAGGCGCTGGCTTCGCGCCCGTTGTTCCCGATGATCAGAGTGACCGGTTGCTCGGTCCCGGTGGCGAACACCGCTTGCGGGGTGCGCGAGAGGACCCAGCCATCCAGCACAAATTCGGGATTCGGTTCCTGTTTGGCGGCTGCGGCCGCAGCGGCCAGGATGGCTTGCGCGGGGAGCCTGCGCAAACGCTCGACGGAGGAATCGCGGGCGGAATCGCCCGGATGCGCCCGCAGCGCCAGCTTGGCAACCCGCTCGCCGAACTGCTCCGCTTGCCGAAGGCTGTGCGCATAGGCCAAGCCCAGCACCGGGCCGCTCTCCATGATCACGCGCGCGAAGAGCCCGCCCGCGAGAGGGGAACACATCAGCATGCCCGCATCGATGGCGCCTGCCGACTCGCCGAAGACCGTCACGCGCGAAGGGTCGCCGCCAAACTTCGCAATGTTGTCGCGCACCCACTGCAGAGCGGCAATCTGATCGAGCAATCCGTAGTTACCGGAAGACCGATGCGGCGATTCGCGAGTCAGTTCGGGGTGGGCAAAGAAGCCCAGCGGACCGAGCCGGTAATTGATAGTCACGATTACCACCCCGCGCTTGGCGAGTTCCGCTCCAGCGTAGCCCGGCTCGTTGCCGCTGCCGATCCGGTTGGACCCGCCATGCATCCAGAACATCACTGCGCGAGACTCTTTCGCCGGCCATTCGGGCGTCCAAATGTTCAGGTACAGGCAGTCTTCGGAAATATCCCAGCGGGGCGCCGGGTAGCTCACGCCATAGCGGCGCGCCAACGGTCCGATGAACCTAAAAACGGCAGTT
>PKYZ01000680.1 GCA_003132865.1 Bryobacterales bacterium
GGCCTACTGCCGTTTTTAGGTTCAAAAGGAAGCCGCGTAATCGGCCGGTTGCCGATGGTGTTCCCCAGCGTCGCCTCCTGGGTGTTCACTCGCATCGCGTCCGCTGGGGCTGGACATTCCGCATTTGCATGGACGCCGCCCCCGGTTTTTCCCCTAGCCAGCCCTCTGAGTATGCAGCCCCGTTCCCAGGTATAGCAGGCAGTGTAGCCCTGCGATTCCCGCGATTGCAACGGAAGAGGCTTGGAATTCACATGGCGCTTCCCTCTGTGCCCCGAGAACTATGAGGCCCAGTACAGGGCGGGCATTTTGACCATTTGTTGCAAACAGCGCCGTCGTCGTGTATGATTTAATTCAAATTCCGCTACCACACTCGGGTAACGCCGGAAGGAGATCATGTTCCATGCAGGGTGGCGATAGTCAGAGCGTGCCCAGGCCGCACGAGAGAGTCGTCGGACTTCATGTCGTGGCGGCAGAGCTTGCCTTTTTGCTCGTGCCCTTCGTAGTCATTGGTTTCGCCTATTTGTACAAAGGCGACCTGCGCAACGTCCTCTATTCCCCGTACTGGTCCATCGCGTCGAGCGTGCTGATCGGCCAGGCCCTGATCCGGTTCATCATCCGGCTGCTCCAGTCCAATGCCCACGATCCGGCGATTTCCTGGGAGAGAGTCACGGTAATATTCTCCGTGCTGATCGTTCTAGGGCTTGTTCCTTCCCTGTTGGTGCTGCTGCTCGTGCTGATCTCCACTCAGCCGTCGTTGTATTTGGGCGTGGCTCAGTTGATTCTGTTCGTGATTGGGTTCTCGCTTTACCTGGCGCTCGGCTGGACAGGGCAGGACATGGTGTCGAATAGCACCTCGACCGAAGAATTCAGCGCCGAGTTGGATATCGCCACGGCAAATGTTCCCCGGCCTTATAAGAAAGCCAGCGGAGAATAATCCGCGACGGGCGAAGGGGGAGCTGACGCGTCCGCTTTCGGGGGTGTTCTTTTCTCTTCCCGATTTGCGGAAATCGGCCGGAGGAGGGGCAGCGGGAGTTTGAACAATCCCGCCCTCCGACGCCACACAGGTTGTTGATTCCAATAAGCGGCAGAACCGCCAAAATCGTTCGCTTCGCCGTGCGCGCGCCTTTTCCAGTTGCGGGTTTTCTTTTGGAAGGCGAAGTTCCGGCCAAGTCCCATCGCCGACCCTGAAGAGATGGACCGTCGGTATTGCCGTTTTTGCCAGAGGCAGTTCCAACCATCTCGATTTCACCCAGAGCAGACCGCCTGCTCGGACAAGTCGGGCCAGCCACAACGCCGCAACCAGAGCCGCCAGCAAAAGCTCGCCGCGGCAGGCCAGGCCTATCCTACATATTCATCCCGGCCAGGGTGGCGGCGCGCAGGACGACGCGGCGCCGGAAATCGCCGGCGCTCGCAAATGGCGCTTTGGCGCGCTCGGCGGCGAAGCGCGCGATCTCGTCGTCGGCCATGCCGGGAACCAATCGCAGGATACCTTCTTGCACGGTATTCACGTCGAACCGCAGCGGCGCGTCTTCGCCGAAGGCCGCCAGCCGCACGGTGACGGCGGGCACGGTGCAAACGATCTCCGGCCCGATGCGCGAGAACAGGATGTGCGGATCGGCCATCGCTTGCTCGCGCCAACGCTTGCGCGCCGCATTGATCGCGTCCCGGTTGAGATGCGCCAGGTCCAGGCGGAGACTTGCAAAATAATGCTCCCGCCACAGCGCGCTCGCGCCCGGGTCGACGAACACGCCGTGGCTCAGATCGTTCAGCGCATCCACGATTTCGGCGCGTTCCTCGGGATAGAGGCGCATGTATTGCGTCACCAGTTCGAGCAGCCAGGGCGTGGAGATATCGGTTTTCACCGCGGCGAACATGGCGGCCATCGCGCGCAGCATCTTCTCCTCGCGTTGGGCGACGGTCTCCTCCGCCGGAAGATCCGCGCCGCGCATGGCGAACAGGAAAAAGAAGCTGGCGTAGAATCCCTCGGATTGGAGCAGTTGGTTGGCCTCGCGCAGAGTGGAAAAATCGCGGGTCTTCTCCAATTGCACACGCAGGTAATCCGGTCCGCGGAAGGCGCTCTCGAATGCGAAATGGTTCTCGCGCACTTCGTAGTAGCGCGCCATATCTTGCGAGAAAGTTGTCAGGTCGGACGCGCCGCGATAATACTCGCTCTGGCGATAGGGCACGTCGCCGAATCCCACGCCGTGGTGCTGGTAGCGCCAGCGCAGGTCCGCGCCGCGCGCCAGGTGGGCGGCCAGCGTTTCCAGATGAATGGCATAGCCTTCGCTGAACGCGGTGGTACGGTCCGAGAGCGCGGCGGTGCTGTGCGGAATCGATGCCACCTCCAGCCCATCCAGGCGGCGAAAACCCGCCAGCATGTCCATGACGACGTGGCCGGTCTCGTGGAACAGGGTGGTTTCGAAGCGCTCGGGTTCCGCATCCAGCAGGATGTAAGCCGTTCGCGGATACTCTTTCACGCCGTCGGCGGCCTCGAGCCGGAATCCGACGGCCCCATGATTGCCGCCCTTAACCAGCGCGACGTAGTAATCCGGAAGATTCGCTCCGGGCGCCGCGATGCGGGCGGCCTGCGCGTACAGGCGCAGTGCGCGCTCGGCCGATTCATTGTGCAGCCAGGGTTCGTATTTCGACGCATCGGACACGCGCCGGTACAGCGGCATATTCTCGCGGATTTCGGCAGACGCCGTATTCACCTTCCCGGCCGGCTCCAGGAAAACCACGTTGGGCAATTCCGCGGCGGCGGCGCAGGAGGCCATCAGGCACACCCACAACAGGCGCATATTACGGAGACGATTGTACCCGGTTACCGTTAGCGGCTCCGGATTGGGGACAATGGTACGCGATGGAATTGAATGGAGAACAACTCACCATAGAAGACGTTTGCGCGGTGGCGGTTGGCCGCGGCCATCTGGAGACGGTTGCGCTTTCGGCGCCGGCGGTCGAAAAGATGGAACGCTCCCGCGCGGTTGTAGAGCGCCTGGCCGCGGGCGACGTGCCGGTCTATGGGGTGAACACCGGCGTCGGACTGCTGGCGGATGTGCGCATCGCCCCTTCCGATTTGGATCAATTGCAGCGCAACGTGGTGCGCTCGCACTCGGCCGGTGTCGGCGATCCATTGGCGCGCGCGGAAGTGCGGGCTATGATGCTGATCCGCGCCAACGTATTGGCGAAGGGCTATTCGGGCATCCGGCCGGTGGTGGCCCAGCGGTTGTGCGATCTGCTAAATCGCGGCGTGACGCCGCGGGTGCCATCGCAAGGCAGCGTGGGCGCGAGTGGCGATCTGGCGCCCCTGGCCCACATGGCGGTGGTGCTCATCGGCGAAGGCGAAGCGGAGTACGAGGGCGCGGTCTATGCGGGCGGCGAGGCCCTGCGGCGCGCGGGTCTGGAGCCTCTGACGCTGCGCGCCAAGGAAGGCATCTCGCTGATCAATGGCACACAAGCCATGCTGGCCATCGGATGCCTGGAGTTGGCGGCGGCCGAGGTGCTGGCGGACTCCGCCGACGTGATTTGCGCCATGACGCTGGACGCCTTGCGCGGCACTCCGCGGGCTTTCGATCCGCGGCTGCATGCCGCGCGTCCGCATCCCGGCCAGATCGAGAGCGCCGCGCGCCTGCGCCAACTGCTGGAAGGCAGCGAAATCCGGCAGTCGCACATCGCCTGCCGGCGCGTGCAGGATGCCTATTCGCTGCGTTGCGCGCCGCAGGTGCACGGCGCGGTCCGCGATTCGTTGGCGGAGGCGCGGCGGATCTTCGCCATCGAGCTGAACGCGGCCACGGACAATCCGCTGGTGCTCGACGACGAGATCGTTTCCGGCGGCAATTTTCACGGCGAGCCACTGGCATTTCAGTTGGACTATTTGGCGGTGGCGCTCACCGCTCTAGCCGGCATCTCCGAGCGCCGCATCGACCGGTTGGTCAACCCGGCGCTCAACGAGGAATTGCCGCCGTTTCTGGCGGGCCACCCGGGCCTGGAATCGGGGCTCATGATGGCGCAGGTAACCGCGGCCGCGCTGGTGGCGGAGAACCGGGTGCTCTGCCATCCGGCCTCCTCGGGGTCCATCACCACTAGCGGCAATAAAGAAGATTTTGTCAGCATGGGGATGACTTCTGCGCTAAAATACAAGACAGTCGTGCGCAATACCCGCGCCGTTCTGGCGATTGAAGCTTTGTCCGCTTCGCGCGCGCTCGACCTGTTGAGGCCCTTGAGGAGTAGTTCCCCGATTGAACGGGTGCGCGAACGCATCCGCGCCGTTTCGGCTCCTCTCGAGGGGGATAGGGCACTGCACCATGACATCTCCGCGTTAGAGAAACTGCTGGCTGTCGGCGGGTTACGCCAATAGCAGCATTACAAATAATCATATGTTGGCTGCATTTTGCCTTCCATTAAGCGGATCGGTGGGCGTCCCCGTTGACGGAAGTTCTTGAGAATTGCCATAAATGCCAGATTTCAGGTTTTGGGCCTCGACCTGCTGCTAGGCCGCCCATTATTTTCCAGGCGTTGTCAGACACAGTCGTAAAAGGGGAACATATGAGACACCTACTCGCGTGTGTTGTTTTGTTGCTATGCGTTGTTATTCTCGGACCAGCACAGACATTCCGGGGTTCCATCAATGGAACCGTGACCGACCAAACGGGAGCGGCCCTGGCGGGCGCCGCCGTAAAGGCAACGGACATGGGGACTGGCATCGTACTCACGACAGTTACCACTGCCGAAGGCCAGTACTCGTTCCAGGATCTTCCCCCGGGCACCTATCAGATTGCTGTTACCGCCAGCGGGTTTACGCCGGTCACGGTGGATAAGATTCCGGTGACGGCGGGAGCCATCTACACTCTGCCGGTCACGCTCAAAGTAGGACAGCAAGCCACGGCGGTGGAAGTTTCGGCGGCGGCAATTTCCGTGGACACCACCACTGTGACCCAGAGCGACACGATCCCGGATGAAGCGCTGCAGAACATGCCCATGAACGGGCGCGATTTTTCGCAGTTGATCGCGGTGACGCCGGGCTACGGAGGATATGCCGTAGGCGGGTTTGGGTCGCTAAATGGAACGCGCGCCAATCAAATGAACTGGCAGATTGACGGCACGGACAACAACGACTTCTGGCACAACATTCCGGCGGTCAATCAGGGCGGGGTATCGGGAATCGCGGGCGTGGTGATGCCGCTGGACGCGATCGACGAATTCTCGGCGCAGACCCAGTCGAACGCGGAAAGCGGACGCAACGCGGGCGGCACTGTCAATCTGACCATCAAAAGCGGCACAAACGAACTGCACGGCAGCGCCTATTACTACAACCGCAATGAATTCTATGCCGCGCACTCGCCCTTCTTTGTCGCGACACCAGATTTTCCAAGAGCGCCACCGTTGCGCAANNCCAACGAGAATTACGGGCTCTCGGTGGGCGCCCCGATTATCAAGGATAAGACATTTTTCTTCGGCGCTTTTGAGAAGCAGGACTATATCTTCGGCCTGACGGGTTTGTCGACCGAGCCATCCACCGCCTTTGTCCAGCAAGCCGAGGCGCAATTGGCGGCGGCGGGTACGCCGACGAGTCCGCTGTCGTTGAAGCTGCTTTCGACGCTCTGGCCCAGCTCCATTCTGAACCTGCCGGCAACCACCAACAACTATTTCGCAACCGTTCCGGGGACCGGGTACAGTTTGAATGGGGTCGTCAAGGTTGACCACAATTTTAATGCCAAGAACCACCTTTCGCTGCACTGGTTCGCGGGAGAAGGCAGTCAGACGCAGCCGCCGGGCGCCAGCCTGGCGCTGGCCACCGCGAGTTCCAACCTGGGATACTATTTCGAAGTCGCGCCAATCCACGTCCAGAACTATTCGGCTGTTTTGAATTCGGTTTTGACGGCCAAGGCGGCCAACCAACTGCTGTTTGGCATCAGTTATTTCGGCTCCTATCCGAAAAGTG
>PKYZ01000334.1 GCA_003132865.1 Bryobacterales bacterium
AATAGTCAAGTATATTTTTACCCTGGTTTTTGCGTCCGATGTGGTGAGAGGGAAGAAGGCGATGAAACCAGTCGTTGAGAAAGGCGTGAGCGGGATGGCCCACTGTCCGATTTGCACCCACACGGTGCCGGCGGTCATCGATATCTTTGGGAAACGGGCGAAGGTATCGCCCGGACAGCGCTGTCCCCGGTGTGCGGCGTCGCTGGACGTAGCCATCGTAGTACAGATAGCAGAAGCCGCGTAACCATTGCAGTACTTTTCGGGATTGGCGCGCGGGGCGATTAAGCGCTATAGTGTATTCAGATTGGGACCGAGATGAAAAGGAAGATGCTACTCAAATCCGAGCCGGTGATCGCCCCCGAGATTCTGGAACAGGCCAAGCGTTCGCTGGTGACCGACAATCTGAGGAAGCCGGCGAAATGCTCGGTTTGCGGGGCGGACACTTCGCTCGGCATGGGCGAGCCGTTGTGCTGGGTATGCCGGCGTCTGAAAATCAGCGCCTGGCGCGATAACGAACAGCAGATGCCCGCTCAGGAGTGAGGGACCGGGTCCCCGATGCCCGCCGCACGCGCCCGCTCGTAGACGAAGGCGGCGGCGATTACATCCTCCACTGCCAGTCCATTCGATTTAAATAAGGTGATTTGGTCCGGCCCGGTGCGCATTGGCAGGCCAAGCGCGAGCCCGACCCCTTCCTTCAATTCCACGATGCGACCGCTGTTCCAGTCATTTACGCTCAAAGCCATCAGCAGATCGCCGGATTCCATGCGGGCCTGCTCGATGGAATCGACCACGATCAAATCGGCGCGCTGCACCAACTCGTCGGGGATCTCGCGGCGGTATTCCTGATTGGATCCCATGGCGTTGATGTGGGTGCCTGGCTCGATCCATTCGGAAGCAAGCACGGGCTCCTTGGCATAGGTGGCCGTCACCACGATTTGTGCGCCGCTGACGGCTTCTTCCGAGGTTTCGACGGCCCGCACGGGTAGGCCGAAACGCGCCGTGCCGTCCGCCGCGAAAGCTTCGCGCTTGGCAGGATTGCGGCTCCATACGCGCACGTCCGAGATCTGCCGCACGGCCAGCATGGCCTCCAACTGCGTGCGCGCCTGAAATCCGCTGCCGATGATGGCCAGCGTCGCAGCATCCTCGCGCGCCATGAACTTCGTCGCCAGCCCACTCGCCGCGCCGGTCCGGATCTGCCCCAGATGATTGGCTTCAATGATCGCCAGCGGCTCCGCATCGGCCGCGCGGTAAAGCAAAAATAGAAAATGCGCTCCGTGGCGGGGATTGGTCGCGTAGATCTTGGCGCCGTAGTGTTGGCCGTCGCTGGCAGCCATGTAATGCAGCACAGAGCCGGTGGGCAGGATCAAGCGCCGCCGCGGCTGGTTGATGGCTTCGCCGGAGGCCAATCGCTCGAAGGCCGTCTGCATCAGATCGATGCACACCCGCATCGGCAGCAGGTCGCGCACGTCTTTTTCGGTCAGGTAGAGCATGCTCATTTGTTCGCCTCGATGGTCTGCGCCACGTCTTCCCACTCCGTCATCAAGTCGATCAGATCGGTGCGGCGGGCATTCAGGAGATCGTTGACGCGCACGGTTTCCTCCACGCTGGTGAAGTTCACCAGGGCGTGCTCATAGTCGGCGATTTCGGCTTCCAGGCGGGTGACTTCGTTNNTGGTGGCTGGTGGTTGTGTTTGACGCGCGCTGGCGGAGGCTCGGGGACGGCGGCCTCCGCTTGCTTGCCCTCTTTGCGCCAGAGGTAATCCTCGTAGTTGCCGGGGAAGACTTGCACGGCCCCGTCGGCGACTTCGAAGACGCGGGTTGCCAGCTTGTCGATGAAGTAGCGGTCGTGCGAGACGAACAGCACCGTGCCGGTGAATTCCTGGAGCGCGTTGAGCAGCACGTCCTTGGCGCGCAGGTCCAGGTGGTTGGTGGGCTCGTCGAGCAGCAGGAAATTGGACGGCATCATCAGCATGCGAGCCAGCGCGTAACGATTGCGCTCGCCGCCGGAGAGCACGCCGATGGTCTTGAAGACATCGTCCGCGGAGAACAGGAAGGAGCCCAGAATGGAACGCAGCTCGGTGTTGGTGGCGCGCGGCGCGACTTCGCCCAGATCGTCTAGCAGGCGCGCGTTGACGTCCAGCTCCTTGTACTGGTCCTGCGCGAAGTAATCCGGCTGGGCATTGTGGCCGAGAATGTATTCGCCCGAAGTGAGCGGCTCGGTGCCCGCCAGGATCTTGATGAGGGTCGACTTCCCCGCTCCGTTCACGCCCACTAGGGCCACGCGGTCGCCGCGCTCGATGGCGAAGTTCACGCCGGCGAAAACGGGCGTATCGCCATAGCTTTTGGCCACGTTCTTGAACTCGGCCACGATGCGGCCGCTGGGCTTGGGCTGCGGAAAGCGGAAGTGGATGGTCTTCTCTTCGGGCGGAATCTCGATGCGCTCGATGCGTTCCAGCTCCTTGATGCGGCTCTGCACCTGCTTGGCCTTGGTGGCTTGAGCTCGGAAGCGGTTGATGAAAGCTTCAAGCTGGGTGATGCGGTCCCGCTGGTTGGCGTAGGCGGCTTCGAGCTGCGCAAGGCGCTCGGCCTTCTGCTGCTCGTAGCGGGAGTAGCCGCCGGTGTAGAAGTGCACGCCCTTGTTCCACAGCTCCAGCAGCCTGCGGACGGTCACGTCGAGGAAATAGCGGTCGTGGGAGACCAGCACGAAGGCGTGCGGGTAGGCCTCCAGATAGCCTTCCAGCCAGTTGCGGGCTTCCAGNNAGCTTGGCCAGCGCGATGCGCATCTGCCAGCCGCCGGAGAACTCTTCGGTGCGCTTGGTCCATTGGCGTTGCGGAAAACCCAGGCCGGAGAGCACCATGCCGACTTGGGCCTCGATGGCAAAACCGTCGCGCGCGCGGAATTCGCCTTCGGCGCGATGGAAGCGGTCGGCCACCTGCGCGTACTCGGGGCCGGCGGGGTCGAGCTCGGACATCTTATGAGCCAGGGTTTCCTGTTCCTGCTCCAGCGCGAGCAGATCCGCGAAGACGGTCATGCACTCGGCAAAGACGGTGCGGCCGGAAAGCGAGAGACCTTCCTGCGGCAGGTAGCCGACGCTGGCGCCCTTCATGGTGACGATAGTGCCGGCATCGAGGCCGTCCATGCCGGCCAGGATTTTCAGGAGCGTGGATTTGCCGGTGCCGTTGGCGCCCACGATGCCGGCGCGCTCGTTGGGCGTGACCAGCCAGTCCAGGTTCTCGAAGAGTGTTTTGGGGCCAAAGCGTTTGGCGGCCCCGGTGAGTTGGATCATTTGGGCGTGGGGGGTGTGTAAAGGTTCATTGTAGCGGGGTGGGGGTGGGTGGTGGGTGATGGGTGGTCGGTGGCGGTGGAGCGGTCCGGGCAAAGTTTTCTACCGATCAAAGCCAATGATGTTAAGTAGTTTTTTATCATTGGCTTCTGGGGGTCGGCCCCGGCGCGCCCGGTCGTAGGTGGCGAATGTTTCGGAAAGGAATCGGCATGGTTGGGACGTGCCCACGCATGGGGTGAAAGTGGGGTGGATTGGCGGTCGAGCAGGTTGCGCGAAGTCTTTCCACCGATCAAAGCCAATGATGTTAAGCCATTTATTTTCATGATCTCCACGTTTCGGAAGAAGCCATGGTTCCGCCATGAAATCGAAAAAACTATTTTGTGTCGCATCTTGAGGAACTGTGTTGCCCTGTCCAGCGGTAATGCGGCAGCCTGCTACCTGCCCGATGTCACAGTAGCATGTCGGCACCTGAAATTGAGGGGAGGAGGCACACCCAACTGCTTGTTTTCAAAGAGATACTGGCGGATGCCGACGCGTGATCGGCGATATGGCGATCACTCCTGGTGGGGACCGAACGCAGGCTATGCGATTTCCGGCGCGCCGAGACGCGGCAGTGTTTGGGGCGGGCGCGCCGGGAACCTTCCTGGCGAACTTGTAAGTATTCCTTACAAGTTGACTCTTCGCTGAGTTCTTCCTCCTGGTAGATTGCTCCAATATGTAAAGTGATGTTCTGCGGCGTCGTTTCAAAGAGGTCTGCGATGGCAGCCTGGGTCAGCCAGACAGAATCATCCCCCACACGGCATGAAATCCGGGTTCGCCCGTCTTCGGTGCGGTAAAGCACCAGGTGCCCGTTCCCTCCGGCGGCATGGGCGTGGGGGGCTGGTTCTGGTCGCTCACTTCGCGGCTCCTTGGACAAGTTCGTCCAGCAGTCCTTCGGCCTCGTTCCGCACGGCGAGGATGTCCACGCGGATCTCGTCAAGCGTGCGCAGCGGCTTCGGCTGGTAGAAGTGGCGGGTAAACTGCTCGGGGTCGCGCAGTTCGGAATCCGGCTCGTATTCCACTACGGACCGCTTGCCGCCGGCCATCAGCTCGTATCGCTCGTGGAGCGGGCCGGCATCCACCTTGGCGCCCACGATGCCGGCGCGTTCGTTGGGCGTGACCAGCCAGTCCAGGTTCTCGAAGAGTGTTTTGGGGCCGAAGCGTTTGGCGGCCCCGGTGAGTCGGATCATTTGAGCGTAGGGAGAGTGTAAAGAACAATTGTAGCGGGCCGGGGGCTCCGATGGAGGCGTTGGTGTTATACTGAGCCACAGTCTGGGTCCGTTAACGGCCGGCCGACACAACGGGCAGCGCGCATTCCCGATTCCGGACAAGAGGGGAAATCATGATTCGAAAATTACGTACGTCTTTGCTCACAATCGTTGCGCTCGTGCCGGTCGTGAATATCGTTTGCCAGGCGCAGTCGCTGTCCCCGGCGACGCGTCATGTGCGTGATGTGGTCCTCAATGGGCAGGCGCAGTCCGTCGGGCGCCTTCCCGCAACGCAGCCTATGCGCCTTGTCCTTGTTTTGCCGCACCGCAACCAGGCAGCGTTAGATAACTTCTTGAAGGAGATCTACGATCCTTCCAGCGCGTCTTACCGCCGATTCCTGACGGTGGAAGAGTTCACCAACATGTTTGGTCCCAGCCAGGAGGATTATGACGCCGTGGTGAGTTTCGCGGGGGCACACGGCCTTACGGTGGTTGGAACGTCCAGCAATCGCATGAACGTGGATGTCACGGGGCCGGTGGCGAACGTTGAGGAAGCCTNNCGGGCCTGGACAACTATTCGATCCCGCAACCCGCCCTCGTGCGGAGAAATCCGGGCGTGACGCCCGATGCCACTACTGGCTCCTGTCCTTCGAGCTCTTTTTGCGGCAGCGACATGCGGACGGCATACTACGGTGGAACGGCTCTCACCGGCAGCGGCCAGTCGCTCGGGCTGCTGGAGTATTACGGTACCGATTTGGCCGACCTGAAAACATACTTCAAGAACGCGGGCCAAACGAACAATGTCCCTATAACTCTCAAATCCACGGATGGGACCAGCACGAGCTGCCTCGCATCGGCTGGCTGTGACGACACCGAACAGACCATAGACATGACTCAGGCGCTGGGCATGGCTCCGGGCCTGTCCAGCCTGGTGATGTACGTGGGATCTACCGATTCCGCTATTTTTAACGGGATGGCTACGGCCAGTCCGCTTAACGCGCAATTGAGCTCTTCGTGGACGTGGAGCCCGGCGGACCCCAATACAGACAAGCCCTACTTCCAGGAGTTCGCGGCGCAGGGTCAGAATTTGTTTCAAGCGTCCGGTGACAGCGCTGCGTGGAAGTCGTCTTCCAGGATTTACCCGGCGGACGATGTATATCTCACGTCGGTGGGCGGGACGGACGTAGTCACAAGCAGCGCGGGCGGCCCCTGGAGTTCGGAAACCGCCTGGGCCAACGGCGGCGGCGGCATTTCGCCGGATAAATTTGCGATTCCCTCCTGGCAGACTGCGACGGCCAGCGGCTGCTCCAAATGTTCCAAAACCTATCGCAACGCCCCCGACGTTTCGGCAAACGCGAATTATACTTTTTACGTCTGTGCCGACCAAACTACCTGCACTGCCAATGATTATGGCGGAACCAGTTTTGCGGCGCCCATGTGGGCCGGGTATCTGGCTCTCGCCAATCAACAGTCACTCGCCAATGGCGGCACCACGCTCGGCTTCATCAATCCGACGCTTTATACAATTGGCCTGGGATCGAGCTATACCAGCGATTTCCACGACATCACTGGTGGCAGCAATGGCTACGCGGCGACAACCGGTTACGATTTGGCGACCGGCTGGGGCAGCCCGAACGGGGCCGCCCTGATTAATGCACTTCTCGGAACCCCGGTGACTCCCGGCTTCAGCCTTTCAGCCTCGCCCACTTCGGTTTCGGTCGCGCAGGGCAGCGCGGGAACGTCCACGATTACCAGTACGGTGACTGGCGGCTTTGATTCGGCCGTTTCCTTGACTGCGACCGGCCAGCCAACGGGCGTGACCGTGGGCCTCAGCCCAACCTCGATTACCGGAGATGGAACTTCGACCCTGACGATGACCGTAGCCTCGTCCACAGTCGCCGGCACGTATAGCATTACGGTGACGGGAACCTCCGGCGGCACCACCGAAACCACCGCGGTCTCGCTGAAAGTGACCGGGCCGAATCCCAACTTCACCATCCGCGCATCGCCCTCATCGATTAGCGTTGCCAGGGGCAGTTCCGGAACCTCCAAGATCACCACAACTATTTCCGGCGGTTTCAACTCGGCGATTAGCTTGTCTACTGGGTTAGTGGGAGGCGGCCTAACCGTGACCTTCGCCCCTAGCTCCATAGGGGCGCAGGGCGCAGGGACGTCGACCGTGACAGTCAAGGTGAGTAGCGTCGCTGCGCTCGGAAACCACACGATCACTGTAACGGGCAAGGGCGGAGGTCTGACGCATACGACTACGGTCACTGTCGACGTTCTGCAGTAGTGACAGTGACGTTCGTGCTGGCTGCCTCGGCAGCCAGCACTAAAAAAGCTGGACCCTTGGCGGTATGGACTTCCCCAAGCGCAAGCTGCCAGCGGCAGGCTGCGTTATCCGGCCTGATCGGAGAGATGCGCGGCTTGCGGAAGGCACCCGCATCCATGATCTCCGCGGTCCAACCGGCACATAGGGCAACGGTTGGAGTCAAGCGTTCGCTAACAACTCCGCCCACATGATCCGCTCCGGATCAGTCGGACGATCGATTCAACACCGCTGACGTGAAGCCGTTTCGTCTGGTGTTCAGCGGCGGCACGGCTGTGAGCCGGGCCCACCGTCTTACCCGGCGCATGTCGGAAGATATCGACTTGAAGATCGTATCGGATGAACGGCGCCTACGCGCGGAGTTTCGTGAATTGCGCGACAACCTCACCAGCGCCCTGTTGCATGCCGGGTTTCGGTTCGATCCGGAGAATGCCGCACACGGCGATTCCGGCAACGCGAGCCGCTATACGATCTATCGCTTGCCTTATTACACCGCTGGTGACCGGTGAGGGGGCGTTGCGACCGGAAATTCAAATCGAGACAGCCGTTTGGCCGCTGCGTCTAGCACCCGTCGAACAGAGCGTAACTTTTTTTGGGCAGAGGCCTTTGAGCAACCGCCAGAAGTGCCATCGATTCCTTGCGTGGCGCTCGTCGAGACGGTCGCGGAGAAGTTTGTAGCGCTGACCAGGCGCGCGGGCGCCGAACTTGCCGACTGTCGAGGCTTACGGTCATCAGTTTCCCGCATAGCGCGAAAATCCGGTTGCTGAAACTTTGCGGCCTGTCGGCGGGCTCGCCACCGATGATCGCTCTGCCAGCTACTATGCAGCGTTTCTGCGGGACATGGTCTACGGCGAAACCCCTGATTTTAAGACGACGCTTGCTACGGTATCGGCTTTGGCCGGTCGGTTCAGAGAGTTAGCGCCAAGGCCATGAACGCGTGCGCGAAAGCCGAATCGGTTCAGGACCGCGATCCAGCCTTCGAGCATCGCCGCCGAGGTGGGCGTGCCGAACGCCGATCCGGTTCCGCAGGCCTGTAAGGACTATCTTGGATTGCTGGACAGAACACTAATTTCGGAACCCGCCAGCAGCGCTGGCATCACACCATCAGGAGTATTTTATGAGCTTCTTCAAGTTATCCGGACTTTTGCAGGATTTCTTCGCGCGCCGGCAGGCCTGGTTGGTGGCCGGCCTTCTGTTGGCCGCCAGCGGCTTCACGGCGAATGCGCAAACCAGCGCCAGTAACCAGCGGGCTGTCCTCCTCAACGTGGTCGCCGTGGATTCCGCAGGCAATCCTGTTCCGGATTTGAAGGCCTCCGAGTTCGCCGTTTTTGACAATGGCTCGCCACGGCAGATCGCTTCCGTGCGCCTGAATCAAAGCGACAAACCTGGCCCGCTGGTCGTTCTGTTCGACCTGATGAACTCGGGCGAGTCGTCGCGCGGAGTCGTCTGGAACGCCGTAAAGACCTCCTTGGCTCATTTTCCATCCACCGGCCCTCTCTATCTCTACTTGCTGGTCGAGGATGGCAGTCTCTATCCGGTTCACGCTCTACCAGGTGCGCCGGTTGCTCAAGCGGCGGTCGACGCCTCCTGGGTAAAGGATATCGGGCCCTTGATGGATGCCGCTATGCAAAAGGTCAGCCAGGTGAGGCCCGTGGATTTCCGAGCCGTTTCCGGGATCTCTCTCCAGCCGTGCTTCACTCACCGCCACTTATCGCGCGCTGGACGATATGCGCGCGCTTATGGCAGCGTTGCATGGCCCCAAGGGACTGCTATGGGTCACTTACGGTATTCCAAGCACTATTCACCTTGCGGATCGGACTTGGTTTGACGGAGTCCCGTTCCTGCGGCAGATGGGCGCGCGGTTCGTTCGGTCTGAAACTACTGTCTATACGGCTGACCCAGGCATCAGTCTCCAAGCCGGAATTCTGAATCGGGATTCGCTCGATATTCTGACCGGGGCCACCGGCGGCCGCGTGTTTTCGAGATTGATCTAAACCGTGCGATCGCCCAGATCGAAGCTGACGCGCGCACCAATTACAGCCTTGATTACCAGCCGCCCGCTAAGAATTGGGACGGCAAGTACCACAAGCTGCGCGTCACGGTCGCCCGCAAGGGAGTGCGTCTCCAAACCGAACTCGGTTATTACGCGGTTTCGGGTTCGTAATCCCAGATTCTCTCGCGCCCGCCCCGCTCTCTACTGGAACCACGAACGTTGCCCGAAAAAAGGCCACGCCGGCGCGGTTGTTATAATTAGGCGTCCCGATGGACGGCCCCACCCTAACTTTGCTCCTGGTGCAGATCGGCCTGATTCTGGCGATACCGTTGTGCATGGCCAAGCTGCTCGAAAGGCTTGCGTTATCGCCGCTGGTGCTGGAACTGTTGTGCGGCGTCATGCTGGGCCCCAGCGTTTTCGGCATGGTCGCCCCGGATCTCTTCGCGCGGGTCTTCCCCGCTCTAGGCCGCGCCACTCAGGCCCGCGAAGCAGTGACCGAATTGGGATTGCTGCTTTTCGTATTCATGGCCGGTCTGGAGCTGCAGCCCAAGCGTCTGCGAACCCTGGGACCACCCATCATCTGGTCCAGTTTCCTGGGAATCCTGGCGCCGCTCGCGCTGGGCGTCGGATCGGTGCTGTTGTGGCCGGAGTTCTGGCGTAACAAGGCGCAGAGCAATGTGCCCCTGCTGGCGCTCTTTGTCGGGACCATTTTGTCCATCTCCGCGCTGCCGGTGATTGCCCGCATCCTGATGGATCTGCATCTGATGAAGACAGAGCTGGGTGCGATTGTGATGTCCGCGGCGATGCTTGACGACCTGGCCGGGTGGGGGCTTTTTGCAGTCATCCTGAGCAACTTCGGAGGCGAAGGGCACTCCGGCCGAAACTGGTGGGCCAGCCTGGTGACGGTCGTGTTGGTTTTTGGATTGATTCTGAATCTTTCCAACAAGAAAATACAGCGAGCCGTAGGCTGGCTGAATCTGCCGAAAGACACGCTGCAACTGAAACTGACGGTCCTGGTGTTGACGACCGCCGCCATCCTTTCAGAGGTCGTAGGCACGCACGCCACGCTGGGCGCGTTTCTGGCCGGCGTGGCATTGGGGCGCATCCCGGATGCGCGCAAGCTTGCGCACGAAAGCTTCTACCGGACCACGGCCGGCATTTTTGCGACATTGTATTTCGTCTCCATCGGGTTGAAGGCCAATTTCGTGGCCAACTTCGATCTGCGGCTCGTCGCCTTCGTTCTGGTGGTCGCCTGCGCCGGCAAGATCGGAGGCGTTTTCCTGGGCGCCAGGCTCGGCGGGAAGAAGCCACAGGAAGCCCTGATGGTGGCCTTGGCGATGAATGCCCGCGGCGCCATGGGAATCGTCCTGACTACTGTCGCCCTGGAATACGGGCTGATCGATCAGCGCATCTTTGTGGCGCTAGTCATCATGGCGCTGGCTACTTCGGTATTAAGCGCGGTGGGCATCAAGCACTTGCTCGGCCCCGGCCACGCCCAGCCCCACCCGGAAGAGGAAGAATCGGAATTGCTGCCGTACGCGTAAACTTACGACGTTGGTGGGGCAGGCATGCTGCCCAATGTCACTTAGTTTTTCGATTTTGAACAAGCTGTGGGGCAGGACTCCAGTCCTGCGGCCGACGTCCACGTCGGCCTGCTCGGCTCGGATTCGGCTGATTTCATTGCGCGAAGAGCGGGTCCTGGNNAGGTCTGCCCCACAACTGCTGCAATACATCGCCACGGGAATCCCGCGCGACTCCGTCATCCGCTCAAAGCGCATGCCGAGCTTTCGCATAATGCGGATCGAAGCCGTGTTGGCCGGCTGTGCGATGGCCACGATGCGCTGCAGTCCCGCGCGCTCGAAGCCGTCGCGCAGGGCCGCCCGCGCCGCTTCCGTGGCCAAGCCGCGGCCCCACCAGGCGCGCGCCAGCCACCAGCCGATTTCGATCTCCCCCGATTCAGGCAGGGGCTGCAGCCCGCAGAACCCGATCAAGCCGCCGCCTTCCTTGTGCGGCCGCGGCAACAGCTTCCACAGGCAGAATGCACGCTCGCCAAACAGCGCGATCTGGCGCTCCACGAACTGCCGTGCGCGCTCCTCGGGCCAAGGCGTGCCATCGGCGATGTAGCGCATCACGTCCGGGTCGGCGGCGATGGCGCGGAATTCCAGCCAGTCGTCCGTTTCCCAGTTGCAGAGGATCAGTCTTTCGGTTTCGAGCCGGATACGGCCTCCACCATGGGCAAATACACGCGGAAGACGCTGCCCTTGCCGGGTTCGCTCTCGACCGCGATCTTGCCGCCGTGCTGGTCCACGATCTTGGAACAGATGGCCAACCCCAGACCCACGCCGTCGGTCTTGGTCGTGAAGAAGGGATTGAAGATGGTGTCGATGAGTTTGGGGTCGATGCCCTCTCCGCGGTCGATTACCGAAATCTCGGCGTTATCGCCAGCCGGGCGCGTCTTCACGGTCACCGCGCCGCCGGGAGCCGTGGCCTGCGCGGCGTTCGCCAGCAGGTTGTAGAAGACCCGCTCCATTAACTCCGCGTCCAGCGGGAAGGGCGGGATGTCCGGCGAGTAGTTCTTGTAAACGGTCACCTCGCGCGCGGCGGCTTCCCGTTCCACCATGGCGACGGAGCGGTCGAGCACCTGGGCCAGGTCTGCCGGCGCGGGCCGTAATTCGAGCGGACGCACGAAATCCAAAAAGCGCGTTACCAGCGAATTGGTGCGGTCCACTTCCGAGGAGATGAAGCCGGCCATTTCGCGCGCCACTTCGTTTTCCGAAGCGACGCTGTGGTTGAGCATCTCGGCGGAGGCGCGAATGGTTCCCAGCGGATTGCGCAACTCGTGCGCCAGGCCCGCCGCAAGCTGGCCGAGCGCGGCCAGCCGGTCGGACCGCCGCACAGCTTCTTCGGCCTGCTGCAGGTTGCGATTGGCTTCGGCAAGCTGGTCGGCCATGGCTTTGGTCTTCGCGAATTGCTGGCGCAGCGCTTCGGCCAGGGTGTTAGTCAGATTGCCGGCCACCGCCAGAAGGATCACGCGCAGCGCCAGCTCGCGTTTCTCCTGCAGCTCGATGAACCACTTTTCCCAATCGATGAATCCCAGGAAAGAAAGATACGCGCCAGACGACAGCACGATGAAGATCAGCGTGCCTGGCAACCCGAGCGACGTGCCGGCCGAGATCACCGGCAGCAGCAGAAGCCAGTAAAAGCTGCTGCCCAGCGTGCCCGTGAAGCCGATCAATGCATAGCAGAAGAGCAGCTTCAGGACGATCCAAACCACCTTGCCGCGCGTGGTGCCTACGAATTCGAGCTTGGGCTCCAAAATCTGCAAAGCGCACAGCGCCGCGAGCGGACCGATCTCATAGACGTCGCGGTGCGGGCTGAGCACCGCCATGCCCGCGAAAAGCAGGAGCCACACGACATCCTGCAAGTGAATCCATTGGGCGGTGCGCCGCCACCATGCAAGTTGAGCCACGATGCGATCCCAGACCGGATTATGCCACAATAATTACGTAGTCTCATGCCCAACAACACCACGCTGGAACAGGATGAAACCCCAAGCATGTCCGAACGCGGCGAAAACTTTGCGGACATCCTGTCCCAATACGAACAATCCCACACCCATAAACCCGAAGCCGGCGGCCAGGGTCTGACAGGCACGGTGATAGCCGTTTCGCCGGAGCAGGTCTTCATCGATATCGGCCAGAAGATCGAGGGCGTTATGCCCGTGGCCGATTTTAGAGATCCGGACGGCAAGGTGAGCGTGCGGGTGGGCGACCAGTTCCCGGTGTCCATCAAAGGGCGCAACGAAGAAGGCTACATCGAGCTCTCGAAAGTGCGCGTGGAGCGGCCCAAGGACTGGTCGTCGCTGGAAGCCGCATTCAACGAGAAGCGCTCCATCGCGGGCGTGGTTTCGGGCGTAGTGAAGGGCGGCCTGAGCGTGGACGTGGGCGTGCGCGCGTTCATGCCGGCTTCGCGCTCGGGCGCCAAAGACGTGCCCGAAATGGAAAAGCTGGTGGGCCAGGAGATCACCTGCCGCATCATCAAGCTGGACGTGGCCGACGAGGACGTGGTGGTGGACCGGCGCGTGGTGCTGGAAGAGGAAGAAGCGCGCGCCCGCCAGAAGCTGTTCACGGATCTGCAGGAAGGCGCGGTGATGCACGGCACCGTGCGCAGCCTGACCGAGTACGGCGCCTTCGTCGATATCGGCGGCGTGGATGGGCTGCTGCACGTGGCCGACATCTCCTGGGGCCACGTCAATAAGCCGGCCGACGTCCTCTCGGTGGGCCAGGAACTGGATGTCAAGATCCTGAAGGTGGACCCGGCCAAGCGGCGCATTGCGCTGGGCCTGAAGCAGCTTCAGCCGCACCCCTGGGAACAGATTGGCGAGAAGTTCAAGACCGGCGACCGGGTGCGCGGCAAGGTCACGCGGGTGACGGACTTCGGCGCATTCGTGGAGCTGGAGCCGGGCGTGGAAGGACTGATCCACCTTTCGGAGATGTCCTGGTCGAAGAAGGCGCGCAAGCCCAGCGATGTGGTGAAGCCGGGCGATTCGGTGGAGGCCGCGGTGCTGCACGTCAACCCCGGCGAGCGGCGCATCTCGCTGGGATTGAAGCAGGCGCTGGGCGATCCTTGGGCCGATGCGCAGCAGAAGTATCCGGTGGGCGGTGCGATCGAAGGACCGGTCGTCAGTCTCACGAAATTCGGCGCTTTCGTCGAGATTGCCGAGGGCGTGGAAGGCATGATCCACGTGGGCGACATCACCGCGGAGAAACGCATCAACCATCCGCAGGATGTGCTCAGAGCGGGGCAGACGGTGCGCGCGCAGATCCTGGAAGTGGATACCGAGCGCCGCCGCATCAGGCTGGGCATGAAGCAGCTTCAGCCCACCAGCATCGACGAATACATCGCCGAGCACAAGGAAGGCGACGTGGTGACGGGCCGCATCGCGGACGTTTCGGGCGGGCGTGCCAAGGTGGAACTGGGGGAAGGCATCCAGGTGCCCTGCAAAGTCGCCGGGGCGGAGGCGGGCCCAGCGGAGGAGCAGGCGGCCCAATCCCAGGCCGACGTCACATCGCTGTCTTCGATGTTGTCCGCGAAGTGGAAAGGCGGCACGGGGTCCGGCCCGCGCGCCGGCAAACGCGAACCGGCGCGGGCGGGGCAGATCCGCAGCTTCCGCATCGTCAAGCTGGACCCCGGCGCGAAGAAGATCGAGATCGAGATGGCCGGGTAGCAAACGCTGTAAGAGGATTTGCCATGACGTTTCAAATAAAAGACGTTGACTTGGTCGCGTATGATCACCGTGGCCAGCCGCTGCTGTTGGCCATTGTGAAGGGGGGCAGCCAGGAGACGTCGGGGCTTTGGGCGGCTCAGTACCGTAGGAACATATTGGAGCACGATACGCTCCCGGCGGCTCCCTTTTTTCTGATTGCGACGCCCGAACGGATGTATTTCTGGCGCCAGCGGGATTCTGGCCCAGAGGAAGAGCTACCGCAGTTCACATTGGACGCGACGAATGAATTGGGGCCGTACTTCCAAAGGGTCGGGCTTACGCCGAAGGAAGCGAGGGGTGAGACCTTGGAGTGGATTGTCTACTTTTGGCTGAACGACGTAGCCGAAAAGGGGCAACTGAGGGCCAAGGAAGATCCCTCGCTCGGATGGCTATCCGAGTCTGGCCTGCTCGAAGCGCTGGGAAAGGCTCACATCGAATTGAGCGCGGTGCAATGAATGTCTACGTTGAATCCAACTTCGTATTGGAGCAGGCGCTGGAACAGGAGCAGTGCGAAAGTTGTGAGCAACTCATCGGGTTGGCTTCGGCCGGTTCCGTTCAGTTGGTAATCCCCGCATTTTCGCTCGCCGAGCCGCACGGCGCACTCCTGCGCACGAAGAACGCGCGATCCAGATTGAGAAGCGAGTTGCTCCCGCACCTTCGCGAGTTGGCGAGATCCAGGGCCTACCGTGAGGTGTCTGCCAATTTCGATGAACTCGCCGATCTTCTGCTGAGGAGCACGGAACGCGAGCGCGCAGGCTTGCAGCGCACGATTGAGCGGATGATCAAAGCCGCGCAGGTAATCCCTCTCGACTCCCGCGTGTTGGACATGGCCGGCAGTATAGAATCCGGTTTTGGCTTGTCGGCGCAGGATTCGATCGTGCTCGCCTCGATTGTGTCTCATCTCGCGGAGACAAAGCCGGCGGAGAGCTGCTTCCTGAACCGGAACACGAAGGACTTCGACGGTCCCGATGTTCGGGAAACGCTGGATCAATACGGCTGCAAGTTCTTTGGCCGGTTCGACGAGGGCCTCCACTACATTGAGGCGCGCCTCGCAAAGAGCGGGAGCGACTGAAGGCCCACACAATCATCCCTGCCGACTCCTTTGTGCCTTGTGCGCCGAGGCCCCGAGTACCGAAGGGCGCGAGTTGGGGTAAACTGGCAGTATGCGATTTCGGCATTCACTCATGGTTTCCGTTCTGCTTCTGACTGGTCTGGCGGCATACGCGCAACAGGTGCCGCGTCCGGCGGGCGAGTTTGCTATCAAGATGCCTAACGGCCAAATCACTCTGTTGAGCCAGTATGCGGGCAAAGTCGTGGTGCTAGCCTTTATCTCCACCACCTGTTCGCACTGCCAGCACACCACGCAGGTTCTGAGCAGCCTGCAAAACGAGTATGGCCCGCGCGGCGTGCAGTTCCTGGCGGCGGCCTTCAATCCCGATGCGGCGCAACTGGTGCCCGGTTTTATCACGCAGTTCAGGCCCACCTTTCCGGTGGGATCGGCGGACCGCGACTCGGTGCTGGAGTACGAACAAGCGTCGCTGGCCAAGCCGAACTTCGTTCCCGAACTGATCTTCATCGACCGCGGCAGGGTGATCCGCGCGCAGCACAACGGCGGCGACGAGTTCTTCAAAGAGCAGGAGAAGAATACTCGCGAGATGCTGGATACGCTGCTGAAAGAGCCCGTGAAGAGCGCGCACGCCGCGCACAAGTCGCGATCCTGAGAGGTGGGGCAGGCATTCAGCCNNCTGCCTGGACTTCAGCCTCGGGCTGTCAGCCCTGCACGGCGGGCGCGGATTCGCCCGTGAGGTCTTCGAAAGCCACGGGCGGATTGTAGTAGAGGATGCGGGAACAGCTTTCGCAATACATCACCTGATCCCCTTTCTTTAGATCCTGGAAGAACTGCAGGCGCAGGGCTATTTGGCAGGCGGCACAGCGGCCGTCGATGGCCTCGGCAATGGCTACACCGCGGCGGCCTTTGCGAATGCGCTCATACTGGCGGTAGACATTAGGGTGCAGGCGGGCGACGATCTGGGCGCGTTCCTGGTGGATCTGATCGAGAGCCTTCTTGTCCTCCGCCGTGCGCGCCATGGCCTGCTGCTTTTCCGCCTCCACCTGGGCCTTCTCCTCTTTGAGCGCGAGTTCGGCGGCCTTCACGTTCTTGTCCAGCGGCTCGGATTCGCCCATCAAGTCGAGAATGTGATCCTCGGCGCGGCGAATCTCTTTCTCGCAGAACTCGATTTCATTCTGAAACGCGCGGTACTGTTCATTGGTCTTGGCGTCCAGCATCTGGCCGCGCAACTTGGAGATCTTTTGTTCCTGAAGCTGGATATCGCCCTCGTTCTTCTTGCGATCCGTCTGGTTCGCATTGAGGGCGGCGCGATCGGCTTCCAGCTTGCGGGTGTGACTCTCTAATTTTTTTTCGATTTCGGCGATGTGTTTGGGCAGCGCGGAGATTTCGCGGGTCAACTCGGTCACCCGATTGTCAAGCTCCTGCAACCGAACCGCCAACTGCAGATCGGGAAGCATTTCTTATGGCAGTTTAGCACGCCTCGGCGGAGCGGCGGAGAGTCAGCGCCGAACCAAACCCAGCCTGCGCGCCAGCGGCGCGGCCAGCGCACCCCAGGCGGCTTCCAGTTCCGCCACCCGCATGGCGCGGCATAGCGCGTAGTACACCAGCGCGCCCAGCGGGATGGAGAGGGCGACATCCGCGATCTGCGCGATTTTGCGCGCCCCCAGCCAGTGATGCACGCCGCGGCTCGACAGGTAGCACGCGAAGCCCATGGCGGCCGACGCGCAGAGAATCTTCCCCACACTCGCGGCCAGCGCGCGGCCGTGCATGCGGTGGATGCGTTTGCGCAGCAGAATGAAGAGCGCCACCGATCCGAACAGCGCCACCGCGGAAGTCGACAACGCCAGGCCCAAGTGTCCGAGTCCCGCGAGCTTCACCATGGTCGAAGCGGCGGCCAGGTTCACTAGAATGGAGACCAGGCTCACCAGCATGGGCGTGCGCGCGTCGTTGAGGGCGTAGAACGCCGGCGCCAGGATCTTGATGGCCGAGTAGCCTGCCAGCCCCACGGCGTAACAGGCCAGCGCCTGGGCGGTCTGGTGCGTATCGGCGGCGCGAAACCGGCCCCACTGGTAGACCGCGCCGATCATGCTGGGGCCGAGCACGGCCAAGCCCACCGACGAAGGAATGGTCAGCAGCAAAACCATGCCCAGCGAGCGGGAGAGCGTCAGGCGGAATTCGTCCATCTGTTGGAGCGCGGCGCTGCGCGAGATCGCGGGCAGCGTGGCGGAGGCGATGGCCACGCCGAACAAGCCCAGCGGCAATTGCATGAAGCGGAATGCGTAGCTCAGCCAGCTCACTGGACCGTTGATGACATGGCCGGCGGCGTCCGTGATGCTGGAAGCGAAGTTGGTATTCACCAGCACGTTGATCTGCACGGCGGCGTTGCCCAGAATCGCCGGCCCCATGAGCCGCAGGATGTTGCGCAGGCCGGGATGCGCGAAGTCGATGCGCGGGCGGTAAGCGATGCCGGCGCGGTACAGGCTGGGCGCTTGAAACAGCCATTGCACGGCCCCGCCGACGACCACGCCCCAAGCCATCGACATAATCAGGCTCATGCCCATCCAGCGGCCCGC
>PKYZ01000404.1 GCA_003132865.1 Bryobacterales bacterium
GAGTCACAGATCAGGAGTCAGACGTCAGAAGTTCGAAGCGCCGGCTGCTAGCGACGATCGGATGCTATGAAAAGAGTGTTGGACTGTCACCACATACGAGCCGGGAACCCGGCCATTCTGTCTTCTGACTCCTGTCTCCTGACTTCTACTTTCCTGCTTCTCCTGATTCTGGCCGCACCGGCATTGTGCGCCGGAAAATGGCAGGTCGCTTACTTTTACGACAAAGAGGGTTCCTCCCTGGTGATCAACGACCTGCAATTCCCTTCCCCCGCGCGCGGCATCGCGGCCGGGTATCTGGAGGAGAAAGGCGGTTCGAAACCGGTCAGCGTGACCACCGACGATGGCGGCGCGCAGTGGACGGTCTCCAAACTTAAGCAAGTCCCGATTTCGCTGTTTTTCCTGAATGACAAGCTGGGCTGGATGGTGACGCCCGAAGGGATCTGGCGGACCATCGATGCGGGGCGCGAGTGGCGCGAGCTACCCAAATCGCCGAAGCTGCTGATGAAGGTGTATTTTGTGGACGAAGCGCGCGGCTTCGCCATCGGCGCGCATAAGCTGGCATACCAGACCGGGGATGGCGGCAAGACTTGGGAGCCGATCGCCGCCGCGGAGGAACCGCATACGGATCCCGAGTACACGGTCTACAACAACATCACCTTTGTGAACGGCAAGACCGGCATGATCGACGGCTTCAGCGCCCCGCCGCGCGGCCGCGATTCCGGCAAGCCCGATTGGCTGGACGCGCAAGACACCACCGCGCGGCGCGAGTGGCCGCACTTGTCGATCATGCTGGATACGCGGGATGGCGGCAAGACGTGGAAGCCGTCCACGGCTTCGATGTTCGGCCGCATCACGCGCGGGTCTTTCCTGCCCGATGGCCGGGGCCTCGGGCTGATCGAATTCACCGACACATTCAAGTGGCCGTCGGAGGTCCACTTAATAGACGGCACTACCGGCAAGAGCAGCATCGTCTACAACGCCACGGACCGGGCTATTACGGACGTGCTGCTGCAGCCCTCCGGGACCGGATATTTGGCTGGAGTGGAAGTGGTGGGCAAGCTGCAACACACGCCGATCCCGCGCAAGTTGAAAATCCTGCGCAGCGAGGACTTGAGCGACTGGCAGGAGATGGACGTCGATTACCGCGCCACTGCCGTGCGGGCCATGTTGCGGGCGGCGGGCAATGGCTCGCTGTGGGTGGCCACGGATACGGGGATGATCTTGAAGTTGGCGGAGTAGTGGGGCAGGCCTCCAGGCCTGCNNCGGCGTCCACGCCGGCTCGCTGACCTCCGGGAACTGATCCTGCACGCCCGCGAAGGCGTAGCGCGGGCCGTGGACTCGGGCCTTACCACGCTCTATTGGCACGTGGGGTGGCGCATCCGGCAAGACATCCTGAAGGAGAAGCGGGCCGAGTATGGGGAGCAGATAGTGTCCGCGTTGAGTGCACAATTGGAGGCGGAGTTCGGCTGTGGCTTCTCGCGGCGTAACCTCTTCAATATGGTGCGCTTTGCCGAGGCCTTCCCGGATCCCCGAATTGTGCAGCCATTGGCTGCCCAATTGAGTTGGACCCACTTCTCGCTCATTATCTACCTGGACGACCCGCTCCAGCGCGACTTCTATGCCGAGATGTGCCGCATCGAGCGCTGGAACAAGCGCACGCTGGGAAAGAAGATCGGTTCCATGCTCTTCGAGCGCACCGCGCTGTCGCGGAAGCCAGAAAGACTGGCGGTGCTGGAACTCCAGCAACTGCGCGAGGAAGATAAGCTCACACCCGATCTGGTCTTCCGCGATCCCTACATCCTCGATTTTCTCGGGCTGAAAGACACCTAGGCCGAGAAGGATTTGGAGGCGGCGATCCTGCGGGAGATGGAAGCCTTCATCCTCGAACTGGGGGTAGGCTTCTGTTTCGTGGCCCGCCAACAGCGGATGCAAGTCGACGACCGGGATTATTACTACCTGGACCTGCTGTTTTACCACCGCAAGCTCCGCCGCCTGATCGCGATCGACTTGAAGCTCGGCAAATTCGAGGCAGCGGATAAAGGCCAGATGGAACTCTACCTGGGCTGGCTCAAGCGGCATGCTTGCGAACCGGACGAGGCCGAACCTCTGGGCATGATCCTTTGCGCCGGCAAAAGCGAGGAACACATCGCGTTGCTCGAACTTCAAAAGAGCGGCATCCACGTGGCCAGCTACTGGACGGATGCGCTGCCCAGGAAGGAACTGGAGCGCAAACTCCACGAAGCGGTGCGCCTGGCCCGGGCGCGGCTGGAGGCGGGCAAGGGCTGAGCGTGCCAAAGCGGGGGTGGAAGTGTTGGGACGCCTGCAACACACGCCGATCCCGCGCAAGTTGAAAATCCGCGCCACCGCCGTGCGGGCCATGTTGCGGGCGGCGGGCGATGGGTCGCTGTGGGTGGCGACTGATACGGGGATGATTTTGAAGTTGGTGGAGTAGTGGGGCAGGCCTCCTGGCCTGCGGCCGGCGTCCACGCCGGCTTAACGTCTAAGCGCCGGCCGCGTGTACCGAGGGAAACGTTGGCTGCGGCGAGGGGATTTGAAGGCCTGATGGGACTGGCCCGAGGTAGAATGGACTTGAACCCCGTGCCCGGCACTCCTTACGACAACGCGAGGAAATCGATCGAGGCCCTTAGCCCCGTGGACCAGTTGCGCCTGGTCGCCGAACTCATCTCCCGCTTGGGCGGTGAACTCACTCGCGAGCCGCGCAGCCTCCTGGAACTTGAGGGCCTGGGTCGCGAAGTGTGGGAAGGCACGGATGTCGATGAATACCTGCGCCGGGAACGCTGGCCGTGGAATGGATAGATGCACTCCGCGGCGAGACCGTCGGCCTCGACACAGCCCCTCTCATCTACTTCATGGAGCGACACTACCAACGCGATCCCGCTCACGTCTTCTCCTATACATGGCGCTCTTCCGGCATGGTCGCCCGATGGAAGCCAGATCGCTTTCATGGGAACACCTAAGGGAAAGTCGGCGCGGATCTATTTGATCGCCCGCGATGGCGGTGAACCGAAGCCGGTGCCGCCTGACACTCTATGGCCGCTCGCTCCGCTTGCTTCAGAGCACTGGCAAGGTGGGCCGACATGGTCGCCGGACGGCAAGCAAATCGCCATTGGAGAGAACGGTGATCATTTCCCGCTGTCTCCAGTCTGCGCCATTCACATTTTCCATCTCGATACTCAGATCTTGTCCACCATCCCTCATTCAGAAGGTCTCTGGAGCGCCCGCTGGTCGCCGGCCGGCCGCTACTTGGCCGCCCTCACCCGCGACGACGAGAAGCTGATGCTTTACGACTTCCGAACGCAGAAGTGGACGCTGCTGGACGACGGCTTCATCGGCGACAACCCTGCCTAGTCGCACGATGGTCGTTACCTCTACTACCTGAAGCCCTTTGCCGACCCTCCGGCGATCATGCGCCTGCGCGTGCCGGGCGGGAAACCGCAGCGCGTGGCTGACCTGAGCGTCCTGGACCAGCAACGGGGGAGCTTCACACTGTGGAGCAGCCTCGCTCCCGGCGACATTCCGTTGCTGATTCGCCTCGACTACAACGACGAGATCTACGCCTACGACCTCAAGCTGCTGCAATGAAGGGGGGCACGCGATACGGCATTATTCACCGCGTCGCACCGGGGGATCAAGAGCCGTCTGACAATTCCTTGCCGATTTCCCAATGGTGTCCGAACGGATCGACGATTCGTCCTAAACGCCAACCATACTGGTTGCCGACAGGCCAAACCACGGTGGCTCCCGCCGCGACGGCCCGTTCGAAAGCGGCATCCGGATCTTCCACGGTCATCACCATGCGAACCGTGCCGCCGCCCAAAGACTCAGGGCTGAAGTTGAAATGTTCCGGCGACTCGTCGGCGACCCAGAATTCGGCTTCCCCCACGGACAGCCGGGCGACCACCTCTCCACCTTCGCTGTCAATTCGGAACAACTCCCCCGCACCGAACGCCGCCTTATAGAATTCGATCGCTTTCGCCCCGCTTCGAACCGAGAGCATTGGAGCTATAGTGGTCTTCCGATCCCTGGCGCTCTCCGAGTTATGGCTCATAGGAAATCTCCTCCCTGGCGGGCTGCATGCCGGATGATGGATATTATAACTTATACCGAGATCGAAGCTCATTCGGAGCGCTGCGGAGCGTAGTACCCACTGCGAGCCTCGACAGTCAGTTTGCGCGAGTTCTCCAGCTTGACCTTCAACTGATGAAAACGGCCGTCTGCCCGGGGCTCTCCACCGAGAAACTGGCGATCTCCTGCCGCTTTCCATTGTCGAAGAGTTGAAAGTCGTCTTTTCCGAGATTGCTCACGACATGGCCGTCGCGATCGCGAACCAGTACCGGGACCTGAATCACGGTCACACCCGACTTGAACGTCTCGCCGGACTGTATTTGGGCAGCCGCGCTGGACAGCGAACTGACGGTCAGTATGAATAAGAGCGCCGTACGCATCATTTGCCTTTCACCCGAACACCGCAGCCCTACGGAGCGTAGTACCCACTGCGAGCCTCGACGGTCAGTTTGCGCGAGCCTTCGAGCTTGACCTTCAATTGATGAAAACGGCCGTCTGCCCGGGCCGTAGGAACAAAGCCCAGCAGGTAGTGACTCTCCGGGGTCGCCAGCTTGCGGAAGCTCACGCCGAAATCGTTCCCTGTGACGTATGTGCCGCCGGTCCCATGCGCCAAGTCCACCAGCACGATAGGATTCGATGTGTTATCGTAACGCGGTCTGGAATCCATGGCGGTGACTGCGCCACTATCCGTGTAGTCGGTCGCCTCGCCAGTGTCGATGGCGTCGATCGACACTTTCGCGCGAACGGCAGCCTCAATCAGGTCCGCTTCTTCGGGCGAGCGGTCGTGTCCCACAAAGAACCCGGACGAGACCAGTATGATCTCCCGCCGCGCCGGCAGGCCGGACATCTTGTTCACCACCGCTTTCAATAGCTCCACCTGGAGTGTCTGGGCCCGCGAGACGCGGCACACTGGCGTGGGACGCAATAACATCCTCCCTACCGCCTCCTGCAACTTCACCCGGTCGTTCGTGAAATCGAGTTCCACGCGGCATGACGACGTGAAGATAGCCGCCCGATCGCCGGGCTGCAATGCGCCAAGCTGGCGCGCCGCCGCCTCGCGAATGCGCGTCAGGTCGCCTGTATCCCGGATGGTGACGTCGTCGAAGAAGTACGTGACAAAGCGCGCGGGAATCTCTACTGCCGTTCCGCCCCCTGGCTGCGCGACGGCAGTTTTTCCATCGGCCAGCGATCTATCGGGGGCCACCTGACTGGCGGGGCTCTCCACCGAGAAACTGGCGATCTCCTGCCGCTTTCCGTTGTCGAAGAGTTGAAAGTCGTCCTTGCCGAGATTGCTCACGACATGGCCGTCGTGGTCGCGAACGACCACGGGGACCTGGATCATGGTCACGCCCGCTTTGAACGTCTCGCCGGACTCCGTCTGGGCAGCCGCGCTGGCGAGCGATCCGATTGTCAGTACGAATAAGAGCGCCGTACGCATGATTTGCCTTCCCCAACTATGTTACGGGATTTGTACTCCTGCATTCTCCGCCGTAAGCTGTTGGCCTTCGGCGTCGCGCACCACCAGCCGGACCAGATACGCGCCGGGATGCATGTTGAAGTCCGTATCGATGGTGACGGGAGGCCTTTGCTCCAGCGTGCGCACGGTTTCGTCGCGAAGACGAAGCTGCAGGATCTTCTCGGTGCCGGCAATGAAATTGCCATTGGCATCGAACACCGCGGCGACTATAGTCAGATCGTTCCGGTTCCGGTCATCCGCCTTGCGCAGGTGGATCAGCTTCAGGTCCACGCTGGTCAGAACGTTCAGCTTCGCCTCGCTGCCGGCTTTCATCACTTGCGTGTGCATCTCCACGGGAAGGTCGTGGATCTCTTCGCGCGAGAACACCGCGCTCTCAATCTCCTGCTTGGAAGCCGCCAGTGCGTCGTCCGGGTGTTTCGGAGCCCAGTACCCGCGGCGCGCCTGCAAGCTCGCCTTCTCACCCGAGTTCAACGTCACTTTCAGCGCATGAAAGCTGCCGTCGGCCTTCAGGTTCTGGGGCGCGAAGCCCAGCACGTACAGATACTCGGGCGCCGCCGCCGCGTTCCGGACGCCGCCATCGAAATCGTTGTTGAGATTTGCCGTTCCGCCGGTGCCCTCCGCCAGCGCGATGAGCTCATCGGTGGCGGCGTCGTTGTCAATCTGTCTGAACGCAACCTCGTCCTGGATCGTGCTCGCGGGAGCGCCCGGCCGGCAGGGATCGTATGCTGGAATGGTCCAAACGCCCCGCGCGTCGATGGCGCTGATCAGCACCTTGGACCGAATCGCGAGTTCCATCAGATCGGAGCTGGCATTCTGCAGATCCGGTGGGACAAAGAAACCGGGAGATACCAGCACTACGCTCCGTTGCCCCGGCATCGCCGCCATGCGCTGCACCACAATCTTCAGCGCCGCCAAAGCCGCGCGCGTCTCCTGGCGCCCGCTGGTGTAAGCATCGCGCACATACTGCATGGCGGTATGGAAATCGCCAAATTCTTCAACGGCAACCCTCAACGCGAGGCATTTACTAACATCGGCCGCCGAGGGCTGGAGGCCGACCTGCTGGTCGATCTGCACCGCCTGAAAGTAACTCACATACGTGCCGCAGGAACCAAATACCGGTGCCCCGATGGGGTTGGGAACAATCTTCAACAGCGGCTCGTTGATCGCCTCCGGGCGATCGGTAAAATCGACGCCGATCCGGCCCGAGGTCGTGTAGAGAGCCACGCGATCTCCCCGCCCGAGCGACGAGCGGAGGTATTTGACGACCGCGGCGCGCACTTGAGGCAGGTCCTCGAAGTGGATATTCACGTCGTCAAATACAAAGGCGACGAAGCGATTGGGCAACGCCGGTGACCCGGGTGTTACCAAGCCACTTGTCACCGTGCCACCTGTTGCCGAGTCACTGGTTACCGAGCCACCTGTTGCCGAGTCACTGGTTACCGAGCCACGACCGTGAGGGNNGCAGGCTTCCAATGGCATGCCCTTGGCGATCGCGCACCACCACCGGCACCTCCACCAGGTTGCTCTGCACCTTGAAAGTCACCGGCTCATCATGCGTCGACACCTCCGCTTCGCTCGCAGGCTTGGCTTTGGGCGGCTCCGGCGCAGGCGCGGTCTTTAGCGTTGCTTCGGCAAGCTCCGGACGGTTCGCATCCGCAGTCGTAATCCCAATCGCTGCGGCGATGTCCTTGGTCTGCGTCTCGTCCACCCGCGGCGCATCTCCCTTCTCCGCGGCGACCGGTTGATTTTGCCGCCGCGCCATCTCCTTCGCATCGGGCGCCCAGTAGCCCTTCCGCGCCTGTACGTCGAGGCCGTGCCCGCTCGCCAGCTTCACCGTCAGCGTATGGAAACTGCCATCCTCCTTCAACGTCTCCGGCGAGAAGCCTAGAACATAGATGTACTCTGGCGTAGCGGCGAGTTGACGCACCGCTCCATCCAGGTCGTTCGTGTCCCGAATGTAGCGGCCGCCGGTGCCATTGGTCACCTGAGCTTGAAAAATCTGGAACTCTCCAGCCCGCGAAACCGCCAGGCCGCGCGCATCCAGGCTGTTGATCACCACGCGGGACCGCACCGCATACTCGATCAACTGCATGGTCTCGTGCATCTCCCACAGTGGCAGTTGCAAACCGGGTGAAACCAGAACCACGGTCCGCTGGCCCGGCAGCCTGGCCATACGGCGCACAAGGTCGTGGGACTCCATGATGACCGCCCGCGTTTCGTTCTCGACTGCCCTTGGGACCTCGACTGTACTTGGGGCGGGATACGAGCTCGGCACGGTCGGAAACACCGGAGCACCCGGCCCTATTCTCAACAACGCTTCCCGCAGCTTGGCGCGATCGTAGGTGAAATCCACCGTGATCAGTCCCGACGTCGTGAAAATGCCCACGCGGTCGGCAGGCCGCAGCGTATCCAGGAACTTCCGGGCGGCCTCGCGAACGTAAGCCAGATCGCTGACGTCTCCTACGTAGCCTTTATTCTTGCCGCTCAGGTCGTCGATCTTCATATGCACATCGTCGAACAGCAGCGCCACGAAATGCTCCGGGATGGCCATAGGCGCGGCAACCGCCTGTCCGGCGGCGGGTGTACCTACGCTCCGGTCTGCGGCCGCCTGCCCCGAAGTGTCCTCGACCGCGAATCTCGTGATTACCTGCGGTTTACCTTTGTCGAAGACCTGAAAATCTTCCTTGCGCAGATTTCCGACGGCGTTCCCTTGGGCATCGCGCACCACCACCGGCACCAGCACCAGGTTCGTTTCAGTCTTGAACCTGACATCGTTTTCAGACTGCGGCGAAGCCATAGGAGAAGCGAGGAGAATTACAACGGCAGAAGCCAGAGAACGCGCCAAATGGCGCAGAATACGGCTATGCATAAGGCTGCCCCCTATAATCGTACTGTTTTCGGGCCCGCTGCGGACGACGCCGCCGGTTGTTGCGAGGCGCCCAGAAGGGCGCCTGCTTGTTCGACGTTGAAACCGGTGGTCCAGTTTCGACAGTGACAATCGGGGTGGGGCGGGCGCCCTCGCCCGGGTCGGACCCCCGGTCCGACAGCCGAGCCAGGGGGCTCTGCGCGGGTCAGGGTGCGGGTCAGGGGAGCCGCCCCACACTTGGTTGTGACCAAGACTGTCACCTTATTCTGCGAGCCTCAATAGCTTGTGAACTTGCTGAATTGGTACAGGTATTACGGCAACTCGGTGCCCGATATCGTAGCTTGGGGCCAAATGGCCGTGGGTGCCAACCCGGTTTCCGGATAACCCTGCCGTCCTCGGGTCTGAAACGTAGCAGCAGGATATCCCCGCCAAATAATGCATCCCAGCCGCATGCGCTGTTCGTATTTGCTAACGAGGCGGGAAACACAATGAAAATCGCAATGATCGCATTAGCGGCAGCCATGCTCCCGGCGTGGGCGCAGGAAATCAAGCTGCCGGTCAATCTGGACGCGCTGGCCGATAAGGCGGACGAAGCCGTGTCGGTCACCATGGACAAATCCATGCTGCAGTTTGCCAGCAAATTCCTCAACGATAAAGACGATGACGAGGCGGATGTCCGCAAACTCGTCGCCGGCCTGGATGGCATCTACGTCAGGAGCTTCCAATTCTCCCACGAAGGCGAATACAGCATGGCCGATGTGGAGGCTGTGCGCAGCCAGTTGCAGAGCCCTCCATGGGGGCGCCTGGTGGGCGTGACATCCAAACACGGCGACAATGTGGACGTGTATTTCAAGGACGGCGGCAGCGGACACCTGGGAGGCATCGTAGTGATCGCCGCCGAACCGAGAGAGCTGACCATCGTCAACATTATCGGTACGCTCGACCCCGAGCGGCTGGTGGATCTAGGCGGCGAGTTCGGCATCCCACGGTTCGAAAGGTCCAGGACCCGGAGGGAGGCGCGATGAAAGCGCGAGTGTTGCCGGCGGTTCTGATGGTGCTGATGGCGTCGGGCGCGGCATTCGGCGGCGATGCGGAATTCGATCGCATCGTGAAGGCCATCGAATCCCGCTACGGGACGCGGCCTCTGCATATTCCGTTTTTGGGCGTCGCGAATTTCTTCGTGAAGGTAGCGCGTCCGGAGGGAGCCAGCGGCTTCAAGCTGGCGGTATTCGAGGGACTGAAGGACCTGAAGTCCGCGGCGGATCCGAGCGAATGGCGCGAAAGGGACCGTTTCATGGATACGCTGGCCGGCCCGAACTTGCATCCGCTGGTGCGCGTGCATTCCCGGCGCGACGGGGAGGCAACCTACATTTTCATGAGTCCGGCGAGTAAGTCGAGTAAGTCCACACGTGTGCTCATCGCCACCTTCGAGCACAACGAAGCCACCGTGATTGAAGTGAAGGCCAACATCGAGACGCTGCTCAAGTCGCTGCAGGCGCCGGCACACGCCGGCCGCACCCTTCGGGAATAGATCCATCTCGGAAAATGCCAGAATAGATCCATGTGGGCCAGAAAAATCGCCGTCTTCTTGCTCGCAGTGCTGGTCCGTGCGCAGCAGCGGCCGCCGCTGCATGCCCAATCCGCATCGACGATCGACTTCAGCTCCGCCGCGGACGGTTCCGAGATGGTCGAGATCCGCAACATATCGCATGAGGTTACCGGAACCCAAGTCCCGGGCCGGCCTTCCGGCGAGCGTCTGCTGCTGCGCAAGACCACCCACTCGAAACAAGTCCTGGGCGACATCGGCCTGGAGGCAACCGTTACGCTGGAAGCCTGGCGCCTGGGCGAAGATCCGCGGCAGAAGCCGCTGTACACCCTGACCGTCGCGGGCGAGGATGCCCGCACGATCGACAATGCGCTCTTGGCCGTCTCGCGCGGTCTGGAAGAAACCGAGTGGTGGTCGGTATATAAGCTGGGTTCCGGCCAGCATCTCTTCGATACCTACGTGCCGTTGCTGAGCTTCTCGATTTCACGGGAGACCGTGACCACCCGGTATGTGGGACTGGAAGTGCCACCCGACGACAACAAAGACGCGCGCCTGAAGCAGCCGAACGTCGTGGGCGTGCTGATCTATGCCTCGGAAGACCGGCTGATTCGCGAAGCGCTCGTGACCTGCGACGATCCCAAGCAGGCGCAGCTTCTGCGGTCATACGCGGACACCACGCGAGCCGTCTCGTGGACGGAAGGTGCGCTGAAGCTATCCTTCAGCCAGAACTACCCGTCACCCCCCAACACGGTGGAGCTGCGTATACCCGTGCGTCGAGACGATCTCGACCTGACGCACACACAACTGCCGCCGCGCATGCACGTCACGCCTTATTCTGACTCCTGACTTCTTACTTCTTCACTCCCCCCACATCCAAATGCCGGTAATTCATAATGGCGTTGAACAACAGGAAATAGCTCCCCGAAGTTTCGTTGCGCCACATGGGATTGTTGGAGAACAGCACGATGTGCCCCTGGCCGTGCGGGACATCCACTACCGCGGGCTTTTCAGCCAACTCGGAGCCCCCGTCCAGCAGGCCGCTCACCAGCAGATTGCCGGCCTCCGCGAAGCGCAGGATCACGCGCGGTAGCTCGTTGGCCGGCGGAATCCGCCAGCCGGCGTACGCCCGCATCTCTTCGGGGACGTAAAGTTCCTTTTCGCGCGGAGTGCGCTTCGGCGGCTTCTCGGGCGCGGCGTAAGGGCGGCATTGGATCACATCGGGATCGGTCGCCGATCCCCGGCCACTCGACCGGCTCGCATTACTATCTCCGCCGCCGAAGCCCAGGCTGACATTCAGAATGGGGTTCTCGCTGTAGTAGATGTAGAGCTTTTCGCCGTAACCGTATGCGATGGGACTCTTGGCATCTTCGACATCGGCCAGCAGCACGTCGCCCGGGCATACCAGCTTCTGCGAAGGCCGCAGCGAAACCGCGCGCGTCATGCCGCCCTCCACCGGCAAGGCCGCCGATTCGCCGACCGCCACCAGCAGGCCGCCATCCCGCACGAAGCGTTCCAGGCTCGCTACGCCGGAATAACCCAGACCTCCGCGAATGTCGTCGCTCGAATCGAGTCCGGGCGCGGCGAAACTGGGCGTCTCGGGCGTACTCTTCCAGGGCATCGCCTGGCCCTGCATGGGAAGCCCCTGCATGGCCGACGCCAGACTTCGGGCGTTTGGCGGCACGATGATGACGTCAAACTGATCGCGCAGATTCGGGGTGTCGCGAACCTTGGTGTCGGCGACGTACGCGTAAGGAATCTTGAGTTGGTCCATGGTGATCCGAAACCAGCCATCCTCCTGGGTGTTGGTCCAATCGTGCAGGAGGGCCACCCGCGGGGCTTCCAGCGCGTGCCGCGCCACGCTCAACTTGGCGTCCGTGGCGAACACGCTGATCCCCAACTCGCGCGCGGCGGCTTCGATCTGGCCGCGGTCTCGGTTGGCCATCAGGGTAATGACGAAACTGCCGCGATTGAATTTGTGGCCGTCGGTTTCGAAGGGTTCTTCGGCGGCTTCCATGGCCACGCTCGCGAGGCGGAAGCGGAAGGTGGCGAGCGCACTGTCCGCATTATTGTTAACCAAGTACGTGGTGTGGCCGGCGCCCTTGACGTCCCCTGCCACGCGGAGCTCGCCCGTGAGCTTGGCCATGGGTACGTCGAGCACGGATGTGTCCGTCACCCGGACGGTCTTCACGTTTGCCAGCGCGCCCAGAGTCCACCCGGTATCGTCATAAGGCCGCGGGTCTTTCGTGCTGAAGTACTGTGTGTCGAGCAGCGTGTCGGCCAGGCGGCTGTAAGGCTGATCCATGCGGATGATGTAGCTGCCCGCCGGAAAATGTTGCGTCGTGGTGGTGGGGGCTTCCTTCAGCTTGGAGTCCGCCGCGGCCTTCTCATCAGCCGCCGGCTTCTTCTCTTCCGCCGGTTTGGCAGGGCCGCCGATAGCTGCGCTTTCGACGTTCAGCACCGCCGCGGAGAAGGCCTTGTCCGCGCGTGAAATCTCGACGCCCTGCGACCGCAGGACATTCAGCAAGCGCGCCTGGTCGCCCGGCCGCGGATCGTCCGCGGGCAATACCCAGGCGGCCGGGCCTTCCGTGCGCGCCTTGGCAACCGCGCGCAGGCTCTTCAGGTAGAAGTTCTGCAGGTATTCCTGCCCGTGTGAAGCGACGTTGTACAGGCCCAGCAACAGCCCACTTTGCTGCAGGTTGATGTTGTCGCGCGCAGACCACTTGACCTGGGCCAGGGGCGGATTCGGCCGGTACCATTCGCGGCTCGTCGCATTGGGTTGCAGCGTGCGCACCTGCGTGTCCGCGCCGCGGTTGCCGAAAGTCTCATAAAACCGGCCGATAGCGTTGTGTCCGGTCGCCGCCCAGATCAGGTAGTTGGGCGCCCATCCGTCGTAGAAGCCGTGCGTCCAGACGCCCACCACGCCGCGCCGGGTTAGCTCCTCCACTTCGTAATAGGCCAGGCGCTGCCATTCGCTGCTGACGATCGGATCGAGCCATGCGTTGTACGGCCCCGTGCCGGTGGAGATGTAAAGGTAAGGGATGGATTCATGCAGGTCGTGCATCACGGTGGCGTGCCAATCCAGATACGTCCTGGTGACGTTCTTCGACAGCGCCAGCGACAGAGTAATGCCATCGCGGTTGTTGTCGTGCGAGACATAGTGGCCCCACCACACCAGCGGATAAGGCATCGCCTCGGGATGATGCTTGCCGAACATATAGACGTCCACGAAGCGGTCGCGGCCATCGGTCTCGATGACGGGCGTCAGCAGCACAATCGAATTCTTCCGGATGGTCTGGATAAGCGGCGTCTCTTCCACCGCCAGCCGGTAGGCGAGCTCCATCAGCATTTCGGGCGAGCCGGACTCGGGCGAGTGTATGCTGCCATCGGCCCAGTAAATGGGCTTGCCTTGCTGGATCAGCGATTGCGCGTCGGCCTCGCTCAGGCCGCGGGGGTCCGCCAGACGGGCCGTGATCTGCCGGTAGTGGTCGAGGTTCTGGATGGTGGCTTCATCGGCGATCGCCACCAGAATCATTTCCCGCCCTTCCTCGCTCGTGCCCATGGAAAACACCCGCACGCGCGGGCTGCGGCTGGCCACGAGGCGCATGTAGCCGTTGATCTGCTCCACGTGGTCGAGCACGTCCGGCGCGCCGATGATGTGGCCCAGGTATGTGTCGGGCGCGGGCACGCAGGAACTCCACGGCAGGTGATCGACCAGCTCGGTGGAGAAGTAAGTCTCGGTGGTGGCTTTGCGGATGGCGGCGGTGTAGGCGTCGTCGTCCTTGATCTCGCACGATCCGGCCACCTGCCCCGCGTAGGCGGATGAAGTGGTCAATGCAATGGCCAGGGCGGCCAGCGGCCATGGCCGCACAACTCGTTCGGGCATGGATTCCCTCGGACGCGGTTTTCGATTGGTGAAGCCTGCGTCTCGCTACCTATATCACATCGCGCATGGAGGGCTGGGAACGTGCCGTGTCCGCACTCTTACGGACGCGTTTTGGCCGCGAAGCATGCCTCCCCACGAATGGGGATGCTGGGTCCTCCTGCTCGCCTGCTGCTACCAGGAGAGCTCACTGCCGGCGAGCGCCCTTCGGGCGGACCCGAACCAGAACTCAAATATCTGGCACGGTATACCCACCGGGTGGCGATGACGCTGGAGGCCGTCGAGTTCATTCGAATCGGCGGGGCGCCGCGCCAACGACTCTGAATACATGGCCCGCTGTGCATGACGGCATTGCCCTAAAGTTTGAGGGCGTGCCCGACGATAGAGACTTCATGGTAGAAGCGTCATACGTACGCGACAGCCTCGAGACGTTCGCTGTTCGGGTATTGTCCTCGGCGGCTGCGATCGAGCAAATGTACGTTACGGCGGTGTCTCTTTCCGGGGAATGCGAGAAGACCTGCAATCCTCGGTTTTATCTGGCGTCGATTGATAAAGACGCGTGGATTCCCCGCGTGGTCACGGTTACTGAGGCCGGGGCAACCGTGGGGATCGTGTACGCGAAAGAGCGGAAATTCGCAGGCATGGCGACGGGACTCATCTATGGGGACGCGACTCTGGACACCATGGTGGTTGCCATGCCCGAGCATCGGGAACCGGTGTTCGAGCTCGCCGTTCGCGAACTCGTGAATCGACGCGGATTCCGGGGGTTGCGAATCCTGGCGCCACCCGAGGGATACGAGAAGAGGGCGATTGAGAGAGTTTTGGCGTCCAGTCGTTTGGACGTCCGTCGCACCGGGGTTGAAAGCCACAGCGTCCTGGATCTTGCGTCGAGCTACGAATCGTTCATAGCAGGTCTCGGACCCAGGACCCGGCGGAACTGCCGATACTATCGGCGCCGATTTGAGAGTGTCGGCGAGTATGTGCCAGATGTCTCATTTCCGGAGTTTCAGTCCGTTGCCATGCGCATGCTGAAACAGTCGGTGGTGGGAGCGCGACGGAGCGGAGTAGATCGTGCACTGCGGATGCTGTCCGCCGCCGGCCGTCCGATTCTGGTGGGACTCCGGCGTCATGACGGCGAGTTTCTGAGCATCATCGGGGGCTGGTACGAATTCGATCGAGCGGTCGTCATCGTTCAGATGAACAATGAGCGAGACCACCCTCAAAGCTCGCTATCGCTCGTGGCGCGTGGGTACCTCATCGAGGCGCTGATCGCACAAGGTGTTCGGAGACTGCTGTTTTGGGGAGGGGCAGGGGCGCCGCTGGATCGGTACTGCTATTTCCTGCCCGCCACGGGGATTTACCTGGACACGCTCGGGTTGGTGTGGCGAACGTGCCGCGGCGTAACGGCCAGGGCGAGCGCGTTTCTTCCGCGGCGTTTGGCGGCATTTGCGTCCTGGATAGAGCCCGACGCAATGAAGGCCAAAGGCGGCGAAGTTGTTGACTCACTCCAGCAGTTGGCGTTACCAAACAGTTGGAAGTGATCCATACGCCGGACTTACTTCGAGCACGTTGCCGAAATCGGGGTGGCATGACCGGGCCGGAGCATGAGATGAGACGGCGCTTCCGGGATCTGACATCCCTGCCAGACCAAGTCTCCGATCGAAGCGATCCTGGCGTTAGGCTGTCGCTTATGCGGCCAGCATTCAGTCGCGCCGCTCCCCCACCGGCGGCTTCGCCGGCCCGTTCGAAATCTCCCGCATCACATCCGCCACCACTTCGTCGGCGTGCCCGGACTCGAGCGACTCCTGCATGCGGCGCAACGCCACGCCTACGATGTCGCGATGGTGCAACTTCGAGCCGGGGCCTTTCGAGGAGAGCTCCAGCCAAAGCTGATGCAGCAAGTCGAGATCCTGCGGCCACAGCCTGGGCGGATGCGGGCCGAGGTTGAAGAAGATGGATTCTTCCTCGCCCGGCGCCACAATTTCCAGCGACAACGAAGGCCGCGGCTCGGGTAGGTTTTCCCATTCGCGGCCCACCGCGGCGCCCTGCTCGGCGGGACTCAGCTTCGGCGACAGCCCCATCACGATGCGCGACGATTGCAGGCGTTGCGCCGTAGCCACAATAGCTGCGTACGGATCGCTTCCCGGCACCACCATCAGCTCCACATGCTTGCCGGCTTTCTCCGCCAGGTTCACGACTTTGGTGAAGACCGCAGTCTCGTCCACCGAGAAAATCTGGCTCGCATCCAGAGGGTGCTCGCCGGAACCCGCTTGCGTTACCTGGCGGACCGAGAGCACCACGATGTCGATGCGGCGCGTATCGGTCTTCTCCAGCATACGCTGCAGGTGCTCCATGCGACTCGGGTTGCGCACCGCCACGATGACGTTGCCGGGCCGCACGTGCGCGGCCTCCGCCGACAGATCCTCGTTCGTGTTCAAGTTGAACTTCTCCAACTCCTGCGAGTGCGCGGCCGTATGCAGGCGATTGTACTTTTCGGAGAACTCGAACACGATGAAGAACAGAATCGTGAAAGTCACGCCGGATATGGTGGCCACCTCCTTCGTAACTACGTTGATCAAGGCCAGCGCAAACAGCGTGATGGTGATCAGGATCAGCCCCACGGGAATCTCCGTGCCGGCGATATGGAAATTCAACGGCACCTTCCATCCGCGGCCCAGCGGCTGCTTGTATCGCAGCACCAGCACCGACAGCGCCTTCATGGCGAAGCTCCACACCACGCCAAAGGCGTACGCTTCACCCAGCATGTAGACGTCGCCGCGGCTGATGACGATGGTGATCAGTTGCAAGACGACGATCAGGTTGATGAGGCGTGAGCTGGTTCCAAATTTGTGGTGCGGATGACGGAACCAGTCCGGCAGCACGCCGTCTTCGGCCACCCGGTTGAGCACGCCGTTGGAGCCGATGATGGCCGTGTTCACCGCTCCGGATAAGATCAGAGTCCCCACCAGCACCACGAAAGCATGGAACAGCAGGCGCACGGACATCGGCCCTACCAGGAACATGGAGAGTCCGCCGATCAGGTTGTTCAGGAACTTCTGCCGCGCGGCGTCCGGAACGATCATCACCGCGAAGAAGGAG
>PKYZ01000133.1 GCA_003132865.1 Bryobacterales bacterium
TATTGCCGGTCCGCACCATCAACTCCACACGGCCGAAGCCCGCCGCGCCGAGCGCGCGCAGCGTGTGCCGCATGAGGACACCGGCCACACCCCGCCGGCGATAATCCGGATGGACGGCGAGCGACGCGATCTCCGCATTGCGCTTCTCCGCGCACGCCACCGCGTAGCCGGCGACGCGCCCGCCCACCTTGGCCACCACGAAAAAGTCGCGGCAATCGCGGTACAACTCCAGGAAGTACTTGCGCGGCCAGGCCTCTGCGCCGAAGCTGGCGCGTTCGATCCGCAAGACGCGCGCGAGATGGCGCAGCCGGAACGGAACGATTTGGGTCGCGCGGGTCAGAGAGCGTTGGCCGTGGAAAGACCGCAATCGATGTNNTGCTTCCAGGCGGCGCTGGCGACGGCCAAAGGGTCCGGATGGTTCTCGGCGCGGGCCATCTCGATGGCCTCCTGGAACGCCCGCGCCCGCTGCCGGTTCAGCGCTTCCGGATTGCGCAGGAACGCGCCCATGATCCCGGTGGCCGCCACGGTCTCGATGGGCCCCGGCGAAAGGGCGTTCACACGGATCTTTTTCGGGCCGAGCTCGAGCGCCAGGTAGCGCACGGCGCTTTCCAGCGCAGACTTGGAGACGCCCATCAGGCCGTAGGAAGCCTCGGCGCGTTCCGAGGCCTGGTAGGTCAGCGTGATCACGCTGCCCCACTCTCTCAGGCTGGGCTTGGCGAAGCGCACGGCCTTGCACAGCGAATGCGCGGAGATGGTCAGGCTCTTGCAGAAAGCGTCCGCGCCGCAATCCGACGCAGGCTCGGTAAACAATTCATTGGGCGCAAATGCGATGGCATGCACCAGCACGTCAAGCGGATTGTTCTGGAATCGGGCGAAGAAGTTGGTGATCTCCTCGTCCTTCTCGACATCGCAGCGGTCGCCCGTCACTCCGGGGTTATCCAACAGCAGCAGCCGCACGCGGCTGAAAAACTTCTGCTGGTAGCCGATGAAAACGCGCGCGCCGTGCTCCGCAAATCGCTTGGCGATAGCCCACGCCAGGCTGGATTCATCGGCCACGCCCAGCACGGCTACATTCTTGCCTTCCAGACCCATTCCGCGGCGGTCCGCTGCCATCATCGTTAAGTTGTCCTCGCCTATCTAAAATAGCGCAGTTTGGTGGCGTGGGCTTTCGTGCTGTGGCGCACGCTTTCGCGTGCAGCGGCGAACTTTAGTTCNNGCGGCGAACTTCAGTTCGCCGTTCTGTCGGCTGAAGCCGACAGCAGCACGCTGAAGCGTGCGCCACAGACCTTGCGCTGATTAGCGGCTGGGTAAACGCGCGGCGATGAAGTCCGCGATGCGGGTGGCCGCGGGCGGGTCCAGGTTCGCCAGGACGGCGACGATATAGCCGGAGTCGGGCGAGAATTTCAAGTCGCCGTTCATGCCGGGCGCGCCGCCGCCGTGGCCCAGCCAACGCACGCCGCCGGCGGTGGCATCGGAGAATCCGTAGGCGTACTTCCCGCCCGGGCCGCCTTCGACTTTGCCGGTGGTCAGCAGTTCGGTGTATTCGGCGTTGAGGAGTTTGTGTTCCATTACCGCGTTGGCGAAGTGGACCAGGTCCGCGACGGTCGAGTAGCCCCCTCCGGCGGAGGTGCCGCGCACCGGAAGGGTATCGTTGTTGGGCTGCCATTTTTCATTTGTGTACATGTAGCCGACGGCGCGGCCATCCACTTTTTCTTCTTCCGGAAACGAGTCGGTGCGGGTCATGCCGGCCGGCTGGAAAATATGCTCCCGAACGTAATCGTAGTAGCTTTGGCCGGATACTTTTTCGACCAACACGCCCAGCAGAATGAATCCGTAGTTGCTGTAAGCGAACCGCGCGCCGGGCTCGAATTCCGGAGCGCGCTTGCCGTACAGCGCGATGTAACTGCCCAGCGTGCGAAGGGTCAGCCGATTCTTCTCAAAATCGGGACCAAAGATGTCGCCCGTGCCGCCGGTGTGGGTCAGCAGACGATGCACAGTCACTTTGGCGGCGATTTCTTTGTTCGGGTAATCGGTTAAATACTTCCCGATGGGATCGGTCAGCTTCAATTTGCCGGCCTGCGCGAGCTGGAGCACGGCGGTAGCCGTGAACATCTTATTCATGGAGCCGATGCGAAACCGCGTATCCAGCCGATTGGGGGTATCGTGTTCGCGGTCGGCCAACCCGTAGGCGCCGGAGAAGACGACCTGGTGCCCTTTGGCGATCATTACGGCTCCGGCGAAGCGGTCTTCGGCGGTCCGTTTTTGGATTTCGGCCTGCAGCGCAACGATGGCTTCGGATTCGCTCAGCCGAGCTGGCGCGGGAGAGTCCGCAGCCAGGGGAATGAGCTGGAGGCCGAACTGCTTGAATTGGTGCGGAGGGGCGGGATCGACCTCCATTGTGAATCGGGCGATGTTATCGGAATCCCGCTCCTTGACGATGCCGGTCAGCTTGTCCGGGGCGGACTCCTCGACCTTCTTGAAATCGAAACCGCCGGTCATGCGCCGGAAATCCATTTGCTGGTCGATGCGCGCTTCCGGATCGTTTTCCTTGAGGAACTTTTGGAGTTCATCGCGTTGACCGCGGTTGAAGACCTCGAGCCAGTGGGCGAACTGACGGCCGGCGGGTGTGTCCGGAGTCTGGGGAGGTTGGGCCGCGAGCAGGCCGCACAGGGAGGCCAGCGTTAGCACTTGCAGGATCAGTCGTTTTGACATAACAGGGTTAGACGGTCAAAAGCCCAACCGGTACCATTTTCCCTTCCGGGGGGTGGGCACGGGATCGAGCAGCACGATCTCTTCGCCGGCGATGGCGGCCTGGGGAGCGGTGGTGAAGAGCAGTTTGGCAAGGCTGGGGTTCCAGGTATTCTCGACGTATTGATAGGCGTCGCGGAGGACCGGCGTGCGGTATTTGGTGTCGTGGGCATCGCTGGCGATGAAGTGCACCAGGTTGCGGTTCATCAACTCGGTGGCCACGGACTTGGCGGAGCGTCCGAAACCGCCCAGCAAAGATCCCGCGGTGACTTGCACGAGCGCGCCATTTTCGACCCAGGATTGCAACTGATCGAGTCGCGAGTGCAGGAGGGCGTTGCGTTCGGGGTGGGTGACGATGGGCGTGAGACCGGCCCGCTGGAGGCGGTCGAAGATTTCCTGGGTAGTCCGGGGGATGAGGAGTTCGGAGAATTCGACCAGGAGATAGCAGAGGTGATTGATGGCGTACTTGGGGGGATTGGCCAGAGCGTCCTGAATATTCTCCAGGGTGAGATGGAAGTCGCAGCCGCGGTGGATGCGGGGCAGGGGGCCAGCGGCGTCTTGCAGTTCGGCGATTTTCTGGCCGATCAGACCGGGGTCGAAGGTGAACTGGGTGTTGGCGTGGGGGGTGGCCACGATGTCGGTAGTGCCGGAATCGGCCGCCAGGCGCAGCATGGCGACGGAGTCCTCGAGGGTTCTTGCGCCATCGTCGAGGCCGGACAAGATATGGCTATGGATATCGACCAACCCTGATGCTACTACAGGCGGCGGGGCGCGGTAAATTGTTTTGGAGATTATTCGGACGATGGCTGCACCTCATCCGAAAGGAGATTGTTCGTATGTCCAGATTCGCCCGCCGGGCTTCGCTCGGCCTGTTGTGGCTCTGCGCCCTGTCATCGAGTTTCGCCGCCAGCCCTGCCATCGGCTTGGTGGTGGCCAACGGCAGCTTCCAATTGGACCACTCGAGAGTGTGGGCAAGCGCCACGCTCTTCGATGGCAATGTGATCGAAACGAACGTTTCGTCGTCGCAACTTCAGCTCAACAAGGGTGTTACTCTGCGGCTGGCGGCGGAGACACGCGCGCGCGTCTATGAATCGCGGCTGGTTTTGGAGAAAGGCATCGGGCAGTTGGAGTCCACGAACTACCGCATCGAGGCCGCCAGCTTGCGGGTCGAAGCGGATAAGCCGGGTGCCACGGCGCGGGTGCAGTTGGCCGGACCGAAGCGCGTTGTGGTAGCCGCCCGCGACGGGAGCGTGCGCGTGAGCAACGCCGACGGGGTTCTCATCGCCAGACTCGATAGCGGCCGTGAAATGACGTTCGAGCCGCAAGAAAACGCCGGTGCCACGGTCACCAAGGTTTCCGGCATCCTGGCGCTGAAGGACGGCAAGTTCATCGTGGTTGATCGGGTCACGAACGTCACCATGCAGGTTCAGGGCGCCGGCTTGGAAGCCGAGGTCGGGAATCTGGTGGAGATCACCGGGACGGTGGATTCCGCCGCACCTACTGTGGCCGGGGCTTCGCAGCTTATCGATGTCACCAGTATCAAGCGCCTGACAAAGGGTGCACGGCCGGCGGCGGCAGCGGCGGGGGCCGCAGGCGCAGCAGGGGCCGGCGCCGCGGCAGCCGCGGCTGGAGGCCTCTCCACCGGCGCCATAGTGGCCATTGTGGGCGGAGTCGCCGCGGCGGGCACCCTGGGAGGGTTGGCAGCCGCCGATGCGCTGCCCGGGCAGGGTGGAAGCCAGCCAAGCACCAGCCGTTAGAGGGCGCGCTTTGCGCGCCGGAGGTCGGGGGCCGGGAACCGGGTTGTGTCTTGGCGCCGGACCCGCGCACCTGCATTAATCGTGAGGCGGTCCCCCTGGACCGCGGCCGACGCCCTCGCCGGCCTGTCGCGGTCGTCGAAGGCCTTAGCTCTTCGAACGAAAGAGCGTCCGCGGCGGACGCAGACCAGGGGGTCTGCCCCACGAATTCTGCGACATTACCGATATTGGGAGAGGTATGCGGCATTAGGCAGGAGTGCATGCGCCACGAAGCCGGCAGAAACCAAACAATAACAGAGAATAAACAGCCCCAATGTTTACCATCTGTGTGCTGAAAGTATTTCAACTTACTTTTTGGCTAGTCCCAAATGGGACTGAGATAGCGATAGCTTTGTCTCATGACTAAGTCACATGCATGGTTCGCTCTAACTGCCAAGTCCCGGCACGAGAAGATGGTCGCCGAGAACCTGCGCGGCAAGGGTCTGGAGTCGTTCGTGCCGCTCTACCGGACGCGGCGCCAGTGGACGGATCGTATCCAGTCCGTCGATTTACCACTGTTCCCCGGTTATGTGTTCTGCCGTTTCGCTTATGCAAGCCGGCTCCCGGTGCTGAACACTCCCGGGGTAACTTCGGTGGTCAGCTTTTCAGACGTTCCCACGCCGGTGACAGACGATGAGATCTCGCGCATCCGCACGATTCAGGCGTCGGGGCTGCCGTCGCAGCCGTGGCCGTACGTGCGCGTGGGACAAAAGGCGCGTATTGAGTGGGGGTCCCTGGCCGGCTTGGAAGGCGTTCTGATTCGCGAAAAGGATGCGCTCCGCGTGGTGGTTTCCGTGGAGCTGTTGCGCCGCGCGGTGGCCGTGGAAATCGACCGCGACATGATCCGCGCGGTGGAAGGCGCGGAGCACGCCAGCATGGCGCACGTATATCTTACTAACCAGGCAAAAGCTTCGGGCTTGAGGCGGGGCTGAGAGTCCCGGCCCAGAGGGTACCCGGCTGAAGCCCGCCCACCAGACGACTCAGGTGTTTGGCGATGACGAGTAAGCCTCGAAACCGGATCGTGGTGTTCCGGCTTAGCCAGGAAGAGTATCGCTCGCTGCAGGAAGCTTGCAACCGGGCGGGGGCTCGGAATCTCTCCGACTTTACCCGTTCCGAGGTTCTGGAATGCGTGAATTCGGACGCTTATGGCGGCCATTTGGCCCGCCGCTTCGCTTCGCTCGAACAGCAGATAGCGGTCATGCAATTTCAACTGAACAACCTGCTTCAAGGAGTGTCTCATGAAGAAGTCAAGCAGCAGTCTTAGGGACAGACCAGGAGGTCTGTCCTACCTACTCTTGTTGGCAGTTCTAGCGGTGGCTTCGGCGCAGGTGCGCCCCGCAGCCGAGACGGCCAACGCCAATCTGCCGGCCCAACGCATCGGCGCCAACGACCTGGTGGCGGTCTCGGTATACGACGCGCCGGAGTTAACGCGCACCGTGCGGGTAGGCGCGGATGGGCTGATGCGGCTCCCCATGCTCAAGCGGCACATCAAGGCCGAGGGACTGATGCCGGGCGAGCTGGAAACAACTATTGCATCGGCCCTGGTGGCGGAACAACTGATCGTGGACCCTTTCGTCACCGTGACCATCGCCGAATACAACAGCCGTCCCATTTCCGTGGCGGGAGCCGTGAAGCAGCCGCTCACGTTCCAGGCGTCCGGCCCGGTGACCTTGCTGGAAGCAATCACCAAGGCCGGCGGACTGGCTCCCGAAGCGGGTTCCGAAATCCTGGTCAGCCGCGCGCAGTCCGGCCCGGATGGCTCCGTTACCGCACTGGTGCAGCGCATTCTGGTGAAGGGCCTGATCGATACCGCGGATCCCGCGCTGAACATATCCTTGATTGGCGGCGAGGAGATCCGCGTGCCGGAAGCCGGCCGGGTTTACGTAATCGGCAACGTCAAAAAGCCGGGCGCTTTCGCCGTGCAGGATGGCGTGGAATCGACCGTCTTGAAGATGCTGGCGTTGTCCGAAGGGCTCATGCCCTTCGCCTCGAAGGACGCCTACATCTACCGGCGGGAAGCCAACGGCAGCAAGAATGAAATACAGATCCCGCTGAGCAAGATCATGGAGCGCAAGGCGCCGGACGCGTCCCTGCTGGCCAACGATATTCTCTATGTGCCGGATAACAAGGGCCGCCGCATGACCATCGGCGCCCTCGAAAGGGTCCTGGCCTTCGGCGCAGGCGCCAGCACGGCGCTCATTTACACCGTTCATTGAGTCGATGCTTCGTGCCTGGCTAACCGAAAAGCTAATCAAAAGGCAATCATATGACCGAACCCAAAGCTCTCCCCGCCCCCAACCAAGCCCTGCAACCAAATTGGTACGGCTACGACGTCGAGCCCCCGGAGCAGTCCGCCGTCCCCCTGGCTCACTATCTTTGGATCCTCCGCCGCCACCGCTGGAAGATCATCGCTTTCGTCTTCGCCTGCGTGACCGCCGCCTTGATCGTCTCCGCGCGGCTGACGCCGGTTTACGAATCCACTGTCACGGTGGATATCGACCGGCAGATACGATCCGCCATCATCGGCCAGGACGCCGGACTTTCACCTCTGAATGACGCCGACCAGTTTCTGGCAACTCAGGTGAAGCTTATACAGTCGGATTCGGTGTTGCGGCCCGTGGCGCAGCAGTACCATCTGCTCGATCTTGAAAAAGAAGCGTCCGACGTCACGCCCGAGAAGTCTTCAGAGGCCGAGGAGGATGCTCCCATTCTGCTCAATAAGCTGAAGGTCACACGCCCCCCCAACACTTATCTGCTGCTGATCAGCTATCGCTCGCCGCAGCCGCGCCTGGCAGCCGACGTGGCGAACGCGGTGGCACGCTCCTACGTGCAGCATACATATAACATCCGTTTCCAGTCGTCCGCGTCTCTGGCGGACTTCATGGAAAAGCAGCTCGAGGAGCTGAAAGCCAAGATGGAGCACTCATCGGCTGCCCTGGCGCAGTTCGAGCGCGAATTGAACGTCATCAATCCGGAAGAGAAGACCAGCATTCTCTCCGCGCGGCTACTGCAGCTCAACACCGAGTACACCAACGCCCAAACCGATCGCGTGCGCAAGGAATCCGCGTGGAAATCGGTGCAAAGCGGATCGCTCGAGGCCGCCCAAGTCTCGACGCAGGGCGAGAACCTGAAGACACTCTCCGCCAAGCTGGACGAAGCCCGCCAGAAGTTCGCCGACACCAAGACGCACTACGGCCCAAACCATCCCGAGTACCGCAAAGCGGCGGTCCAAGTGGAGGAGATCGAGCGCCAGTTGCAGCAAAGCAGCAAGAACGCGGCGCAGCGGGTGGAAGTGGAGTACCACGAATCCGTGAACCGTGAGAGCATGCTGCAGAAGGCAGTGGTTGAGACCAAGGCGGAGTTCGATCGGCTGAACGCGCACAGTTTCGACTACCAGAACTTGAAACGGGAAGCCGAGGCCGACAAGTCGCTTTATGAGGAACTGGTGCGCAAAATCAAGGAGGCCGGCATCAACGCCGGATTCCAGAATAGTTCCATCCGGATCGCCGATCCGGCGCGCGCCGCGATCAAGCCTGTATTTCCGAACATTAAGCTGAACGTCGTGCTGGCTTTCCTGTTTTCCACGCTTGTGGCGGTGGGCTTCGCTGTCCTGACCGACTTGCTGGACAGCTCCGTGCGGGATCCCGAGCAGGTGCACACGCTTTTCCAGACCGACGTGCTGGGCAGCCTGCCGATGGTGAAGACCTGGCGTCGCGGCCTGGTCTCCGCCATAGCAGGCGAGGCAGGCTCGACGGCGTTGGTGCGTGGGCAGGAGACCGCCGTGGCGCTGCCGGACCGCACCGTCACCGGCTTTGAAGAAGCCGTGCGCACGCTGCGCAACTCGATTCTGCTGGGATCGTTCGACCGCCGCCTGAAGTCGCTCATGATCACCAGCGCCACGCCATCCGAAGGAAAGACCACCACCGCGGTGCACCTGGCCATCGCCCACGCGCAGCAGAAGCACAAGACCCTGCTGATCGACTGCGACCTGCGCCGCCCCGGGGTCCACACCAAGCTGGGGATCAATCCGGAAACGGGTCTGGCCGCAGTTCTGCAAAACGGCATGCAGTGGCGCGAGAAGCTGGTCAAATTAGCGGAACTCGACGACCTGGATATCCTGCCCACAGGATTTTCCAGCCGCCGGGCCGCCGATCTGATCGGACGGCGGTTGCCGGAAATCCTGGAAGATGCCGCCAATGAGTACGACCTGATCGTGGTGGATTCGCCGCCCATACTGGGCTTCCCCGAGCCATTGCAAATGGCCGCCGCGGTGGACGGCGTGGTCATGGTCGCCAAAGCCGGCGAAACCAGCCGCAAAACGGTGGGGTCGGCGCTCAGCACCCTGCAGCGCGTGCGCGCGAATGTGGTCGGCCTGGTGCTGAACTCAGTGACCAGTAACATGAGCGACAGCTATCGCTATTACGGGTATTACGGTAAGTATTACAGGTACTACAAGCCAGCCGAGAGCGACTGAGAGTAATTCCCGCTTGCCGAATCGTGCCGATACCGGAATGTTCAGTGTCACGTTCTATGCCTAACGCAGACCCGCTCGGCGATACCGAAGACCGATTGCCCTACGAACCGCGGTATCGAAGCCTGGACCTGTGGCGAGGTGTCGCCTGCTTGATGGTCCTCGTGTTTCACTCTTCCTTGTACCAACTGGCGCAGCTCAACCGGCTCCACGGCTTCGGCCTAGGCGTGGTGACTGGAGTCGGGTACCTATGGCTGGGTGTCCCCCTCTTTTTTGTTATTTCCGGGTATTGCATTAGTGCGACATGCGACTGCACACGGCGAAAACCAAGATCGGTGCTCTCCTATCTGTGGCGTCGATATCGCAGGATATTCCCGCCCTTTTGGGCAGCTACGGCACTGTCTGTCGTCCTCATTACAACGACGCAATCCATCGGAGCGACAGCCCTTTTCGTCGATTCGGTGCACCCGATCCCCCACCCTTCAAGTCTTTCACTGCTTCAATGGGCCGGGAATCTGACTCTCACTGAGACTTTTCGCGACCATCTCTTCGGCGGTCCCTCGAAGTTGTTTTTAGGACAAGCCTGGTCGCTTTGTTACGAAGAGCAGTTCTATCTGATTTGTGGGTTTCTGCTCTTCGCCGCGCCGAGGCGCTTCTTCTTCGGTGCATGGGTCGTGTCCGCCCTTGTCGTCGGCTTCAAGGCCATTGCTGTTCGCCTCGGCCTCAACATCTACGGTCTCTTCTTCGATGGCCGCTGGTTGGAGTTTGCAATAGGCATCTGGCTATATTGGACACTCAACTACGCCGGCGGCATCGTCAGGCGAATCGCGCACGTGAGCGCCTGTGCCGCATCAGCACTTGTACTTGGCGCGTTCGTGTACGCCCCATCTCGCGCTTTGATTTCCGGAGGCCGCCCATTGGAACTCGCCGTCGGAATACTCTTCGCCACGCTTCTGTTGTTCCTGCGCCCCTTCGACGCGAGACTCGCCGCGTCCCGCCCATTTGCTCCGCTGATGTGGTGTGGCACGATGTGCTATAGCCTGTACCTAGTGCATTGGCCTATCGCCAAGCTTCTCAGTAGCGCGGCATGGAGCCTCGTATGACATCGTGGCCGTTGACCCTCTTCGTCACAGTACCACTGTGTGCCCTGTTATCGATATTAGCGGCCCGAGGCTTTCATGTCTTCGTTGAACGAAGATTTATGAACCCGGCCGATGGTTTGCGTCCGGGCGCCATCGTGTACGTGTTGCGGCTTTGGACAGCGTGGCCGTTTCCGCGGGGAAGAGGACTCGCTTTGCGGATACTCAGGCCCTGGGTTAGGCCCGGGCGAACGCGGCCGCGTTGGCTAAAGATCCGAGGCTTTGTATATTGGACCGATCTTGCCGACTTTGACGCCCGAAATATGGCCGTCGACCGCAGCTATGGGGCTCGACTGATCGATACCATCTTGTCCCATCTGCCGGTTGCCGGTACGTTCATTGATGTTGGTGCCCATGTCGGCGGGATTACCCTTCCCGCAGCCAGCCATGTCGGGCCTGAAGGCCGTGTGCTAGCCTTTGAGCCCAGCCCCGAAACAGCCACCGTGCTGCGTCGAAACGTGACCAAAAACCTGGCTACGAACATAACCGTCGTTCAGCTTGCCTGCCTGGATGAACGTAAGCGATCGGAGTTTTATGTAAACGATTCGTCACACTCCGGAAAGAGCTCCCTGTCGGCGCGGAATGCACGGAGCCGGCAAACCGTCACGGTCGAGTGCGACACGCTTGATTCTATCCTCGTTACTCACGAGGTCAACCGAGTCGACGTCGTCAAAATAGACGTCGAAGGCGCCGAGTTGCAGGTACTAAAGGGTATGGAACGTCTGCTGAGGAAATTTCTCCCTGTTGTCGTCCTTGAGATCGAACCGACCCTGCTCGAGTCGTTCAGCGCCCGCGCGTCGGACCTGTATGGGTTCCTTGCCGCAAAAGGTTATCGTGCCGAGAGCATTGATTCGACAAACGTAATCTTCACGTGTCCGAGCACACGCTGCCCCGCGACGGCCAACTACCAACCACCGGTTGGCGATGCCAACGCACCCAGATTGATTCGTGACGCGGCGCAGGCAGCCCCAGCCGCCTTGCGAACTACCGATGACGACGGGCTATGAGCCGAACTGAACGCGCGGTAGCCGGTTATCTCACTAACCTCGTTCAATTTGGCGCGAGCGCCCTTCTGCAAGTTATTTTAACTCCGATTCTCCTTCACAATGCCGGCTCGGCGACCCTTGGTGCGTTCGGGGTACTCACTCAAATCGGCCTCTTTCTCGCCCTCACAGATGCCGGCTTCGGAGCCGCAACCAATAGGTTCCTGCCCCAAGCTTACCGCGACGGCTCCGTCACAAACCGGTTTTCCGCCGTTTTATCGACAGCACGAAGCTTTCTGTTCTTTAGTAACTGTCTCTACGCCCTATGCTCGGTTGCGTTAGCCTACAGACCAGCGGCGCTTTTCAATTTCCCGGAGTCGCTGGACGTTTCGACCCGATATGCACTATCGCTCATCGGAGCTTGGGCCCTCATCCGGACACCATTGCTGGTGTACGGCCCGGCATTAATAGCCTCCCAGAATCTGGCACGCTCCAATTTCATTACCCTGGCGGGAGTGGCGGTCCGCCTCATCAGCAGTGTTCTGATCGTTCGAGCCGGTGGGGGACTGCTTGGCATGATAGCGGGCACCATTTTGGGCGAGGCCGTCACGATGGCCCTCAATCGTCACTTTGCATTGCAGTTGTTGAGCGGTCTGCGCCTTTCTTGGGGCTTTCCGGATCGCGACCTGTTGAGAGAAATGCGGACGTTTGGTCTGCACGCGCTGGTATGGAACACTGCATCCTACATTACGATGTACTCCGACACCATCATCATTTCACGTATCTTAGGTCCAACGGCCGTGTCAAGTTATTACGCGACGACGACGCCAGCACAATGGGGTTCAAATGCGATCATGCGACTCATGGCAACGGCAGTTCCCGGAGTCAATCAGTTGCTCGCCTTGAACGACGGCATAGCCCTACGCGCAACCTATATGCGACTGATTCGCTATAGCTGTGGCTTAGCGGTCGCCTTAGGCTCGTGTTTGCTTGTGATCAATCGTGACCTCGTTAGCGTCTGGCTTGGTGACAGATTGTATGGCGGCGATGTCCTCAACAGCATTCAGTGCCTATACGCGTTGTGGATCGTGATGAAAGGTGTTCAGTACAGCTTTCTCGTAGTTTTCGGCCGTTCTAAAACTCTTACGGTAGCTACCGTTTCCGACGCCGGTGTTAAACTGTTACTAGCGATATACCTCGGCCGGAAGTGTGGAATAGCTGGCGTTGCAGCGGCGACGCTGCTTTCCTCGTTTCTCTGCGGTTCGTGGGCTTGGGCAGTGCTCTGGCACGACCTCGGACGAGGCGCCGGCAAAGCGACCGTTTTGGAGCTTGCTCAGTCTGTTCCGCTAGGCGCGCTAGTGGCAACCGGCGGGTGGGTGTTGAAGGTGTTATTGATGGACAGTGCCGTGTGGCTACGGTTACCAACTGTCGCTGGGGTGTTTTGTATCGCGTGGATCGCAATCCTGGCACGTCATACCCTGAGCCGCACCGAGAGAGTCGTTCTGACCAAGTGGATGATCGCCAGGCTGCCGGCAACCGCGGGAGCCGTCCGAATCTTTCAATGAGACGCAAGAGTAATATTTACGGCAGTTGCTTCTTCGAGCTCATCGAGGCAGGTTCCTCCACCTCGGCGAGTGCGATAGTACCCGAAGTCGTCAGACTCACGGCTCCAAACAGCGTAATTGACGTAGGGTGTGGCGTGGGTAGCTGGTTGGTTGCGGCGCAGCAAGCCGGTATAACCGACATCGTCGGTATCGACGGGTATTATGTTCCCAGGGAAAGAGTTAGAATTCCAATTCAGTGCTTTGAACCCCGCGACCTGTCCTTACCGCTTCAACTCACTCGCCGATTCGATCTGGCGATGTGCCTGGAAGTTGCGGAACACCTTCCCGAAAGCCGGGCCGATTCGCTGGTTTCCGACCTAGTCGGAGCCGCGGATGCCGTCCTCTTTTCAGCCGCGATTCCCGGCCAGTTTGGAACTGGCCACATAAACGAGCAATGGCCGGACTACTGGGCCAAACAATTCCTGAGGCACAAGTACTTTGCACTGGACGTACTGCGGGAACAGTTCTGGAACCGTGAGGACGTTGAGACGCACTATAAGCAAAACTGCGTGCTCTATTTGAACGAGCGCGCTTACGCACAGTTCCTGTCACAGAAAGCGGCCGTTAGAGACGGAAACGTTCGCCGTCTTGTACATCCAACGCTGTACACGGTTTACATGAACATCTCACATCCGTTTTCGGCGCTTCGGTTCCGATCGCGGCGCGGCATATCGGGCTGGGTACCGGACTCTGTAAGACGGGCGCGCAGGCGCCTCATGCCATGACCGGGGCTGGCGTTAAAGATCGGGCGCACCAGGCGGCGAGTATGTCTGTGCGGGTCGTCCAGGTGGTTGAGGGAGGAGAGGGATTCGGCGTGGCTGCGGTCTTAAGGCTCATTGCGAAACGAGTTGAAGAGGTGACGTTCGTCTCACTCGGCCCGGGCGACTTTTGTAGTGAGATACCGGGGCGGCAGCTTCTGGCTGTGGGACATGGGAGCGCGCCGATTACGTCGCGGTCGACGGCCGGTATCTTGTGGAGCGTATTGCGCAGGTCGGTAAGTTGGTGGGAGTCGGCCGGAGAGATTGTGTCCGCACTAGGGCCTGGCCCGGTGATTCTGCACTGCCATAGCCAATTCACGGCGCTCGTGGCCTCCCTGGCGCGCGTGCGGAGACGAGGGGAACAGACGTACGTCATCCTCCACTATCACGGTAAAATGAGCAATCGCCTCTGGGGATTGGTCCAGTTAGCCCAGGTTGGCATAGTTGGGCGGTGCGTGGATGCGATCGTCTGTGTTAGCAGTGCCGTGAGCGGTTACTGGAAGGGGGCTCGTTGCCGTGTTTGGGTCGTCTACAATGCGGTGGAACCATCCGTCGGTCCATATCTGGCGGATGCCACAACGTGCAGCGAGGCAAAATGCTTGCTGATCGCCGCTTCCCTCTCCGAAGAGAAGGGGCACCTTGTCGCTGTGGATGCGATGGCGGCACTGCGCGACCGGGGGTGTAATCTTGAGCTCTGGATAGCTGGGGGCCCTTTGGACGACGCGCAGAATCCGTTTGTATCGGTCCTTAAAGGGAGGATCTCGAATCATGGTCTGGGCGACCGAGTAGCGTTGTTGGGACACGTCAGTGCGGTCAGAGAACTCGCGCGCAAGGCATGGCTTGGCTTGCAGTTGCGGATCACGCCCGAACCTTGTCCGATGTGGGTCCTCGAAGCGATGGAAGCGGGCTTGCCTCTGGTCGCGGCGAAAACCGGAGGTGTTCCCGAACTCGTGCGAGACGGCGTCGAGGGAATTCTGATTCGCCCGAATCTGCCCGGCGAGCTGGCCGACGCCATATTTCGCTTGTACCACGACCCGTCCCTTCATCGTCGCCTGGCTGACAATGCGCGCCTGCGAGCCGGTGCCTTTTCGCCTCCCACGTTTACACAGCGGCTTTCCGAGGTTTATTCCAGTCTCGCCCGGCCGCTGGATTATCGAACCGCCGATTCATTCAAACATGCCCGAACGACATCCTAGGACTGTTTTCATATTTGACTACCTGGTTGTCGACGCCATGCTTGCCAGTCACGCGTTGACCACCTTATTGCGTAATCTCGACGAATGCCGCTATCGTCCCGTTGTAATACTCAATCGAGCTTGCGAACTGCAAACGGCGCTACAGACAGCAGGCGTGGTCACGTATGTGTTGCCTCATGGCGGCGGACACTTCATTACGAAACTGTGGCAATATGGCTCATTTGTTTACAAGGCTGTACGACTCGCGCGCCTCAGCCAACCCGCGCTGTTTTACGCGAACAACGCCTTGGCCGGAAGGGACGCGATGTTGACGAAGGTATTCTTCAACGTTCCGGTCGCAGTGATGCTGCGCAACATAGGCATGTTTCCCAGGGGGCGGCGCTTTCTCTTCAGAGCGAACCGTTTCCTTGTCCATACCAAACACTCGACCGAAGGAATTCTTCCGCCGCGAGTCGCAGACAAATCACGAGCCGTCTCCGGGTGCCTGGACATGTCGGGCTTTCCTAAGCGATCTGCTGCGCATCGCGTCTGTGCCAGACGCAGTCTAGGCGTCCCTGACGACGCGCTGATCGTCGCCATGATAGGGCGCCTCACACCGCAGAAGGGACAGCGGTTCTTCATTCAAGCGGCGAATAAGGTGTGCGCAGGCAGACGCAACGCCCTCTTTATGCATGCGGGCAAAATCCCGGGGCATGGTAGCGACAAACTAACAGGTTCCATCTGCGACGAGTACGAGCTTGAGTTGCTGCAACTGAGTCAAGATCTGGTGCGGCAAAGACGATTTCTGTGGTTCGACTATATGGACGACGTCGAGAAGTTCTGGGCGGCCGCGGATGTGGCCGTATTGGCGTCGGCTGGCCCGGAGGCATTTGGCTTGGTGATCTTGGAAGCTATGGCTTGCGGCTTGCCAGTGGTTGCGACGCGATCCGGAGGCCCTGCCGTGGTGGTAACTCCAGACGTTGGAATCCTGGTTCCCATGGCCGATGCGGATGCGCTCGCGGAAGCCATTGAGGCGTTGCTGGGCGACCCTGCGCGACGCGCGGCACTCGGAGCCAATGGCAGACGCTGCGTAGAAGACCAGTATTCGCCCGCCGCGTTTGCCGAAGTAATCATGACGGAGTTCGATGCCCAAGCCCGCGCCGAAGGACGCGTGTAAATGAGGTCCACTGCGTTTCCTGCTGCGCATCCCGCGCCGGTTGCGATTCCGGACAACTGGCTGCGCACAGCGCGCGTACCAGGACGTTCCGAGCCGGCGTACGCGCGAAGATCCGCGGTTCTTTCGCCTGGCGACTGGCTTCTGGCGCTCTACTACACCGCGGCGCTCTTTGGCTTCGGCCTGGTTTCATTCATGCCCAGTATGTTGGGAACGCAGTCCCGGCCAATCTCGATCGGCTACCACGTGCTGATTCTGGTAGCCGGTCTCACCGTGTTGTTAACAAGGCCGACACCCTTTCGCGCGAGACGGTCGCTTGGCTTCGCCGCCTTTGCCGTGTTCTGGATACTCTACTNNTCTACTCCGCGCGCATGATCAACGACTTGCTCATACGCGATATGGTAATGGCGCGTCCCAAGGAGATGTATTGGACCATGGCATTTGGCGTCTGCGTCATTCCGGCGCTCACATTCTTCGAGACGTTGAAGCCCGATGAGTACGCTACGCAGCTCCGGGTCGTTTGGATCTTCCTAATTCTGACATGCGTGGCCGCGATCGTCGTCGACCTTCCGCACTTAACGTCCCGCGACGGACGCCTAGCGGGAAACGACACGTTCAATCCGATCGACCTGGGACACATCGGAGTCTCCCTGGCGGTCCTAGGAATCTGCGCTCTTGTCCGTAAAAAAGCGCCGCTACTCCGCAATGTCATACCGAGCGCTTTGGCGGCGCTTCTCGGTCTGGCGGTGATGTTATTGGCCGGATCGAGATCTCCGCTGGTTGCGCTGATAGTCTCTCTTTGCGTTATAGTTGCCACGCACATCAAGCAGCGTCGCATGGTGTTGATCGTAGCTATCATTCTCGTGGGCATTGCGTTACTGCCCTACGCTGTCGACAACCTCACCAGCGCCGGCGGGAGCTTGGTAGCCCGCGTCAACTATCTACAGAGCCGCAGCAACGTTCAAAGCGATATCAGGTCGACTTTATGGGGCTACGCGTGGCAACATTTTCTGGAGCGGCCGGTCTTCGGCACGTCCATCGATCTTCCGGAAGGGGGCTATCCGCACAACATCCTACTGGAGGCGTTTCTCTCAACGGGCGCCGCCGGTGGCGGGTTGGTATTGTTCATGATGGTCCATGGACTCATCAGGTCGTACTGGTTGATACGGCAAGACGAACGCCGCATGTGGCTGGCGCTGTTTTACATGCAATATTTGGTGCTTGGTCTGTTCTCGGGCGCGCTTTACGATAACTGGATGTTCTGGTGCTTGTATGCCGCCGTGATCAGCTCTACGGAATCGCTAAAGCGCGGGCGGCGCGGGGTGCGCAGGAGATGAGCAGACTGCTGCACACGAAGCGTGTGGTCCTAATCCAAGCCTTCGTTCCGAAATATGAGGTGCCACTCTTCGATCGACTCGCGGAGATTCCGGGTATTGAGTTAATCGTGCTTGCGGATCTGCGGTCTTCAAGCCAACTGAACCAATATGATGCCAGTGCGGTTCGTTTTGGCGCCCAACATTTGCCCCGGCGGCCGCTCGGCCCATTTTTCCTGCGGCCAGGCTTGTTCAGGCGATTGCGGGAACTGAATCCGGGAGCGGTCATTATCAATGGCGACCCCCGTGAGCTTTCGCAGTTATTCGCGGCTGTCTGGGCCAGAATTCGACGCGTCCCGGTGGGCGTATGGAGCATGTTCCACCGCATTGGAAAGCGCCGTTTGTTCACCGAGATCTACATGCGGGTCATTGGCGCCGTCGGCGATGTCCAGCTTAGCTACGGCCAAAAGGGGCGCAGCGAGCAGATCCGGCGCGGCATTTCAGCGGATAAGATTGTGGTACTTTCTACGGCCATCGCCGAACGGCCTGTGATGAAAGTCAGGGACGGTGTGACCGCGGACATGGTCGAACATTTTAGACGAGACCAGGGCATCGAGGGCAAAAAGGTGCTGCTACATGTGGTCAGGCTCACGGCAATCAAGAAGCCGGAGGTCATGGTCGAGTGTTTCGCGGCTCTGGCGAAGCAGCGTTCCGATGTGTTGCTTGTTTGGATAGGCGGAGGGCCATTGGAGGAAAGCACCAGGCGGCTAGCAGCCAATTTGGGCGTCGGCGACCGGATGCGCTTTCTGGGGCCTATTTACGATGAAGACGTCCTCGCCCTTTGGTTCAAGTCTGCGACCGTGTTTGTGATGGCAACCTGCATCGGGCTCAGCATCCATCATGCCATGTGTTATGGCGTGCCGGTTGTCACCGATGACAGTGCGCTGACACAGAGTTCGGAGTTCGAGGTACTGCAGAGCGAGGTGAATGGCCTGACCTATCGGGCCGGCGACTCAGCGGACTTCGTAAGACAGGCGAGCAGGGTTTTGGACGACGACGAGTTTCGGACGTTCCTGTCGGCCAATGCAATGCGCCGGATAGAATGCGACTACACATTCGAAAAGAAAATACGGAACTTCGCAGACGGAATTCGCCGGTTAACACGCCTCGCGGCCGAGCGGAATCCGACGGACGATCTGCAATAGGGCGGCCGTATGCGAATTCTGATTGCGAACTGTTATTTCGCGCCAGCTTGGGGCTACGGCGGTCCCACGCGGCTGTTGTACGAGCTGGCCGGCCGTCTGAGCGCCTGCGGGCATCAAGTGACGGTGATCACGTCCGATGCCTCCGATGGAGCCGGACGATATGCCGGCGCGGACTCGCTCGAAGATAACGTGCGAGTCGTCCGGTGCAAGACGGTCAGCCAGTATCTGGCATTCCAGTGCAAGCAGTTTATCGCCCCTGCTTATCCTGGCGAGATGCGGCGCCACATCGACAAAGCGGATATCGTCCACCTCTCGGGGAGCCGGGACTATTTCACTACGTTCGGCGCCGCGCTCGCCAGGCAATGCAGGCGGCCCTATGTTTTGGCGGCGTACGGAACGTTGCCAGCCACCGGACCTGGTTGGAGGGGCATGGTCAAGCCGTATTTCGACCGACTGATCACGAGGCGCACAGTCCAGCATGCTGCGGCATGCCTTGCTCAGACGCAGCATGAGGCCGCAGTGTACACAGAATTCGGTGTCAGCCTGCAACGAATCCACCTGACCCCGCTGGCCTCTGACGGCGATCGCTTCCGGCAGCTTCCTCAGCGCGGATCGTTCCGTGCCAGCATGGGACTCACCGGCAAGCACAGGGTGCTGCTTTTCGTTGGCCGCATTCACCCGCTGAAGGGTCTGGATATCTTAATTGACGCCCTGGCGATCGCATGCAAGCGCGAGCCGCTGCTCCGCTTGGTAGTGGTGGGGCGCGATGACGGGCACGAAGCCTTTCTAAGAAGCCGTATTCAGTCGATTGGCTTGCACGGGATCGTCTTGTGGGCGGGACCGCTCTACGGCGCCGATGTCGTTAAGGCTTACGTCGATGCAGACGCGTTTATTCTGACTCCGCGACACTTCGAGGAGACGAGCCTTGCAGGAGTGGAGGCCTGCTTTTGCGGCAGCCAAGCGATTGTGACGGAGGAGGCAGAGATCCCGCACCTGGTCGAGTATGGAGCTGGCGCGATGGTGAAGAACGACGTCCGGGAAATTGCGGCCGCCATTCTTGCCGCTGTCGCTGACGACGGGACTATCCAAAACCGCGGCAGAGCGGCGCGCGAGATGGCATTTGCGGAGTTCGAGTGGTCGAGGGTTCTGCGCCAGTATGTCTCGGTTTACGAGCGGGCGCTGACTGTTCAGACGTCCGCCGTTCAGTGAGGAACCTGCGCTGTGAGAGTATCGTCGCTTAAGGGGATGATTTCCAGGGCAGCTTTGACGCCTTGGGCGGTGAGAACTGAACTCATCCGTCTGATCACGCACCCCGTAGTGGCGCTAATACTCGGTCTTCGCGGAGTACGTATCGCTAAAGGAGTCCGCTTCTATGGAATGCCGATAGTACAAAGGTGGCGCGGAAGTCATATCGAACTGGGACAAGGAGTGCAACTGAGGTCGTCACTAATGTCCAATCCGCTCGTGCCCAACCACCCCGTCGTGTTGGCAACCCGGAGCTCCCACGCAAGAATTAGTATCGGCAATCAAACGGGCCTCACCGGAACAACCATCGTAGCCGCATCCGCAGTCGACATCGGAGCCAGGCTCTCGATTGGAGCAAATGTCGTCGTCGTGGACACGGACTTCCATCCATTGACGCCAGAACTTCGGAGAAACAGCCCGAACGCCGGGGTATCCATTCCTGTCGCCATCGAAGATGACGTTTTCATTGGAATGAACTCGCTGATCCTTAAGGGCGTTCACATCGGTCGAGGAAGCGTGATCGGAGCCGGCAGCGTGGTAACCCGAAACATACCTGAGCTGGTAGTGGCGGCTGGAAACCCAGCACAAATCATAAGCCATTTGGATAACGACGAGCGGCGGGCCGCGGCCGCATCGCACAGCCTCGGTTAAGGCATCGGCGATTTCCACAACCTGACCCTAAAGAGACGGCCGGTGTTTCCAAGAGTGTTATGAGGCCGATGGGCAAAGCCCCGACTCCGCCGAGAGGTTTGAGCCGACATGAACGGCAACAATCGACGCTCATCGCCAGCGGCTGGTTACTCCGCCGACTTCGTCGAATGCCCGCGGCATTGGAAGACGGTTGCGCGATCCGCCAACGCGCGCCGCTGTCAGTGAAACGGCGCTCTCGCGGCTCTCATGGTCAGCCGTGCTGACACTATATATCAAAATCCTATGAAGATACCACTACTTCGGCCGCTGCATCCCGCCGCTGCGAGTCAAGCTGGGAGCGTTGCGCAGGACTTCCAACGGCAGTTCTACGAATCAGGGTACGAGGCACCGCTAGTTGTCCCGACCCGCCCACGTTTCCTCGATGCGTGGTTGCCCTCGGTCAGCCGGCTTGACGTTGCGGTCTCGCTGTTGGCGGGCGGCGTCCGCCTTCTTGATGTCGGGTGCGGCGATGGCCAACTGCTAGAGCAGGCTGCAGTCAAGTTCAAGGAATTGTTCGGCGTGGACATCGCGCGGAATCGCGTCGAAAGAGCAAATGAGAGGCTCAAACACCTGCCCCAGCCCTGTGACCTACGAACGGTGAAATTGGATCGGGAGAGCCTCCCGTTTGAATCGGATTTCTTCGACGCCGTGGTGGCGGTCGCCGTTCTTCCCTTTGTCTTCGACGTCGATCATGCCCTGCACGAGATGACGAGGGTGCTGAAGCCCGGCGGCGCGCTCCTTGTGCAGACGAATAATCTGGGATTCCTCCGCCACCGCCTGAGCGTTCTATTCCGAGGCGAAGTCCGCACCAGCTATTTCTATGGCTGGGACGGCAACACACTGCATTACTTTTCACGGACCCCGCTGGTGGACGCGCTGGGTTCGTGCGGTCTCCGAGTGCAGACGATTTCGACTTCCGGACGGCTCCAGAAAATCCGAGCGAAATGGCCGGCGGTTCTGGGGGCGGATCTCATCGTCCTCGCAAAAAAGGCACAGCGTCCGTGCGACTCGCAAACAGAGCCATAGCACTATCATGCGGCTCAAGAAAAACCCGAGGTGATCCATGTACTACTCTAAGAAAGAGGTCCTGATAACCGGCGGTCTCGGTTTTATCGGAAGTAACCTGGCGATCCGCCTGAGTCAGTTGGGCGCCAGAGTTACAATCATCGATTCGTGTGAACCCGGCTGTGGCGGAGACGTTTATAACATCGCGCCGATCGCCGATGGATGCACGGTCGTCAATCTCGATATCGCAGACGCGGACAAAGCCGTCGAACTGATCCGGCGCGCAGAGGTCATCTTCAATTTGGCCGGCGAGATCAGTCACGTACACAGCATGCAGTTTCCGGAGCGCGATCTGCGGATCAACAGCCTCGCACAGTTGAGATTCCTTCAAGTGTGCGCCCGGGAGGCGCCGGGTGTACGGATTGTCTACGCCGGCACACGTCAAGTTTACGGTGTTCCCCAGAGTCTGCCGGTGGATGAGAATCACCCAGCGCGGCCCGTGGATTTCAACGGCGTGCACAAGTTTGCGGGGACCATGTATCACCTCATGTTCGCTCGGATGGGGCTCTTGGATGCCGCAGTTCTACGCCTCAGCAACGTGTATGGACCGCGCATGGCGCTCGGCATCCCCTGCCAGGGCTTTTTGAGCACATTTGTGGGAAGAGTCATGTTGGGGGAAACGCTGGAGGTTTTCGGCGATGGGAGTCAGCTTCGCGATCCGCTGTACGTCGACGATGCGGTAGACGCGTTCCTTGCCGTGGGCGCCGCTATGTCGCTGAATTCGATGACATACAACGTGGGCGGCCCCCAGCCACTCAGCCTCATGGCGATAGCGGAAACCGCCGCGCAATTGACCGGGCGGTCGGCTGTCGCCTTGCGTCCGTTCCCGAAAGAACGCAAGCAGATCGACATCGGGAGCTATTACACGAATAACGGCAGGATCGGGCAGGATCTGGGCTGGGCACCGGAAGTCGGCTTCAGCGAGGGTCTGCGGCGGACCATCGAGTTCTACACATCCGAGATCGATCACTACCTCGATCCGGGGACGAAGGAACGCGGCTGCGACCTTATTGAGCACAGAGGAATAACGGGTCGGCTGCTGTACGTTGCGTCGTTCGCAGGCCGGGCGTGAAGCAAAGGGTTCTCATGACTCAGTTGCATCAGATTCCCCAGTGTGACCCCCGGGCCGCGTTTCTCGATTCGAGAGTCGAGATTGAGGCTGCCATCGCTTCGGTGCTGGAAGGCGGCGAGTATGTCCTGGGCCGCTCGGTGCGCGCCTTCGAGGCGGCATTTGCCGAGTACATCGGCGTTCCCTACGCGGTGGGCGTGGCCAACGGGACCGACGCCATTCATCTGGCTTTGCGCGCGGCAGGGATCGGAACTGGCGCAGAGGTAATAACGCCCTCGCACACCGCCGTCGCAACCGTTGTCGGGATCGAAATGGCCGGGGCGACGCCCGTTTTCGTCGACGTCGATGAGCGTAGCTATACGATCGATCCGGTGCAAGTCGAACGGGCGATTACCGTGCGAACGAAAGCGCTCGTTGCCGTCCACCTGTATGGTCAGCCAGCCAAGCTTGATGAGCTTGGCGTCATCGCCCGGCGCCGAGGCTTACAGATGATTGAGGATTGCGCACAAGCGCACGGAGCCGTGTATGGCGGTCGAAAGGTTGGTTCGTACGGTACGGCTGGTTGCTTCAGCTTCTACCCCACAAAGAACCTTGGTGCGATTGGTGACGGCGGAATAGTGGTCACCGCGCGCGAGGAGGTTTACCGCAACCTCTGTGAACTCCGTCAGTACGGCTGGCGACAGCGCTACATCAGCCAATCGCGCGGATTCAACAGCCGTTTGGACGAACTGCAGGCGGCCATCCTGTTGGTTAAGCTGGCCAGCCTGGACCGTGCCAACGCCCGTCGGATCGAGCTCGCTGAGCGGTACGGAGTGCGCCTCGCAAGCACAGCCGTGTGCACCCCGCAATGCTCGCCCGGCACGAACCCGGTGTATCACCTGTACGTGATCCGGCATCCTGAGCGGGATGCGCTGCGGAACTGGTTGGCCCACAACGGCATCGGCACCGGCATACACTACCCGGTACCCGTTCACCAGCAGCCTGCTTACTTTCGTGCCAGCGCCGGCCCGCTCCCCGTTACGGAGCGCGTTGCGGGAGAAATCCTTTCACTGCCGCTTTATCCCGAGATGGCCGTGGATGCCGTTGACGCCGTCGCGGAGTCCATCGGCATGTTCGATGAACGTCATCATAGCGGCCAACGAATCATGAGGACAGCGCTGTGAATATCCTCATCACAGCGAACTATTACCATCCGGAGACGGTTGGCGCGGGAATCTGGGTAACCCAACTGGCTCGGGATCTCAAGAGCCGCGGTCACCAGGTGACCGTAGTCACGTCGTTTCCAAGTTATCCACTGGGCCGGATTTTCGATGGATATCGCAATCGGTTCGTGTATCGCGAGGCGGTCGATGGCATTGACGTTATCCGAACCTTTACGTACGCCACGCCCAGCCACTCTTTTGGGGCCCGGTTCGCCGCCTTCGGAGCGTTCTGCCTGTCGGCCGCGCCCGGGTACTTGCGATGGCGGCGGCCCGTCGACGTGGTCTACGCAATCCTGCCCCCATTGCCGTTGGGCGTCTCCGCATATGCCATCGCCAAGACTTCCGGCGCACGGCTCGTCGTCGACGTTCAAGACATCTATCCCGACATCGCGGTCGCTCTCAACTACCTTAGAAATCCCGCGGCCGTGGCCTTTTTCCGCCGGATGGAGCGTTGGATCTATCGGCGGGCCGAGCGCATTGTGGTCATCTCCGAAGGGTTCCGGAACAATCTTCTGGGCAAAGGTGTGGCGCCTGAAAAGGTCCATATTGTCCCCAACTGGGCGGACCCCGACGAGATCGTCCCCGGACCGGCCGATAACGCGTTTCGACGCGAGACCGGGACTCACAATGGCGAACTGCTGGTGTTGTACTCGGGAGGCCTCACGCACAACGCGGACATGCAACCGGTACTCGACGCGGCGGCGCAGCTACGCGGTTTGCCGATTCGATTCGCCATCGTCGGCGACGGCGTTCAAAAGCGGGCCCTCATCGAGAGAGCCGCATCTGCCGGGCTGGAGAACGTCAAGTTCTATCCGTTCCAGCCCATCGGGCGCTACGGGGAAGCGTTAGCTGCGGCGGACGTGACCCTGGTGGCATTGAATTCGGCGGCGACACTGGCTTCGGTGCCGTCGAAAATATACAAACAGATGGCTGCGGCACGGCCCATCGTCGCTATCACCAACCCTGGGAACGAGTTGAGCCGGCTGGTCATGGACGCGCAATGCGGAGTCACTGTGCCGCCGGGCGATGCAGAGCGCCTCGCCCACGTGCTGCGGGACGCCCTGCACAGGCGCGCGGCTTTCGCCGAGATGGGCCAAAGAGGCCGTGCGTACTTGGAACGAAACTGCAGTCGCAAGACGTGCGTCGCGCGCATTGAAGCCGTGCTCGTAGAGGCTTGTGCCGAGTCCCATACGCGTTCCGCACTGGCCGAGATTAATTGAATCGTACGAGGAGGTCGACATGAAGAGGGTACTAGTGAATGGGGCGGGCGGCTTTATCGGCGGCCACCTTGTTAAACGGCTCAAAGCCGAGGGATTCTGGGTCCGCGGGGTAGACCTGAAGCGGCATGCGTTCTTCGATCCCCCAGCCGATGAATTTATTCAGGGCGACTTGCGTGACCCGTCGTTGGTCCGCGATGTGGTCCGCGAAATCGATGTCGTCTACCAACTTGCCGCGGACATGGGTGGCGCCGGGTACATCTTCACCGGTGAGCACGACGCGGACGTGATGCACAATTCCGCCACCATTAATCTCAACTGCTTGCACTTTGGCGTAAAGGCAGGAGTCAGGAAGTTCTTCTACTCCTCCTCCGCATGCATGTACCCGGAGTACAACCAGGTGGACTCTTTGAACCCAAAGTGTGCCGAGGATTCCGCCTACCCTGCGGCGCCCGACAGCGAGTATGGCTGGGAGAAACTGTTCAGTGAGCGGCTTTACTTCGCCTACATGCGGAACTATGGCATCCAAGTGCGGATCGCCCGCTTCCACAACATCTTCGGTCCCGAAGGCACGTGGGCGGGCGGTAGAGAGAAGGCGCCGGCTGCGCTGTGCCGTAAGGTTGCGGAAGCCGAAGACCGCGGCGAGATCGAGATCTGGGGCGACGGCGAGCAGACTCGCTCGTTCCTCTATATCGATGAATGCCTCGAGGGTGTCCGCCGCTTGGTTGACTCGGAATTCACCGGGCCGGTGAATATCGGTTCCGAGGAAATGGTCACGATCAACCAGTTGGCCGGGATGATCGCGGACATTGCCGGAAAGCGCCTCCGAGTCGTACACGTCCCTGGCCCGCTCGGCGTACGCGGCCGAAACTCCGACAACCATCTGATCCGGGAGCGCCTGAAATGGGCGCCATCAAGATCTCTTCGGGAAGGTCTTGAAAAGACCTACGCCTGGATCGAGAGCCAGGTGCGCGCGGTCAGTGAGGCCGTCTTCGCGTGAAGTGATGGAATGCTATGGCCCGCATCCGCGACCTGTTGATCGTATCCGTGCTGCTGCTGGTCCTCTCGCCTGTATTGTTGCTGTGCGCGCTGGCCGTACGGCGATCCTCTCCAGGACCGGTATTGTTCCGGCAACGCCGATTGGGACTTCACGCCCGTCCGTTCACCCTGGTGAAGTTCCGCAGTATGATTCACGACGCTCCCGACATCCGGAACCATGACGGTTCAGCCTACACCGGCGATGACGACCGTCGCGTTACCCCGGTGGGGCGCATTCTCAGAAAAGCCAGCCTCGATGAGATCCCGCAGCTCTTCAATGTTCTGCGAGGCGAAATGAGCTTGGTCGGTCCAAGACCGGACCAGGCGGACCAGATCCGGTTCTATACCGAAACCGAGAAGCGCAAGCTCGACGTGAGGCCCGGTATTACGGGGCTCGCGCAGATCAGCGGACGCAACAACATCTCCTGGGAGCGCCGGAAGGCTCTCGACGTCGAATACGCCCGCCGCCATTCCTTCTGGCTGGACTTGTCGATACTCGCCAGGACCATCCCCTACGTGCTGCTGAGAAAGGATATCCATACCGATGGCCACAACCCAAGTCGCCGCGCCACTATGTCGCATTGAAACGCCGGCGGGTACCGCCGCCTGGCGCGCCCTGGAATGGGATACCGAGCAATTTGGTATCCCTGCGGCTCGCCTCGATTTGCTGGAAGCCTCCGGTTCCAATTCCGACGCCCGCGCCCACAAGCGGGAACTGCTTCGGGCGGTGCTGGCGCAGTGCCGCGAAGGCGGCATCCGGCACCTCTCCGCGCGCGTGGACACCGGCGACCTTGCCACCATCCCCGCGCTCGAAGAGGCCGGTTTCGAACTGGTGGATGGCATCCAGACTTTTGGGCTGCGGATCCACGGAAACCTCCTGCCCGCGCCCTCCGGCACACGCCTGTTCGAGCCCAGGGACCTGCCGGAAGTTCTTGAAATCGGCCGGACTGCTTTCGTCTTCGACCGGTTTCATGCAGACCCCGCGCTTCCAACAGTCGTTGCGGACCGTGTCAATGAAAGCTGGACGCGAAACTGCTGCCTCGGAATCGCAGCCGACGCGGTGGTCGTCGCCCAGGTAGAAGGCCGCGTCGCCAGTTACGTCACCTGCCGGGCGGATCGCCTGGCAAGAAATGGAATCATCATCCTGGTCGCCACGGCCGTTTGGGCTCGCGGCAGAGGTGCGGCTAGCCGCGCGAGTTCAGCCGCCCTGCACTGGTTCGCCGGCCAGGGCCTCGAAGCCGTCGAGGTCGGAACTCAGTTCCGCAACATTCCTGCCGCGCGCCTTTATGAAAGCCTCGGATTCCGGCTGACGCGCACAAGTCTTACGTTCCGAAAGGTCCTTTGATGCGCAATTCGTTTCTGCCCTATTGCCTTCCGTTCATCGGTGAGGAAGAGATTTCCGAAGTCGCCGATAGCCTGCGTTCCGGCTGGGTGACCACCGGCCCCAAAGTACAGCGCTTCGAACAGGAGTTCGCCGTGTACACCGGCGCCAGACATGCCGTCGCCGTGAACTCCTGCACCGCCGCCCTGCACGCTTCGCTGGCGGCCGTGGGCGTGGGCCCTGGCGATGAGGTCATCGTGCCCACGCTGACGTTCTGCGCGACTGCCAATGTCGTGGTTCACCTGGGCGCGACGCCGGTGATCGTGGACGTCGATCCGGACTTCCAGATATCCGTCCAAGCGGTGTGCCGGGCGATAACCCCGCGCACAAAAGCGATTGTCCCGGTACATTACGCCGGCCAAGCTTGCTCCCTCCAAGACATCCTGGAACTTGCCGGCAGCCATGGAATTCCGGTGATCGAAGACGCGGCCCATGCCGCGGGGGCCGAATACGCGGGAAGCCGGATTGGGACCCACGGCCGCGCGGTGTGCTTCAGTTTTTATGCCATCAAGAACATGACCACCGGCGAGGGCGGCATGATCACCACGAATGACGACGATTTGGCCGCCCGCTTGCGTCTGCTCTCGTTGCATGGCATGAGCCGCGACGCCTGGAAGCGTTACACCGAGGCAGGTTCCTGGTATTACGAAGTGGTCGAGCCCGGCTACAAGTACAACATGACGGACATCCAGGCCGCACTGGGAATCCACCAGTTGCGCAGGCTGGACGGCTTCATCCGGCGCCGGCAGGAGATCGCAGCCATGTACGACGAAGCGTTTTCCGATCTCCCGGAGGTCCTCTTGCCGCCGCGGCTGCCTGGCAGGAATCACACGTTCCACCTCTATCCGATCCGGCTACAAGCGCGGCGGTTGAACCGGTCGGAACTAATCGAAGAGTTGCGTGCGCGCAACATCGGCGCCAGCGTTCATTTCATTCCACTTCATCGGCACCCGTTCTACCGTCAACGATACGGGTATCGCCCGGAGCAGTTCCCGGTCGCCGAGGAGATCTATCGAGGGCTGCTCTCGCTTCCGCTTTATCCCAAGATGACCGGTCAAGATGCACATGATGTGGTTGCGGCGGTCCGGGAAATAGTCGCTTCTTACCGCGTCCCCGCTGGCCGGTTCAGCGAAAAAGGAGTCTCAAGTGCTGCGACCTCCGCGTAACTTTAAGTGGCAAGAAGGCATTCCCCGCATGGCTGCGGACTTCATGATCCTGCATTTCAGCATGATCGCCGCCATGGCTATGTCGGTGGTCTATCAAGCGCGGGTAGGCAATGCCGTCGCGGCTCACGCCATCGCCTCCGGTTTTCTGCAATACTACACGTCTTTTTTTTGGGTCCTCTCTCCGATCTTCCCTCTCGTCTTTCTTCTGAACGGATTCTACACGCACTCGCGCGCCTACACCGGGCGCTACAAGGCATTGGTCATTCTCCGTGGCGTGGTTGTAGCCGCAATGGTTTTCTTTGCCGCCAACTTCCTGCTCTTTGGCCATGAGAAGGTCGGCCGGAGCGTGGCGCTGCCGTTCGTGGCGCTGGCGGCCATCGGCACGGCTTCCGTGCGCATCGTCAAGGATCTCCTGCAGAAGCGATACCTGGTGAAGTCCGGAACCGCCGTTTCGCTTGCACGCCGCAGCGATTGGGTATTGGTAGTGGGCGGCGCGGGTTACATCGGATCGTTGCTGGTGGAACGCCTGCTGGCAAGCGGCCGCAAAGTTCGCGTGCTGGACAGCCTGATGTACGGCGGCGAGGCGCTCCGAAATGCCATCCGCCACCCCAATTTCGAACTGATGGCCGGCGATTGCCGCAACATCCAGGACGTGGTGAAGGCTGTGCGCGGCGCGGAATCCATTGTTCAGCTTGCGGCCATCGTAGGCGACCCGGCGTGCGAGCAGGATCACAAATCGGCCCTGGAGATCAACTATGCCGCCACCCGGATGCTCATCGAGATCGCCAAGGGGCACGGCGTGAGCCGGTTGATTTTCGCCTCCAGTTGCAGCGTGTACGGCGCCTCGGAAGCCGAGGTAGATGAGCGGTCGGAGGTTCGTCCCGTGTCCTTTTATGGCCAGACCAAGGTGGACTCCGAACGGGCATTGCTCGAATCCCGCACGGACACGTTCCATCCCACGATTCTGCGCTTCGCCACTGTCTTCGGCCTCTCGTACCGGCCGCGCTTCGATCTGGTGGTGAATCTGTTGTCGGCCAAGGCGGCGCAGGACGGCGTCATCACGATATACAACGGCCGCCAATGGCGTCCATTCATTCATGTGAGAGACCTGGTGGAAGCCGTGGTGCTGGCATTGGAATCGCCGGCCCGCCTGGTGGGAGGGCAAATACTCAACGTGGGCGACTCACGGTTAAATTACACCCTGTCGGAGGTTGCCGAAGCGATCGCGGATGTGTTTCCCGCGACGCGCGTCGAACACTCGGATAACTCCGACTGCCGTAACTACCGCGTCAGTTTCAGGAAAATCGAGGAAGGCCTTGGGTTTCATGCGCGTCACTCGCTGCGGGATGGAATCGTGGAGCTAAAGCAGGCGTTCGAGACGGGGTTGATCGCGGATTATACGGATGTCCGGTATCACAATCAACGGTTCCTGCTGGCGGCGGGCTGTCCGAGCCACAAGAACGACGTCGACGCGCAAGTGATGGCCGCATTCTCGGGGGCGCCGGTGAACGGGCACGCCGCCATGCTCAGTGCGCAGGCGGCAGCGCCGGTGTAAGTCCAGACAGCATCGGTGGGGCAGACCTCCAGGTCTGCACGGGTCCTCCAGGACCCGCTCTTCAGGCCGACATGGACGTCGGCCTGAGGACTGGAGTCCTGCTCCACGAAGGCATAATCAGCATTAGTCCCGGAAACGAACACTTCGCTCTGAATTCGGACAGGAGCCGGGGGCCGCTCTACAATGCGCCATTCAGGATACAGGGAGCAAATTTGGCAAGTGGCGTGCTCGCCCTGGGTCGGACCATCCTATGTGGAACGATCTGCGATTTGCTCTCAGAACTCTGCGGCGTTCGCCCGGCTTCACTGTGCTCGCTGTTTTGTCCCTGGCCCTGGGGATCGGCGCGAACACGGCCATCTTCTCGCTGCTCTACCAGGTGGTGTTGCGCGCGGTTCCGGTGAAGGATCCCGGTTCCTTGTATTCGCTGGAATCCGACGACAACAACTTCGGAAGCACCCGCCGCGACAACAACCTGAGCGTATTCTCCTACCCGATGTACAAAGCCCTCCGCGATCGCAACGAGGCGTTCAGCGGGCTCATCGCGCGGGTCGGCTACCCGGCCACGCTCGCCTCGGGTAGTGAAGCAGTGCGAACCACCGCCGAGGTAGTCACGGGGAATTTCTTTGCAGTACTTGGGGTCGAGCCCGCTCTCGGCCGCCTCCTGGTTCCCTCCGATGACGCGCCCGGCCAGAACCCTGTCATCGTTTTCAGCTACGCCTATTGGGCCGGCCATCTCGGGGCAGATCCGCGCGTCCTGAACAGCCGGATGCTGATGAACGGCCAGCCCGTGCTGGTCGCGGGCGTCTCGCCGCGTGGTTTCCGGGGCCTGCTCACCGGGCGCGATCCGGACTTCTTTGCGCCGATGTCGATGATGGGCATGATTTCCCCAGGCATGGACGCAAACGATCAGGTGGATTTCTATTCGCTCAACATCGTTGGGCGGCTGAAGCCGAACGTCAGCCAAAAGCGGGCGAACGCGATGCTGCTGCCGCTGTTTCGCTCCGTGCTGCGGGATGAATTACCGCAGATGAAAGACGTCAAAGAGGAGACCCGCAAGAAAATCCTTGCCCGACCCATAACCCTTCAGCCCGCGGCCCAAGGGCTGAATCAATTGCGCATGCAGTGGCAGACTCCGCTGGTGGTTCTCGAAGTGATGGTCGGCCTGGTGCTGTTGATCGCTTGCGCCAACGTGGCCAACCTGCTTATCGCGCGGGCCACTGCCCGGCAACGGGAGATTGCCATCCGCCTCGCGGTGGGCGCTGCCCGCTGGCAACTGGTCAGGCAACTGATGGTGGAAAGCGGAATCCTGGCGCTGGCAGGCGGACTCCTGGGACTGTTGCTGTCGCAGAACCTCACGCAGGGACTGTTGGGCCTGATGCCGGAGGACGCCGCGGGCGGCTGGCTGAACCCGCAGCTAGATGTTCGCATGCTCGGCTATAGTGTGGCGCTCGCCCTGCTGGCCGGATTGCTGTTCGGGCTCGCTCCGGCTATGCAGGCCATGCGGCCCGGCGTCGCACCGGCATTGAAGGAGCAAACCGGCGGTATGAGCGCCGGCGGCTCTCAGTCGCGAACGCGGCAAGGCCTGATGGTGGCTCAGATTTGCCTCTCTTTGTTGCTACTCACCGGCGCGGGCCTGTTTACGCGAAGCCTGTTGAACCTGATCCACAGCGATCCCGGATTCCGGGCGCACCACCTGGTTACATTCACCATTGATCCAGGCCTGGCTGGGTACACTTTCGAGCGCAGAATCGCGCTATTCCGCGAGTTGCGGCAGACGCTGGGCGCACTGCCCGGCGCGAGAGCCTCGGCCAGCGCGTTCCTGGTTCCACTGGGTGGCTGGAACTGGGGCGACGGCGTCAAAGCCCCAGGGTCCCGCAATGCCAGCCAGGAGTCTGTCAGTTGCAGTGAGAACTCCGTCAGTCCGGGTTACTTCGCCGCGCTCGGGATTCCGCTCATGGCCGGGCGGGATTTCAATGCCAACGACACGGCCAAGTCGGCGAATGTTGCGATTGTCAGCGCGGCATTCGCGCGTTTTCTTTATGAAGGTGCGGACCCCATCGGGCGCCACATTCACATAGGCTCCAACGATGCGGACGCTGAGATCGTCGGGGTGGCCGGAGATTCCCGAATCAGCGATGTGCGAGAGAAGCCGCCGCGGCTCTTGTATGTGCCTTTCGAGCAGGGTGGAGACCCGTTTACCCGGCAATCCGCCTTTTTCGTGAGGACGCAAGGCGACGAAGGCAGTCTTATGACCGCGATACGCGCAACCGTGAGGCAGTTGGATCGCAATCTTCCGATCGAGCGCCTGACTTCGATGAAACTGATGATCGACGATTCCATTTACAGGGACCGGTTGGTGGCGACCCTGGCCAGGGCATTCGGCGCGTTGGCAGCGATTCTGGCGGCGGTCGGGCTGTATGGAACGATTTCGTATTCGGTGGCGCGGCGCACGCGCGAGTTCGGCATTCGGCTGGTGCTCGGGGCGGCTCCGGGAAGCCTGCTGCGGTTTGTCATGCGGGAAGTCGCCTGGCTCATCGCCATAGGCGTAGCCGTGGGGGTGCCTGCCAGCTACCTGCTGGCGCGGCTCGCGGAATCGCAATTCTATGGCGTCCACGCGCACGATCCTTGGGCGCTGGCTGGAGCGACGCTTCTGATTGCGATTGTCGGACTGGCGGCCGGGCTCGCGCCAGCCGTGCGCGCGATGCGGATTGAGCCGCTCGATGCCTTACGCTACGAATAGAAGGTGCTGCTTAGTACTCCGGTTCAGAAGTTCGCTAACGTATTCCGGCGACGTGGGGCAGCGCCATGCGNNAGACGCCGCCGCAGCGCGAGGCACTGCCCCACACTCTGGATTACAACGTTGCGGAATGCGATGATCTGCAGCCAGGGAATCTCGGCATGCGCTTCTCGAAGCTCATGCGACACTCCGCGGCACGCTTCCCCGAGTAGAGCCAAACGGTGCAAGATTGCGCTCTGTACCAGAACGTCGCTGAAGAATGCTTCCCGTCCGTGTTCGGAGAACTTGGAGATCATTTCGATCTGTTCTGTGGCGTCGAGGAGACGGAGGCGGTCCGTCCTCATAAGGAGACCGCGTCGCGCGTCACTTCAGATGCTAGGCGGGGTTTAAGCCCACGGCTGGAAACGACGTCGACCTTGCATCCGAGGACGGCCTCAAGGTCGAGCCACCGGCCCGTGAGATCCAGTAGTGACCGGCCCCGCTCGAAATCGACCAGGAAATCGATATCCGAGTCTTGGCGCTGATCGCCGCGGGCGACTGAACCAAAAATGCGGACGTTGCGCGCGCCACGTTTCTCGGCGGCGGCAATGATCTGATTGCGATAACGAGAGCGGATTTCGTCCAGCGTCATGCGGCCCTCTGTTCGAGTATCCCACAGAGCGTCGACAGATCTTCGCAACACAGGCGGCTCCAGGCGCGAACTGTGGTGCCGGAGGAGGGGGTCGAACCCTCATACCCAGTGAAGGATGCGGGATTTTGAGTCCCGTGCGTCTGCCAGTTCCGCCACTCCGGCAAAGATATGACTCCTTTGAGTTTACCCTAAAATTGCTCCAGGCGCACTGTAGTGGTTTCTGTAGTGGTTCTCCGCTTCATTTCCGCCCTTCCGCGCGGGTTCGCTAATCCCGTGCGCGTCAACTACTTAACCCGCCTTAGCTTCGCCGCCCGCTCACGCTTCCGATTCCGGGCATACTCTTCCAGCCGCTTCCCGGCGTTCTCCAGGTCTGCCACGTCCACGATGTTGTAGCGGTCGAAAATAGACCGCGTGCGGTGGCCGCTGATCTCCATGGCGACTTTGTCCTGGATGCCGGCGCGCTTCATGTTGCGCACCGCGCTCCGTCGCAGATCGTGGAACAGCAACCCCGGCACGCCGGCGCGTTCGCACGCTTCCGCCCAGCCGTTGAGATGATTGCCGACCGGGCAGTTGTGCGTCCCGTGGAACACCCATGCCGAGCCCGCCGGGCAGCTTTCGCGCTGCCGCTCCAGCCATCGCCGCATCTCGCCATAGATCGGCAGCGTCCTGGCCTTCTTCCCCTTCGTCTGCCCCGCCGACAGCCGGATCAGTCCGGTCTCCGAATCCACTTGTTCCCAGCGGATGCGCCGCAACTCGTTCTTGCGGGCTCCGGTGTGATAGCCGCACACGAATAGAGCCTTGAGACTGGCCGGCAGCTCCTCCAGCAGCCGCTCGTACTGGTCCTGCTCCAGGAACCCCTGCCGGACATTGTCCTCTTCCAGCATGGGAATCGCCGGCTGCCGTTGAACCAGGGGCGGGTCCTCCTGCGCGCCGAGTCTGAATCCGCGGCGCACGATGGCTAACTCGCGATTGATGGTGGCGTCCGACGCCCCTGCCGATCGGCGTTGGGCGACATACTGCCGCACCTGCGCCGAGCCGAAGCGGGACACCAGCAGGCTGCCCAGCACCGGCTCAATGTGAGCCTTGTAGCGCCACTCGACGTGCTGGGCGTCGCGCAGCTTGCGCAACTGGTTATCCTCCACCACCAGCGCACAGAGATCGGCGATGGTGGCGCGCTCCGGTCCTACGCGCCGGCCCACGGCCACTTCCCCGATGCGCTGCTTCAGCAGGTTTTCCGCGTCGGCCTTGTCGCTAAAGCCGCTGCTTTCCGACACGATCCGCCCACGCACGAAATACTGTATCCACCAAATCTGTCCGCGCCGGTAAACCGTTCCACTGCCTCGTTTTCGCATGGCACCCATGTTAGACACCTGTTTTGCTGAGTTCAACCCAATTATCGAGGTCCTGGCGATCAAGCTGAACGCGCCTGTCGCGCCGCACACAAGGAATCGTCTTCTTGGCGATTAGGTGGCGAAGCGCCGAAGGACTGCGTCCAATGTACTCGGCGGCCGCGCTCACGTTCAGCAGCCGGCCCTTGTTGCGCTCTTGCGCCGCATTTAGCCGTTGAAACACTCGCTCGGCGATGGCGTCTGCAAGATCATCCAGACCGAGATTTCCTGTACTCGTCATTGCGAATTACCTTTGCGCCGAATCGGCTGCCTTGAAGATTATCCGACGCGGAACGCCCGAGCGAACCTCGACGTGGTCGATGGTGCCGTTGCGAAAGGAATCCAGCATGGAAAAGAGCCGCCCGATCTCTTTGCAGACGACGAAAGCGCTCAAGTCCAGTTCCGGTCGCGGAGTCTCATCTCCATCGAGCTTGAGGTCGTGGAGAACCTCCGTCGTCGCGCCAAAAACCGGTTCACAATTAAGCTCCGAATCGTTCCAAAATGGAGCCTCTGGCATCGCCGGATCAATGCCTGGCGTAGTGGGGATACTTCAGACAATCGCAGTTCAGTCATGGTTTCTGCTCCTCAGTTCGGTGGCAGGCTGCTCAGATGCAAAAACGGCTGCCGATTCGACATCACGCTAGCCCTGGAATACCGTCTTTTCGTTCTACGGTATTCGCGGAATACAGATGTTTGTACTTAGTACAGACGCGGCGGTGGCCTGCTGCTACCTGTTCGGTTCCCTGGGCTCGAACGCAGTCTTTCGTTCCGCTGCCGCTTCCGCAGTTCGACTTCGGCGGCGATTTCCTGTTGCGTCTGCCAGGCCGTGGTCTGCGCAAGTTCCGAAAGAGCATGGGAATTGGGCGTCACAAGGTACGTTGCGGTCTGGCGGTCCAGGGACGCCGAACCTGCGCCCGCCGGCAGAACCAGAAACCCGACCTCGCCCAGCGCAACCAGGCCCTTCCTGATGGCGTTGTGCGATTGCACGCCGCTGTAGCGCGCCAGCGTGCGATAAGCCATCCGGGCCCACAGCGTATCGTCGAGCGGTCGGTCCTTCTCGCCAAATTCGAGTAGCACTGCTGCAATTGCCTGAGCGGGCGCCGAAAGCCTCGCCCAAAGACCCGAGCGGATCAGCAGCCCCAGGCCACACTCGTATCCGACCCGATAACTCCTCTCGTTCCCATCAGCGAGCCGGTCACGATCACGGAGATAGCGCCTGTAAAAAGTACTCCCCCGCGGGCCGAGGGCGAGTTCAAAACGCACGTCGCAGGCCGCCAGCTCGGCATTCTTCGGTGCGCCGCGCGTCAACGTGCTGGCCCTCAACCTGGACTTAGATCGGACGCTGGGCACGGTCCACCACTAGCAGGCGCGATTTCTCGCCGTGGCGCAGGCACTCTTGCC
>PKYZ01000448.1 GCA_003132865.1 Bryobacterales bacterium
CAGAATGTCCGCGCCGCCGTCGAGCAGTCCTTTGGCGCGCTGGTAGTAGACCTCGACGAGTTCAGGGAACGTCACCCCGCCCACCACCGTAATGGACTTCGTAGTGGGCCCCATCGAGCCGATCACGAAGCGCGGCTTCTCCGCAGTCCAGAATTCGTCGGTCGCCTGGCGGGCCAGTTTAGCCGCCGTCACGTTGAGTTCGCGGACGTCGTCCTGGAGGCCGTAATCGTGCAACGAAATGCGGTCGCAGTTGAAAGTGTTGGTCTCGATGGCGTCCGAGCCGGCCGCCAGGTACGCACGATGGATGTCGAGCACCACGTCGGGCCGCGTGCGATTGAGGCTTTCGTTGCAGCCTTCGAGAACCGGTCCGCCGAAATCGGCCGCCGTGAGGTTGCGTTGTTGCAGCATGGTGCCCATGGCGCCATCGATAACCAGAATGCGGCTGTCGAGCGCGTCGAGTAGGGCTTCGCGGCGTTCCTCACTAGTAGTCATGGCTCAAGAAGGTGTATCTTATGATTCTAACAGCTATGACAAGAAGAACCGTATTCCAACTGGCGGGCGCGGCGGCTGCCCTGCCCCGCTTGAGCGCCCAACCGGCCCCGTTGAAGGGCCGCCTGAAGCAGTCCACGGCGCGCTGGTGCTACAGCAAGATCAGCCTCGACGACCTGGCTCGCGAAGGGGCGCGCATCGGCCTCCAGGGTATCGATCTGATCGACTACAAGGAGTGGCCCACCGTGCAGAAGTACGGGTTGGTTCCGGCCATGACGCCCGGCGCCGGCACCATCGGCGATGGCTTTAACCGCAAGGAAAACCATGATCGCCTGGTGCGCGAGATGGAGGAAAACATCGCGCGGGCCGCGGCCGCCAAGGTACCCAACGTAATTACGTTCTCGGGCAACCGGCGCGGCCAGGCGGACGCGGAGGGCCTCGACAACTGCGTCACCGGCTTGAACCGCGTGAAGAAGCTCGCCGAAGACAAAGGCGTCACCGTCTGCGTGGAACTGCTCAACAGCAAGATCGACCACCACGACTATCAGTGCGACCACACGGTCTGGGGCGTGGAACTCATCAAGCGCGTGGATTCGCCGCGCGTGAAGCTGCTGTATGACATTTATCACATGCAGATCATGGAAGGCGACATTATCCGCACCATCCGGCAGAACATCCAGTACATCGCTCACTTCCACACCGGCGGCGTACCCGGCCGGCATGAGTTGGACGGCACGCAGGAGCTGCAGTGGCGGTCGGTGGCGGAAGCCATCGTGAATGCCGGTTTCACGGGATATTTTGCGCATGAATTCGTGCCCACGCGCGATCCGATGAAGTCGCTGGAAGAAGCGGCGCGATTGTGCGACGTGTAACCCTGTGTTCAACCGGCTGTGCAGCGAGGCAGGGAGGGCGCCTCCGGACAGGCGTTTAAAACAAACGCGGCCGGGCCCTGGGTGGCGCTTCTCCAACATGGGCGTGCTCCGTCCAACTGCGCTATCCGTCCCAGGCTGCTGGAGCCGGAGGGCCTCCAAGGGGGATTCGCAAAGCCTTGGCCCACACGCGGAACCCGCGGCAATTGCGGTGTGGGCGTGTGTCAAATGTCCGGGTCGAAATGGGCGGGATGCTAGCGCGTTTGCTCCTAACCGCAAGGAGAATCACTTGCCATCGCCACACGGGCGGCGTGTCGGGCGGCGCGAACTGGAGGCAAGGGGGGGCCCCGGCGCGCCGTCGAAAGAGGCATAATAGAACGAGTGAGTCTCACCAACGAAGACAAGCAGTGGATCGACCAACGCCGGGAGGAAGACAGGCGATGGGTCACCGAGTTGTTGGACGAACGTCTGGAACGGGTCGAAACCAGTCTATTGACCGCGTTTCACAAGTGGGAGTCTCCCACGGAAGCGGCTGCGCACTCACGCCGCCACTCTACGCGCTCTGGATCTGGAGATGGAAACCCTGGATGACCGCGTGAAAAAGCTGGAGCCGGGATCGGCTCCCGACCTACCCCAGACTTCCTAGCACCTTAATAGCCGCCCCGTGCGCGATCACCACGTCGGGATCGCGCTGCAATGCGTCGAAATACTGCCTCCGGAATCCCTGTCCGGCTTCGGCGGCCGTCAGCAGCGCGCGCGCCTGCGCCAGCAGACGGGCGGCATCCCCCATATCGCGCCGGTTGTGAATCTTACGGAGGCTCGCCCTCCAAAATCTGCACTACCCTGTCTCGCGACGGCGTAAGATCACCGTCAACTACTTTCCAAACTTCGTCCGCATCGATCTCGAAATAATGATGGACTGAGAATATTGCGCAAACCAGCCGCCTCGGCCGAGACGCTATCGGGATGACGCTGCCGAAACTCTTGCGAGAGGCACCGCGCTGCCTCCCCAATGATCTGCAGATGATGCAGAACCCACACCCGCAGCATCTCGTCCGCCTCGAATGTCTCTCGTCCTCCACCGGTCTTTGCAAGGATATGCTCTGCGGGCTCTGCGGCCTTAAGGATATCCTTAGAGCCTCTCTCTGTCGTCTCTCACAGGGGAACAGCTTCCCGCAACACCTGATCGCGAACAGTCGGACGAAGCATCCGTTCAGTGGCGACGTCCACTGGGGCGTGCAGGATATCCTGGAGGCCGGTAAGCAATCCGCCGAGGTCCATCAACGTCCGGTCCGGATCGAGGTCAACGAGGAAGTCGATATCGCTTGCGGGAGAACTATCGCCGCGGGCGACCGAATCAAAGATCCGGATATTTCGCGCACCGTAGCTTGCCGCGAGACGGAGGATCTGCTCTCTGTTCGACCCGCGCAGTTCTTCGAGCTTCATTCCTCTATTGTGCCCGATCTCGCCCATCGGCCTCAAGCCCGGCCATCACCTTCACAGCCACTCCATGCGCGATCACCACGTCCGGATCGCGCTGCAGCGCCTCGAAATATTGTCCCCGGAACCCGTTGCCCGATTCGGCGGGCGTCAGCAGCGCACGCGCCTGCGCCAGCAGACGGGCGGCCTCTGCGGCGTTGGCCGGCTCGTCGGCGTCCAGCGTCTCGTCGATCATCACGATCAACTCCGACAGCTCATGCAGCCACGCGAAGAACGGGTCGTGCAGGGCAAGGTTCAACAGTTGTCCGCTGGACTTGATCCGCTCGACGTCGTGGTCGTAGCGCGCGCGCTCGGAATCGAGCAGCGCCTTGTGATGTGCCAGCAGGACATGCCGTAGCTCCGTCAACAAACTGCGCGCCGCATCGGCCATGCAGACATGGTAGCGCGACTACGCGACTACGTGCGGCTATTCGTGCCGCAGAGCGGCCATGGGGTCCACCAGCGCCGCGCGCCGTGCCGGAATCGCACAGGCCAGCGCCGATACCGCCAGCAGCACGCCCGCGACCGCCAGAAACGTCGGCGGATCGGTGGCGGTGACTCCGTAAAGCAGGCTCGCCAGCGCGCGCATGGCGACCAGCGAAGCCAGCAGTCCCGCGGCCAAGCCGGCAAGCACCGGGCGCAGGCCTTGCCGCAGAATCAGTTGGTGCACGCTGCCTGGCTGGGCGCCCAGCGCCATGCGGATGCCGATTTCACGCGTGCGCCGACCCACCGAATAGGAAATCACGCTGTACACTCCCACCGCCGCCAGACACAAAGCGAAGCCGGCCAACGCCGCCAGCAGCAGCATCGAGAAGCGCCGGCGCATCAGCGAATCGCTCAGGTTCTGCTCCATGGTGGCGATCTTGTACACCGGAAGGTTGCGGTCCAGATCGCGCACGCGCTGCTGGATCGCGGAGACCAGCGCGAGCGGGTCGCCAGCCGTGCGTACCGCCAGGTTCATGAACGGGAGAGGTGCCTGCCAGGCAGGGTGATAGATGACTGGCTGCGGATTCTTCATCAGATTGCGGTCCTTGACCCCGCCCACGATTCCGACGATTTGCGACGCCTCGCCGGGCCTCAGCCTGAGGAAGGGATCGATCAGGAACTGGCCGACGGCATCTCCCTTCGGGAAGAAAGCCTTCGCAAACGTCTCATCGATGATGGCGACCCTGGGCGTATTGGCGCTGTCCTGCGCGGTGTCCACCACCCCAATCACGGTGAACTTCTGCGTGTCGATTTCGATCTGTTTGCCGATGATGTGCGGGTCGGCGCCGAAGCGGCTCTTCCAGAGTCCCTCGCCCAGTACGGCAACGCGGTCTTTGCCCAGTTGCTCCTCTTCAGGACGGAACACGCGGCCCTCGATAGGCTGCACGCCTAGCATCGGGAACAGGCTCGTGGAGACGCGCAATCCGTAAACGCGCACCGGTTCGGCAATCGCCGGTCAGGTTGACGCTGTTCGTCTGCATGGCCGCCATGTGGGAGAACGAGCGGCTCAGGTCGCGGTAGTCGATGAAATCGAGCGCTGAGGCGTCCGATTTGAACAGCTCGAACTTCGGCATGTTCTTGGTGACCTGCACCAGTTGCGAGGCGTTCGGATAAGGGAGCGGGTGGAGCAGCACGGCATCCACCGTGGTAAATATGGCGGTGCTGGCGCCGATGCCTACCGCCAGCGTCAGGATAGCGGTGAAGGCAAAGCCAGGGCTTTTGGCGAGCGTGCGGAGCGCATAACGCAGGTTGTGCATAGTCGTTTGACGTTAACGCGGCCGAAACCGCCCGTCGATTTCCACTTGGTAGCCGCTGGCCAGCCGGTTGGTTTCGTTGGCCATCCCCACCACGGCCATCAGCTCGCCGAACATGGCATCGGACATGCCCGCCTTGCGGGCGGCTGCCGTGTGGGACGCAATGCAGTAAGGACACTGATTGCTGGCGCTGACAGCCAGGTAGACCATCTCCTTGGTCAGCGGATCGAGCGCCCCGGGCGCCATAATCTGCTTGATGCTCTCCCAAGTGCGCCGCAGCGTGGCGGGATCGTGCGCCAGCGCCTTCCAGAAATTATTGATCCAGTCCGTCTGGCGGGTGGCCATGATATCGTCATACACGGCCCGCACTTCGGGGCTGGCATCGGCGTATTCAATCATGAGGAGATTATACGCGGCCAGGCAGTAGCTCGACTTCGAGCCCGATCGAAGGTCACCAAGCTCAGGCCCGCAACTCTGGCAGACTCGGCAAAATAGGCGTCTGCCCACGGCTTGGTGGCAGGCCGTGGCCGCAAGCTCGCGGCCTGGAAGACTTCCTCGAAGCCGGTTGCCGCTGGATCGTGCATGAAGGCGACGCGTCCGTCCTCGAACCAGCGGTGGTACGCCGCCCACGCGCCCCGTTGGGTCATGGTTTCTTCTCCCATGACCTGCGCATTGCTGGGCGGTACTGTGGTGGACATGCCGGCTGCGGCTGAGCGCGAGCCACACGTTGACATCAGGGAAACGCGATGATTTCATAGATCTGATCGTTGGTCAGATGGAGCGTGCCGGGCTGTCTCGAGCGGACAATCGGCAGGCGGATACGGCGATTCCTGTTGCGGGTTTCGAGTTGGTTTTCGACTCCGCGTAGAATCAGCTCCTGGACGGAGCATCCCTGTTCGGCCGCGCTGGCCCTCAGCCGGCGATAGGTGGCGTCCGGAATGTCCACGGTGGTGCGCACGATTGCATCCTACCGTATTAATGGCTGTGCATGTACGGCTTGATCCGATGGCCGCCAGTGCGATATCACTAGTGGGTTGTATGCGTGGCGCTCTGCTGCTGATAACGGCGATCCTGTGCGCGCGGGCAGAGACCGCCCGATTCGAGCTGCGCGGCCGTTTGCTACCCGCCACGCGCGCCTCGGTGTGGCTGCATGGCGCCACCGCGCCGTTCGAGGACACCACTCTGGCCGGCGAAGATGGGCACTTCCGTTTCCGCGACTTGCTGGCCGGCACGTACACCCTGGGCGCCTTCGTGCCGGGGCGCGGCGAGATGCGGCGCACCATCGAAGTGGGTCCCAGCCAGGCCGACGCCAAAAAGCGCATCGAATTGACGGTGGAGCTGCGCGACGGGGAATTCGAATCGCGCGACAGTTTGCGCCGCTCCATGGTCTCCGCCAAGGAGTTGGCCATTCCCGAGCGCGCCCACCGCGAGTATGAGGAAGCCGAAAGGCGGCTTGCCCGGCGCGACGTGGAAGGCGCTGTCGCGCATTTCGAGCGCGCGGTCGAGATGGCGCCCCAGTTCTCGGAGGCGTGGAACCATTTGGGCACCATCGCCTATCAGGCGCGCGATTACACCCGCGCGGAGACTTGCTTCCGCAAGGCGCTGGACGCCGACCCTAATTCCTTTCAGCCGCTGGTCAACCTGGGCGGGGTGTCGATCAATCTCGGTAAGTTCGAGGAAGCGGTGCAATACAACTTGTACGCGGCGCTTACCCGGCCTAACGACGCGCTGGCTAACTCGCAGCTTGGCATGAGCTACTTCTACTTAGGCAAGTTGGACCTGGCCCAGAAGTATCTTACCGCGGCCAAACGCTTCGACCCCGCGCACTTCTCGCATCCGCAACTGATGCTGGCGGAAATCGCCCTGCGCCGCCAGGACCGGGCAGCGGCGGCGGGCGAGATGGAAGAGTTTCTGCAGCATCACCCGGATTCGCCGGAGGCGGTCGGGATCAAGGAGAAACTGACGCAGTTGCGCGCGCAGTCCGATCCGGCGCAGACGTTCGCCGCCACCGGCATGGCGCGCACTTTTTCGGAGGCGCCGGATCTCACGCCCCTCGACGGTGATCCGTATAGCGTGCTGCGCAAGGACGGCCGCTACTATTTACAGAGCCGCGATCGCGAGGGGCATGTCGGGCAAAGCGGCATCGATGCCGCGATCGGCTCCGGCCGGCACGCGCGCGTCCTGCTGAGCCGTACCGCGGGAGGCGGCTGGATGGAACTGCCGCTCGCCTGGTACGGTGCGGACGGCGGGCGATACGCCGCGAGCCCCGGTTTCGGTTTTACGGCGAATTGCCTGGTTTGCCACGCACGGCAGCACGCCGATCGCCCGGCCGCGTTCGGCTGCGCGAGCTGTCACGGCACGGCGGGATCGGGCAAGCCCGGCCAGGCGGTGTGCCTCGAATGCCATCTGCAAACCAGCGGGCCGAATTCCGCTCACGGAACCAGCGCCGCGGTCGAGGAAAAATTCGAATTGAACAGCGCCGGTTACCGGCTGCTGCAATCGCGGTGCTACCAGGCCACGGCCGGCAAGCTGACGTGTACAGCTTGCCACCCGGCGCACAGCTTTTCGAAGACGCTGGCCGAATACCGGATGGTCTGTCGCGGTTGCCACCCTACCATGCACAATGGCGCGGCCCTCGACTGCACGCGTTGCCATATGCCCAAACGTCCGGCGCAGGATGCGGCGCAAATGATGGTGACGGACCACCGAATCCAGCGGCCATTGTAGGGCGCGCGAGTCCTACCGTACCCGTACACCTTAGCCCCTCCGTCATCTTGTGCCCGCTTTTCACGCGCGATATCGTAACCACAGAAGCGCTCATGAAACACCGCCTGGCTCGCGTCTGTCTCCCGCTAATCCTCGCCGGTGCGGTCGCGCCGCCGCATGCCTGGCCGCAAAATACCGTGCGCGGGCGGACGGTGGCCAGCGTGGCCAGCCTGGATTCGGCCCGCGGGAACTTCAAGGTGGACAGCACCCTCGTACTGGTGAATGTCGCAGTCACGGACTCGCGCGGACGCTTTGTCACGGGCCTCTCGCGGCAAGACTTTCAGGTGTTCGAAGAAAAAACCGCGCAGACAGTGGCCTATTTCTCGGCGGAAGAGGCCCCAGTTTCGGTCGGGCTGGTGCTGGATTTCAGCAGCAGCATGGCGCCACGGTTCGGCCAGTTGCAGCAGGCCGTGGCCGAGTTTCTCAAAAGCCCCAATCCGCAGGACGAGTTTTGCCTGATCGAGTTCCGGGACCGGGCGGAACCGTCTATGGGCTTCACCAGCGCGGCCGAGGAGATTCAAAACCGGGTGGCCTCGACCAAGCCCCGGGGGGACACCGCGCTGCTGGATGCGGTCTATCTGGGTCTGCGGCAGATGAGAAAAGCGCGGAACTCCCGCAAGATCCTGCTGATTGTCTCCGATGGCGGAGATAACCACAGCCGGTATCGCGCCCGCGAGGTCGAGAATCTGGCGCGCGAATCGGATGTGGAGATCTACGCGATCGGCATTGGGCGCTCCGCCGGCCGCGCAGTATACGACCTGTGGGACGGACCCGCTCTGTTGAGCGAGCTTACGGAAGAAGCCGGTGGACGCTGTTACGAGATAGACAATTCGCGCGATTTGCCCGCCGTGGCGGAAAAGATCGGCCGGGAGCTACGGCATCAGTACGTGCTCGGCTACGTGCCCCAAAACCGGCATCGCGACGGCCGGTACCGGCATATCCAGGTGAAGATTGCGCGGGCGCCCGGCCAGCCGCGTCTCTCGGCGTATTGGAGGCGCGGCTACTACGCGCCGGCGGACTAAAGTGGCAGACCTCCAGGTCATTTTCAAGCGCAGGTCGCACCATCACCAATCACCAGACACCAACCACCAGCCACGGCGAGCGCAGCTTGCCTGATGTACGCGTTCAGTCGAACAGCCCAATCTGTTCCTTCGGGACCGGCTTGGGCTTGCGCCGGCGCAACGGGCTTCCCACTACACCCAGTACCTGCAGCTCAGTGAGCGCGGCGCGCGGGAGGAACAACCGCTGGTTGTTGGAGTATGGGTCCGGCGGCACCACCGTAAAGCCCTGGGATTCCACCAGAAGCAGGTTATTGGCGAGGATGCCGTCCATCACCTCGCCGTCCCGGAACTTGACGCGCACCCAAAGCCCGTCCATCTTGGGCCGGGTACTGAACACTTTGCGCTCGCTGGCCGGGTCCGGCGGCTCGAAATCCTTAACGAATTGAACGGCTTTCACCTCATCGTAAGGCACCACGGAGTAGTTGCCGTCCGGGGTCAGCAGTTCCACTCCGGCGGGCCGCAGATAGGTCAACGAGTTTACATAACCGAGCAGAGGTTCCCGCTCGAAGCGGCTGATCCGGACTTTTTTTGAGGTCGAGCCGGCCAAATCAACCCCTAAGTGGAAACATTGTTTCAAACATGGGTCGGGGTTATTGTATCATTGGCACGGATGGGCACGATGGAAGACGCGTCCGCGCCACTAACCGGAGCTTTACCAGGCGAGGCCGCCTCGTTCCTCAATTTTTGCAGAATCGAAAAGGGGTTAGCCGCTAACTCCCTGGAAGCCTACCAGGCGGATTTGCAGAAGTTTGTCCAATTCGCCGGCCGCCAAGGCGGCGGAGCGATTCCGGATGTCGAAGCCGTGCGCCACTATATGGACTCTCTCTATCGGGCCGGGCTGGGAAGCCGTTCGGTTGCCCGGCACTTGTCTACATTGCGCAGTTTCTATGCATTTTTGGTGCGCGAGGGCCGTATCGCCAGTGATCCGACCGAACATCTGGGTGCACCACGGCAATGGCAGACTATCCCTAAGTTTCTGAATCTGGAGGAGATCGAACGGCTGTCCCAGACTCCGGATGCCAGCCGGACCACCGGCGTGCGGGACCACGCCATGATCGAACTGTTGTATGCCACCGGCCTGCGGGTTTCCGAGCTATGCAGCTTGGGCATGGGAGACCTGGACCTGAACTATGGCGTGTTGCGGGCCACCGGCAAGGGCAGGAAACAGCGGATGATACCGGTGGGCAAAGCGGCGCTGGCTGCCGTGCGCGCCTACCTCGAAAGCGGGCGTCCCGCGATCTTGAAGGGCCGTCCCAGCCGGTATCTTTTCGTAACGGCGCGGGGTGGGCCGATGACCCGCCAGGCGTTCTGGAAACTGCTGCGCGGCCATGGACGCAAGGCCGGCGTTTTTCATCATTTGACGCCGCACGTGATCCGGCATAGCTTCGCCACCCACCTGCTGGAGGGAGGCGCTGACCTGCGGAGTGTGCAGGAGATCCTGGGCCACGCATCCCTCGCGAGTACCCAGATCTACACCCACGTGTCGGTCGAGCGGCTCGAATCGGCGTACCGGCAGGCGCATCCGCGAGCCTGACCGAACAGGTACATCCCCAGGCCGCGGTGAGCAGGTAGACTACACGGAGGCCGCAGGAGTCAGCGTGTGCAGCTGCGCATGCGCTTCCGGCCTAATTCGCGCGTCCGCTTGCCGCCTGGATGTCGGTTCGGCCTCCGGCGGGACGCACTTCACCGGTCCGCGGCTCTTGTAACCGCGGCGGGGTGCGCCCGGGCGCCAGGTACCAACCGAGAGCGTCAGCGTGCTCGCACGCGGCGCGAAACAGGAAGGGGACCACCGACATGGCTCCGGTTGTCAC
>PKYZ01000068.1 GCA_003132865.1 Bryobacterales bacterium
CTAGTCGTCGTTCCGGTTTACGGGCAGCGTGAAAAACGCCGGAGATGGAAGGAAAACGAATGACCTCAGAAAAGACCTCACACCCACTCAATCTGGTTCCTGCGCGCTGGCAGTCTGGTCCCGCCCCCGCAAAAGAGGCCGCCGCTCGGGCGGCAATCGAAGCGCGTGTCGGCCGCCCCCTCAGTGATCGGGAATGGGACCGGGACCGGGCAAGACTGTTGGAGTTCGTGTCGATCCTCCGCGCTTGGCACCAGGAGGGCACGATCAGTGAATCTGAACTTCGTAAGGCCGCCTAGATACGGAAGCTGCGGTCGCGCGATCCGTGGTCGCCTGCCCAGCAGAACCCCCGTCGCAAAGACTCGGCGCTGGGAACCGCGCCAAGCAGCGTGGTGCGGCGGTTTTGGATAGACTAGGTAGACGGCGGTGCTGGTGAGGTCCGCACGCCGGAGCCAGAACGAAACTCTTGATGTTGGACCAGATTTCTGGTGCATTTTGTGACGGCTTTTGGGAAAAGGCCGTCGGTTTAGGCCCAGTTCTTTATGCCGGTGAATCCTATGAAACGATGTCCAGTAACAGTTTCGAATGTTCCGCGCCAAGCGGTGCTATACACACGCGTATCCAGCAAGGAGCAGGAGTTGGGCTATAGCATCCCCGCGCAGCAAGAGTTGTTGCGATCCTACGGAGCACAATTGGGGTTAGTGATCGAGCAGGAGTTAAGCGATGCGGAGACGGCCAAGATCACCGGGCGACCGGGATTTGTTGGCATGGTCCGGTACTTCAAGCAGCACCCGGCGTGCCGCGTCCTGCTGGTGGAGAAAACCGACCGTCTCTACCGGAATTTCAAGGACTATCTCACCATCGACGAGTTGGACTTGGAGATCCATCTGGTGCAGGAGAACGTGATCCTCACGAAGGACTCTCGGTCGTCGGAGAAGTTCATGCACGGCATCAAGGTTCTGATGGCCAAGAACTACATCGACAACCTGAGGGAGGAAGTCCAGAAGGGCCTCCATACCAAGGCCGCGCAAGGCCTGTACCCTTCCTATGCGCCGCTCGGTTATCTGAATGTAGTCGGCCCCGATGGAAAGCGGACCATCGTGCCGGACCCGATCTTAGGCCCGATGATCACCAAATTGTTCACTTGGTTCGCCTCGTGTGAGTACTCGCTGAAAGCCCTCGCCGCAAAAGCATATGCGGAGGGGTTTCGCTTTCGCCTCACGCGGAACAAGATCCCTGTGACCACCCTGCACAAGACCTTGCGGAAGCGCATTTACACGGGCGAGTTCGACTATGCCGGCAGTACCTACCAGGGGAACTATGAGCCGCTGGTCACGCGCGAGGCCTGGGAGCGGGTGCAGGAGATCCTCGATGGCCGGCAAGAGAAGAAACACCGCAAGGTCACCCACGACTTTGCCTTTTCTGGTCTCGTCAACTGCGGACATTGCGGATGCTCCCTGGTGGGCGAGATCAAGAAAAAGCGATACGTTTACTACCACTGCACCGGATACCGCGGCAAGTGCCCGGAGCCGTACACGCGGGAAGAAGTCCTGGAACGACAATTCAGCGACAGCCTCCGCGACCTGATCGTTCCGGTTCCAGTCCTGGACTGGTTGCAGGCGGAACTGATTACCAGCGATGTGAACGAGCAAGCCGCCCGGGAACAAATTCTGCGGCGCGATCAGGCAGAGCTGGAGAGGCTCCAGAAACGCCTGGACGTGCTTTACGACGACCGGCTGGATGAGCGCATCGACGCCAGCACGTACGATAAGAAAGCCGCAGAGATTCGCCAACAGCAGGAAGGAGTCCGTCGCCGAGTCGATAAGACGCAGGCCGTTGCGCTGCCGCCCGCCAGCCAAGCCGTGGACCTGATGACGCTCACGAGCAAGGCAGCTGACCTCTTCCTGGAACAACCAGGCGCGGAGCAGCGCAAACTGCTCCGCCTGGTCCTCGAAACCGCGAGCTGGAAGGGCGAGGAGTTGCGGATGTCCTTCCGATCTCCGTTTTCGCAATTACGCCTTTCGAACCGCGCAACTCACACAAACAACGGGCAGTTAGGGGCCAACGAGAGTGTTTCTGATATCTGGCGGAGGAAGAGGGATTCGAACCCCCGAACGAGTTACCCCGTTAACGGTTTTCAAGACCGCCGCCTTCAACCACTCGGCCATTCCTCCGTCTTCTATCTTACCTGATTTCATCGTCTTACGGATACTGTCACTAAGGTGTTCCCCCCTTTCCCCTTCCGGGGCACCACTGTCACTATTTTGTCACTGGTCGAGAGCTTCGCCACGGCGCGAGCCTTGGTGTCGTGGTTGCTGTGCGCGTACGGCATGGTGGTGTTGATCGTCGAGTGCCCGAGCAGTTCCTTCACGGTCACGAGGTCCACGCCGGAATTCGTGAGGCGCGAAGCGAACGTGTGCCGGAAGGTGTGCCAGGTGATGCCGCTAAGGCCAGCCCGCCGAAGCGCCGCCTTCCAACCGGCCTTGAGGTCGAAGAACCGGTCGCCGGTGAAGGGATTGTAAAACGCATAAGGCCCATGCTTGGCCGCCTCCTTCGCTTCGAGTACGGCAAGCGCCGCGTCATTGAGCGGCACTTCCAATTTGCGGCGGGTCTTGCCCATGATGATCGAAAGCCGCTTTTGCTCTAAATCCACCTCCTCCCACATCAAGGTCGAAAATGTCGCCGCACCGCAAGCCGGTGTTGACGGCGAATAGAAGCAGTTCCCTCAGGTACGGAGGCAACGCTTCGAGCAGGCGTTGCTCATCCGCGTCGTTGAGGGTCCGAAACTGAAGATTGTTCTCCGGCAAAAACTTCACCAGCCTCACCGGATTCGTGCCGCGGTGCATGCCCCATCGCTCGGCCATGTTGAACATGTGCTTGAGCAGCGCCATTTCCCGGTTTGATGTCGCCGGCGATACTTCCCTGACGCGCTTGCGCTGATATTCCTCGACCCGCAGCGGCGTGATGTCCCGCAGTTTCGCTGGGCCGAAAAACGCGTGCAGGTTGCATAGCATCTGCACGTCGCGCTTCCATGATCGCTTGTGCAGTTTGGCGTATTCGATGTAGCGCTCGCCAAGCTCCGGCAACGTCGTGTTGACCGGCTTGACGAAAACGCCCCGCTGCACTTCTGAGACGCGCAAGGCCAGGAACCTCTCAGCCTCGCGCTTGTTCGCCGTTCCGGTGCTTTCTTGGAGTCGCTCACCGTTGGCGTAGTAGTCTGCATACCAAATCCGGCCTCGTTGGTAGAGGGCCATTTTGTTGCTCCTTCTACCTCCTGCCAGCCACTTCCAGTGTAGAAGATGAACCGACGATTCGCTCGATCTCCTCCGGGTTGAAGCGAAGTGCTCGGCCAAGTTTGACGAAAGGAATCCTGCGGAGG
>PKYZ01000825.1 GCA_003132865.1 Bryobacterales bacterium
GGAGCGGTCCGGGCAAAGTTTTTCCACCGATTAAAGCCAATGATGTTAAGTCGTTTATTTTCATGGTTCCCAAGTGGCCTCCCCGGCGTAGCGCAGGGAGGATTTTCGGAAGAGGCCAATTTGCAGGGCGCGGGTCGACGGCAACTCGCGATGGTCCTGCAACTGTGATTGAAAACGCTGTAGGAATCGGGTAAGAACGACGTACAGGTATTTGGTTGAAGAGACCTTTTTTGTGTTGCATCGTTTTGCATCCTGTCGCACCCGAACCCGACGTGGCGGCACGCGGAAGACCGTGCGCGTGGACGCAGTTCCCCCTCTGATGTCACAATAGCATGCCAGCGGCGGATACTAAGGCGAGCACGCGGCGGTTACTGTTTGTTTTCAGAGAGATGGCGGGAGATGGCGGCGCGTGATCGACGGTTCAGCGACCCGGGAATGATGCGGAGGATTAGCTGGTGGATATCGCAACGAAGACGGGGAACCACGAGGCCACCCGTTGTACAATCAGACTCTAGGCGCCGGTTCGCGCCCGGCCCGACAGAACTTAGACTCCCGCTAGCCCATGCCAAGAACTGCCAAGGTAAAGAAGCCCAAAGCGGCAACCCCATCGAACGGGAACGGCATCGCCGCCCTCACCGCCCAACTGTGGCAGGCCGCAGTCAACCTGCGAGGTTCCATCGAGCCAGCCGATTACAAGCGCTACGTGCTGCCAATCATCTTCCTGCGCTTCCTTTCGATTCGCTACGAGCGCCGCCGCGCCGAACTGGAGCGCTTGATCTCCGATCCAGCGAGCGAGTACCACACCACCGATCCGCGCGTCGCCGCGGAGATCCTCGCCGATGCCGACGAATACCGGCGCGCCGGAGCATTCATCGTCCCCGAGAGCGCCCGCTGGTCCCAGATCCGCACCCAGGCCCAGGCCGACGACATCAAGGTCCGGCTCGACGATATCCTCGACGAACTGGAACGCACATACCCCGAGAAGCTGCGGGGACTGCTGCCGCGCATTTACGCGGGCTCTAATCTGGACCGCGAAAACGTAACCGCGCTCATCAACTTATTCTCCAAGGACATCTTCGAGCAGGACCACGGCGGCGAAGACCTGATCGGGCGCGTTTACGAATACTTCATCGGCGAGTTCGCTTCGTCGGAAGGCAAGCGGGGTGGCGAGTACTTCACGCCAGTGTCCATCGTGCGTACGCTGGTGGCGATGTTGGAGCCGGAGCGCGGCGTGGTGCTCGATCCCTGCTGCGGTTCGGGCGGCATGTTCGTGCAGGCCGACGAATTCACCCGGCACAACCACGAACTCAGTTTCATAGGGCAGGAGAGCAAAGACTTCACCTACCGGCTCTGCCGCATGAACCTCTTTATTCACGGGCTGGACGGCAAGATCGAACTCGGCAATTCGTATTTCAACGACCTGCTGGCCAACGTGAAGGCGGACTATCTGCTGGCCAATCCGCCGTTCAACGACGGCAGCAAGGGCGAGAACGGCTGGGGCGCGGAGCGGGTTCCGGCCAAGGACCCGCGCCTGCAACTGGGCGACCGGCGGGTAGCGCTTTCGCCGCGCAACGCCAATACGATGTGGATTCTCCACTTTCTGTATCACCTGAAGAGTACCGGGACGGCCGGGTTCGTGATGGCTACGGGTGAGCTCTCAAACGGGGAGACGGCGCGGCGCGAGGTGCGGCAAACGCTGGTGGATGCGGACAACGTAGACTGCATCGTGCAGCTTTCCGGGCAGTTGTTCGCCAATACGCAGATTCCGTGCGCGCTGTGGTTCCTATCGAAGAACCGCGGCGGGACGGGGGGCTTCCGGCGCCGCAAAGGTGAGATTCTGTTTCTGGATGGGCGCAAGCTGGGGTTGCTGATTCCCGGCTCGCGCAAACAGAAGGAACTGGCGAGCGAGGAAGTGGAGCGGATGGCGGCGGTGTACCGGACGTTTCGGCGGTCGGGGATACCGGAGGCGGTGCCTGGCTTCTGCCGGGTGGCGACCGTGGAGGAAGTGCGAACGCACGGCTACGCGCTGACGCCGGGGCGGTATGTCGGGTCGGCGGAGAGCGACGAGGATGAGGAACCGTTCGAGGAGAAGATGCCGCGGTTGGTGGCGGAGTTGGAGAAACAGTTTGTAGAAGCGAGTGGCTTAGAGGCGGCGATCAGAGCAAGCCTGTCGAAGGCCGGGTATGCAATCTAGCTGGATGACCACGACTATCGGTGAACAGGCGACGCTTCAGCGCGGAATCGACATCACGCAGAAACAGCAAACTTCGGGTACCGTTCCGGTGATCTCTTCTGGGGGAATCAGCAGTTTCCACAATGTCGCCGCTGTTAGCGGGCCGGGAGTTGTGTTGGGCCGAAAGGGCACGGTGGGGACCGTTTTCTATGTGGAGGGCGACTTTTGGCCTCACGATACTACTCTCTGGGTGAAGGATTTTCACGGAAATGACCGCCGGTTCGTGTATTATTTCTTCCGGTCGATAACTCGTAACCTGTCTGCACTCGATGTGGGAACGGCGAACCCGACACTGAACCGGAATCACGTCCATCCGCTGCGGATGGAGTGGCCCGCGCTAACCGAGCAGCGGGCTATTGTTGATATCCTCGGCGCGCTCGACGACAAGATCGAACTCAACCGGCGCATGAACCAGACCCTGGAATCCATGTCGCGCGCCATCTTCCGCTCCTGGTTCGTGGACTTCGATCCCGTCGTCGCCAAGGCGGCAGGCCGTCAGCCGTTCGGCATGTCGGCGGATGTGGCGGCGTTGTTCCCTAACCGGTTTGTGGAGTCCGTGATCGGTCCCGTTCCAGAAGGCTGGCCAGTTCGATCAACAGAGGAGATTCTGGATCTGAATCCGATCCGTAGTCTCAAGAAGGGGAACGTCACGCCGTACGTCGAGATGGCAAATCTGCCGAAAACGCAGGCCCGGGTGGCCGACTGGGAGTCCCGCGCGTTTTCATCCGGCATGAAGTTCCGCAACGGAGATGTCCTCCTGGCTCGAATCACTCCGTGCCTGGAACATGGGAAGACTGCGTACGTCGATTTTCTGAATGGCGACCAGGTTGCGTGGGGTTCGACCGAATATATCGTGCTCCGGTCCAGAGAGCCGCTTCCGCCCGAATATGCGTATTACTTAGCTCGATCTGAGGACTTCCGCGCTCACGCAATCGCCAACATGACCGGATCCTCCGGTCGTCAACGCGTGCCGGCTTCGAGCTTGGCAGGATTTCTGGCCGTTTGCCCGCCGGCGGCGATAGCTCGGTCGTTTGGTTCGTTGGCCGCGTCGGGGCTTTTGCAAATGAAGAACAACGATGAGCAATCTCGCACGCTCGCTTCCCTGCGCGACACACTCCTCCCCAAACTGATGTCCGGCGAACTGCGGCTCCGCGACGCGGAGCGACTGGTAGGTACGCATGTCTGACCGGCGGGGGACCGAGTCCGAATTCGAACTCGCCACCATCGCCCGCCTGGAACAACTTGGGTATCGCTACACGCCCGGAATCGAACTGGACCGAGCGCCCGACGAGGTGGTCCTCAGACGGCATCTGCGCAAGTTCCTCGCCCGCCAGTATCCCGACTTGCCGGACGCTGCCATCGAACTGGCCCTGCTCCACTTCATCCGGCCCGAGGGCGTCGATACGCTACGCCGCAACATGGCCTTCCACGAGCGGCTGGTGCGCGGCTACGAACTGCCCCTCGAACTCGTCCCCGGACACGTCACCCACCGTCTGGTTTACGCCATTGATTGGGAGTACCCGGAAAGGAACGAATTCCTCGTCGCCAACCAGTTCCCTATTCACGGACACAACGACCGCCGTCTCGACCTTGTCCTCTTCGTCAACGGCCTGCCGCTGGCCGTCTTCGAATTAAAGAATCCCTACTCCGAGGAACCCACCGTACACGGCGCTTGGAACCAGATCCAGCACTATCGGAACGACATCCCGCAACTCTTCGACTACAACGCCCTCACGGTCGTCTCGGACGGCATCTCCACGCTGCACGGCATGTGGACGGCGAATGAGGAGTGGTACGGGCCGTGGAAATCGATCGATGGCATCAACGTAGAGCCCGCCACCACCGCGTCCATGAAAGCGCTGCTGGAAGGGTTATTCCCGCCGAAGCGGCTGCTCTCCTACATCCGCGACTTCATCGTCTTCCAGGTGGTGAACGACCGCATCACGAAGAAGGGCGCGAAGTATCACCAGTTCTTCGCGGTGCGACTGGCGGCGCGCAAGACCATCGCCACTATGACCGCCGGGCGCGAGCGCCGGCTCGGCGTGATCTGGCACACTACCGGGTCGGGCAAGTCACTCTCGATGATCTTCCTCGTCGGCATTCTGCGGCGGCGGCTGGAACTGGGCAATCCGACCTTCGTCATCGAAGTGGACCGCAACGATCTGGACGACCAGTTGCACGACGAATTCGTGGCGGCGCGGTCGCTGGTCGGTCCGGTAGAACAGGCGGAGAGCGTCGAGGATCTGCGCCGGCTGCTGCAGACGCAAGGCGGAGAAGTGGTCTTCACAACGATTGAAAAGTTCCGCCTCAGGGAAGAAGAGCTGGCGCATCCGGTGCTGTCGTTGCGCGACAACATCATCATCATTGCCGACGAAGCACACCGCTCGCAGTACGGCTTCCTGCAGGGCTATGCGCGCTACCTTGCCGAAGCGCTGCCGAACGCCCGGCGGCTTGGCTTTACGGGGACGCCCATCAGCTTCTCCGGGGCCGACACGGAAGAAGTCTTCGGCAATGTCATCCACACATATACAATTGGCCAAGCGCAGGAAGATCACGCGACGGTACCGATCTTCTACGCACCCCGTCAGATCAAGCTGCACCTGAGGGGCCTGGAGGTGGATGCGGCTCTGGCGGAGATTGCGGCTCAGTTCGAGCCAGGCGAGGTAGAGCGGCGAAAGTTGCGGTGGGCCGCGCTCGCCGCAGCCGCGGGCGCAAAAGAGCGCGTGAAGGAAATGGCGGCGGATCTGCTGGCACACTTTCTGGACCGCACTTCCACGCTACGCGGCAAAGCGATGGCTGTATGCATGACACGCGAGAATTGCGTGCGGCTGTACGATGAGCTCACGGCGCTTCCGGGGTGTCCCGAAGTGAAGGTGGTGATGACGGGGAATCTTGCGGAAGATCCGCCGAAGTGGAGCGAGGGCGGACACCTGACGACCAAGGCACAGCGCGAGGCCATCAAGGAGCGGCTGCGCGATCTGGACGACCCGCTGCGCATTGTGATTGTCTGCGACATGTGGTTGACTGGCACCGACATACCGTGCCTGCACACGCTGTACGTGGATAAGCCGATGCGCGGCCACAATATGATCCAGGCGATTTCGCGGGTCAACAGGGTCTTCCTTGACAAGCCCCATGGGCTGATCGTCGATTATATCGGAATCGGAGACGAATTGCGGGATGCTACAGCGAAGTATGCCAAGGCCGGTGACAAGGCCGAGCCCGCGCCCGATATATCGTCAACCGCGCGACCGCTGTTCCACGGCTGCCGGGCCGAAGTCCGCGAATTGCTGCCGTCGGGGCACGATTATGGAAGCTGGCGGAGGCTGCCCGAGATCGAACTAGAGGATCTATACGCGCTGGTGTACGGGAGCCTGACGGATGATGACGCTCTTAGGAACCGGTTTCTACAGGCCGAAATGCGACTGTCATCGGTGTTTCTCCTGGTGAAGCATTTGGAGGATTGCCGGGAGTTCGCGGATGAAATCATCTTCTACCAGCGGGTGCGCAAGCAGATCGGCAAGGCCGCTCCGGGCAAGCGGAAAGTTCGCCAGTTGGAGGAGGCGGTTCGCGACTTGGTGGACGATAGCGTGGAATCCACGGGCGTGGTGGATATCTTCAAGGTGGCTGGGCTGGAGAAGGCCGACATCTCGATTCTAGACGACCACTTCCTGCAAACGTTTAAGGACCGTCCGTACGAGAATCTGCGGCTGAAGCTGCTGGAGCAGTTGCTCCAAGGCGAACTGAGGCATCGCGAGAAGAACAATCTTGCCAAGTACCGTTCGTTCCGAGAACTGTTGGAGGCCACTTTGCAGAGGTATCACAACCGGCTAATTGATGCGGCTGCCGTGATCAAAGTGATGTTGAAGATCCGCGAAGAGGAGTTGCGGGAGCAGCAGCGGGCGAGTGAGTTGAATCTGGCGCCGGAAGAACTGGCCTTTTATGATGCGGTGGCGGAGAACCTGTCAAAGATTTATGACCAGCAGTTTCTCACAAGCCTGATCCACGACGTGGTGCAGGCGGTGAAACGGAACCTCANNCGGCGGTGCGGCGCGTTTTGCGGATGCGCGAGGTGCGGCGCGAGGACTTCGACTATCTCATTGAACGGATTATGGAGCAGGCCGCGGCGTTATACGCCGATTGGCCGGTGGCTGCGTGAGGTGGTCGCAACCATCATGTCCCCGGCCTCTTTTTCGGCTTCCGGTTCGCCTTGGCGGCAGCGATCTGCTTGGCCTGCTCGACGGCCCGCTCGAAGTCCACATCTACGGGCCGAGGCTTCGCGTCCTCGATTACCCGGAACTTGTCGAACTCGGATTGCGCTTTGGCCAGTGCGGCGTCGTGGGAGATGGTCCCGGCATGTGTCAGGAGGTCGCGATCGCTCAGCGTTAGGAAGCTGTCGAGCTTGGCGATCCATTCGCGCATCGTCATGGGCTTGCCGCTGCGCGCTTGGAGTTCAGCAAAGTCGAGGTAGGCCGAGACTATAAGATTGAGCGTTTCAATTTCCTCATGGGTCAGGTAGT
>PKYZ01000301.1 GCA_003132865.1 Bryobacterales bacterium
CGCGGTACGCTGGTGGCAATAGGAGGCGATCATGCGCCGCGCCATATTCGTCTTTCTCCTGGTTGCTAACGTGACCGTTGCGCAGCAGCCCTTATTCCGTGTCGTGGATCTTGATGTTGGCGCGACGGAGCGAGTCCAGGTCGCGGATGGCAAGAGCGCGACCGTGAAGCTGCTCTCGACCAGTGAGACGCGCGACCGGGTCCGTTCCGCCATCCGCGATGCTCGCGTGGACGTGGAGATTAATGGCGCAAGCGCGACGCTTTCCTGCGGCAATTACCGTCTTCCGGTGGCCGTCGGCAGCGTGCAAGTAGACTGCGAAGTCACCAAAGCCTATTACCGCGACACCAACGCCGACCACTGGGCGCTGGCGAAAGACGCCCGCCTGCGCCTCTGGCCCGTTAAGTCGCCGTACATGCCAGCAGGCTCTTTTGTCTATCCGGTCCGGCAGCGCTGGTTCGCCACGCGAACGCAAATGGCCAACGAGCCGACCTACGTGGACGACGGTGAGAGTATCGGCAAGCGCCGGATTTACTATCACTCAGGCCTGGATATCGGGGGCGCCGAGGGCATGGTGGATGTCCTTGCGGCGACCAGCGGTCTGGTGGTGGGAGTTGGAAAAGCTGTCGTCGACAGCGAGAAAGACAACGCAAGTCTTGTCCCGCAGCACAACGACACCATTTGGGTATTGGATGAGCGCGGCTGGTACCATCGCTACACGCACCTGTACTCGTTCGATCCGTCGGTGAAGCTGGGCGGACGGGTGGACATGGGGCAGAAGATCGGCACGCTGGGGAAGGAGGGCGGGAGCGGCGGCTGGTCGCACCTGCACTACGAGATCCTCAGCCGGCAAGCATCCGGCAGATTGGGGACCCTCGAAGGCTATGCGTTCTTATGGGAGGCCTACTTGCGGCAGTACAAGCCGCACGTACTGGCCGTCGCGCGGCCTCACCAGGCTGCACTCGTCGGGGAGAAGGTGTTGCTGGATGGCTCGCGGTCATATAGCGACTCGCGCATCGCACGGTTCGAATGGACTTTCACGGATAACGGGCACGCGTCGGGGCAGAGTGTCGAGCGGATCTACTCCGAGGCCGGCACTTACAGCGAGATACTGAAGATCACCGACGACCGGGGCCACACGGACTACGATTTCGAGACGGTGAATGTGCTCGATCCGCAACATCCGGAGCAGACACCTCCGTCCATTCAGGCGGCATACTGGCCGACTACGAGCATTGCTACAGGAGCCTCGGTAACCTTCAAAGTCCGGACGTTTGGCACTACCGATGGGGAAGAGACCTGGTCCTTTGGCGACGGCGCCGCCGCCCGGACGAAGTCAGACGGTAATATAGTGCCTCTTGCGAAGAACGGATTCGCCACCACAACGCATGTTTTCCAAAAGCCGGGAGATTACATCGTGCGTGTGGAGCGCGTCAACCGGCTGGGCCAGCGGGCTATCGCGCATCTGTTTGTGCGAGTGGGCGACGGAGAAGGGACGACGGTTGCAAAGAGGTAGTGTTGCGCCGATTTGTTGGTCCGAGCGAATTGATCGTGAGGCCATGGCGCGCCAGTTTTGCCCGATGGCGATCGGCTCAATTCCAGGTTTTCATTGCAAAAGGTCTTGGACCGACGCTCGAGGAGTCCGCACGCCAGATCGTCTGCATTGTGGGCGCCGTTCACGACGATGCGCCCGACCGGATCGTTGCTGCGCTCTGGATTGTTATTGCTCGGCGCCAGTTGACCAGATCGCCGTTTCGGACCAACTTCTGGATTACCAAGAATCTCTCGGGAATACCTCGCTGGCGTAGCATGACATTATGATTGCGAAGGATAGCTGACCGCTCCTCCAGCGGCAATGTAACGTTACGTCCCAGATGTGGCAGTGCCGGTTTGAATACTCCGCGCGATTACTAGACGGACCGCCTGAGGCGCGTCGCGTACCACGTCAGTTTCGACGAGGCTCTCAAACGCGTCTCGCGCCTTGGATACCGGCAGCGTAAGGAACGCCGGAGACGTGACGTATCGTGTGCCGGCCAATGTTCCGTGGCCAAACGAACCAGCGATGATCATGATCTCCTTGCCGGGTGCGGTGGGATTGGGCGCACGTAGGATCACGCCATAGTCCGTCGTAGCGTCGTCGTGACCGGGTGTTGATGGAGCGTAGAGGCGAGGCGGGACGACGCCTGTGTCTCGAATGGCGATCTCGTTGATCGTCGGGTCTCCGAATCGCAACCTCGAATCAATGAGCTTGACCGCCTCGCGGGTCACCACGTTAGCGTCTGGTCCGCCGAGGGATATCAGCGTGTGCTTCAGCGTCTCATTCAGCGCATCACCACTGAGCCGAGCAGCATAAACCACCTGAGGTTCTGGGGCCCCGATTTTCCCGACGTAGCGCTGGATTTCGCCGAGGGCGATCGCGTCTCCGACTCCCAGCAACCCAGAAGGTTCAAACCTCTGGAACTCTCTAAAACCTCCAATGACAAGACGCAGATCGTTTGACAGAAACGGTCGCCAGAATGAGTGCGCTTTTCGGGTGCGCCAGCGGTCGCGCCCAACCTTCAGGGCTCATCCCGCAGCACCTCCGATCAAGAACTTTGCAGCGTCCTTGATAAGGTCCCATCCGAATGAATCAAGTGACAGCTGCGTCACATGCGCCTCCTCTTCGAGGGGTGAAGCACCGTCAGCGAAGACGGCAACGCGCGTTCGCGCTTCGCACAATTCACCCGCAGCCTGAACTTGAGCACGGTTTGTAGCGAAACCTTCCGGAGCAGGATGCCCATGGGCTTTTCGCCGGGAGATCATTGATTATAGCGCAAAGGACACTTTCCATTTTCGGCAAACGGGTCCTGAGCGCATGAGCCGATGCAGTCCGGTCGAGGGCAATTCGGGAGATTAACCGTCCCCGACCTGACAGCACGCCCCAGAAGTCCCGTTGGGGGACGCCTGTCAGGCGTCCTCGAGGCCGAAGTCCGCGCCGTGTCGGGGGGCGTGAAGCTAGCGTACAATCGAGTATTCCGACCACTCATAATGGAGAAGTGAAGTGGGGCAACAACGACGCGCCGCAATGGACAATTGAACAGGCGATGCAGGCTCTTTCGCAGCTGCATCAAGCATTCCTCGACAATGGCTATGCGCTAGCCTTGCATGGCTCCGTTTCGCGGAATGGGGCGGGTAATGACTTGGACCTGATTGCAGTTCCAATGGAGCTATCCGTGCCACCGCCGGAACAAATGGAGCAGATCATGTGCACACTACTTGGTGCGACACCATTGCCGGAAGAGCCGAGACACGGGCTGCTCAGAACCTGGGCTCGACCGTGTATCCTGAACGATGGTCGCCAAATCGACATCGAGTACCGGCGTCCGTTGCCTGCCGACCGGCAGCATGCACAGCTTTTGCCCTTTATTTCAGTTTTTTGGAAGAACGGCTATCATTTGGAATTCCGTTCATTTCCGGACCGAGTTGCTGGCCACTATCTAGAGCTGATCGCACTGGCCGTTGACCCGAATGCGAGGTCGCCTGAGGAGATGGATCTAATAATGCGCGATGCGTTTCATGCACATACTACCTCAGAACCCATCGATGGCTCTTCCACCGCCCATTCATACATGTTGGCTGATGGTTGGACAGTTGGCATTCGGTATGTGGGTCCCCCAGCTAGCATCTCGGGCTAGCATCTGAGGTACGGCGTGCCGGGGTTAAGAATCTCGACTGGGGCGTCCCGGGAAGGAAGTCCCGTTGTGGGAAGTTGCAATCACTTTGTCGTGTCGGCAAACAGGAGATCTGACCAGCAGGGGTAGGTGAACGCGCGCGGTCAGGGATGCGCTCCGGCGGCGACGTGATTTTGTTTTGATATCTATGCGCGAGTTGGGAGCCTGTCTCCATGCCCTGCGGGCCATCAACGATGATGAGGACCCGGCAGGAAGGCGGCCTGAGAGGCCGCCNNGGCTGGGAGCCTGCCCCACTAATGCACTAGGGCATTGATCTCGCGCAGCTTCTGCGCGTCGAACTTCATCTTGCGGTCGTAGGTCATCAAGCCGTTGATCTCCTGCTCCACGTCGGTCAACTGCGTGTAACACAGACCTGCAAAGCCGGGGATACGGGCTATCGCATCGTACAGTCCGCGCAGGCGGTCGAGGGCGGCGTCCGCGGTTTTCTCCACGCCCGAGTAGCCCCACGCTTCCGGCGGCACATCGTGGCCGGGCGGGATGAACGCGATGCCTCCGAATTCCGTGAGCGCCACCGGCGAGCCATTGTAGCGGTATCCGGGAATGAGCGACGCCTTGTAATTGTCGGGAACCCCGGCGCCGGACTTGCCCAGATCCTTGTACCGTTCGTAGAGCAGATCGCCGGTGCGCGCGTAATCGTGTATGGCGAAAAGGTCCGTCATATCGGTATGCTCCCAGCCGTCGTTGTCCACCACCAGGCGCGTGGCATCGAGCGAGTGCGTGAGGGCATAGAGCGATTTCAGGTGGTTCTGCTGGCGCGCATCGCGCAGGTTGGGCACGCCCCAGCTTTCGTTGATGGGCACCCAGATAACGATCGACGGGTGATTGTAGTCGCGTTGGACCGCCGCGGTCCACTCCCTGGTGAAACGGGCCACGTAGGCGTCGTCGAATTCGTAGGCGTTGGCCATTTNNGCTTCTGGTGCTTGCGCGCGCCATTGAAACCCATCTCCTTGGTCATGCGGATGTCGTACTGGATGGCTTCGTCGGTGGGCGGCGTCAGGATGCTCTCCGGCCAGTAGCCCTGGTCGAGCACCATCTTCAGGAAGAAGGGGTTGCCGTTCAGCAGCACTCTGCCGCTCTCCGCGATGACGCTGCGAATGCCGAAATAAGTCTGCACGCGATCGAGCACGCCGCCGCCGCGCCGCAGTTC
>PKYZ01000725.1 GCA_003132865.1 Bryobacterales bacterium
AACGTGCTCTGGGGGCAAGCCCCAGACCCCGTGCGGAGCTAGCGGGAGTTTACTCGGAACACCCTGGCTGTTGAGCGGCAGTCGCCCGTAAGTCGCTCTGCCCAAAGAGTTTATCCTGCCCCACCGGCTTCCCGCAAACGTATTGCCCTATATCGTGAAGGCCGTAATTGCATTGTTGTGCCTATATGGTTGACCTGTAGCTGCCATTGATCGATAATTGTATTACCCTATATGGCTTCCCTCGTCGCCAAGAAGAAAGGCAACCAGCTTTACTACTACCTCGTGGAAAGCGCCCGCGTCGACGGCCATCCGCGCATCGTTCACCATGCCTATCTCGGCTCCGCCGAAAAGGTGGCCGCCCTGGTGAAAGACCGCACCTCCCCCGTCCCCGTGTCGGCCGCATCGCGCGAGTTCGGTTTGCCCGGCGCCCTCTGGTTGGCGGCCCAGAAGTCCGGCGTCTGGGCCGTACTGGAGGCGCTGTGGCCGGCTCCCCGCTCGGGCCCTTTCCCCGCCCATTACGTATTGTTGGCGGCCATCCATCGCATCTGCCAGCCGGGTCCCAAAACCGAGGTGGCCGACTGGTATCGCCGCACCATTCTGCATTCCGCTTGGGGCATCCCACCCGAGCGCTTCCGCTCCCAAGACTTCTGGGATGTCTTTGAGCAGATCCTGCCCCAGCGCCTGGATGATGCGCTGGCATCCGAGGAAGATCCATTGGACCAGGCCCAACTGCGCTTGCTGGATATGTGGAAGGAAAAGCAAATGGTGAGCCGGCGCCTGCTGTCTTATGACACCACCAATTTCTACACCTACATCGCCAGCAGTAACACGCGTAACGAACTGGCCCAACGCGCCCATAACAAGCAAGGCCGGCATAACCTTCGCCAAGTGGGACTGAGTTACGTCCTGGATGGGGACAACGGCCTGAGCTTATGTCATCACGTGTATCGCGGCAACGTGGCCGACGCTGAAGAATTCTCCGTGTCCTTGGAGCGCATGTTGGGCATGCTGGATCGCACTCACATCGCCCGCGACACCGTGACGTTGGTGTTTGATAAAGGCAGTGCGTCGTTGGCCAACACCGTGCAACTGGCGGAGGCCGGCGTGGGTTGGATTTCGGCCCTGCCCTGGAATCAAGCCCCCCTTCCGTTCCGGGAGCGTGCGGTGGAACAACTGCCGCTATGCACCAGCGCGCAGCCGGGGGTGCGCGCGACAGCCGAAAACTTGCTGGTGCACGGCCAAGAGTATCTGTGTGTGCTGAAGTATTCCGCCTCGTTTGCCAGCGAGCAGATGCACAGTCTCACCACCAGCCTCAGCAAGGTCCTGCAATCCTTGCGGCGGTTCTCTATGGAATTGAATAAGCCGGCAGCTCGCTGGAAGGAAAACCAGATTCGGAGTAAGATCCAGCGTTGGTTATCGGGACCGTTCTTGGAGGAGTTGATCCGCTACGAGATCGAATCGCGCGACGGTCGATGGAAGCTGCAGTTTGATTTCGACACCGCCGCCTGGCAGCGACTCGTGACGCAGCGTCTGGGCCGCACCGTGCTGCTTACCAATCGGATGGATTGGACCGCCGAACAAGTGGCCTTGGGCTACTCCGCCCAGCAAGATATTGAGAGAGTCTTTCGGGGCCTGAAGGATGGAGACTGGCTGGGCTGGGGACCGATGTATCACTGGACGGATCGCAAGATCCGCATCCATGCGTTCTACTGCATGCTGGGCATCTCCCTGCTGCAGCACATGCATAAACAGGCGCAGGCCGCCTGGGACGGAATCTCCATGGAACAACTCCTGGAAGAACTGCGCCAGATTCAGCAGTTCGTTTTACTCTACCCACCCCAGGGCCAAAAAGGTCCGCACCGCGTGACCACCCTGCTCTCCAAACAGACGCTGCCCCAGCAAGGCTTGGCCAAAACCTTGGGTTTGGATCAACTCCACATTACCCTGCGTGGGTAATACAAACCATCGACCGTAAGCTCTTAACAACATTACCGGTTAGGGGTGCGCCTCTCTGGCTCCCCGTAAACTCCCGCTAGACGGTCGGGGAAGAGAAGACCCCTCGCCGAACCTATCTAAGGCCACCGGAGCGACGCTCGGGTTGCTTCCCAGCAGTGCCCTATCCTTCGTCCGGTCCGCTTTTAGTCTATACCTTGTCGCCTCCTTTCGGCACCGTCGTCTGGGCCGGCGGGTTGATCCAAACCGCGGGGCGCAATTCCGGCGGTTGCGGAGGCCGTCGCACGAAGCGCTCTGGGCCGCCTCGCCTAGGCGGCGCGCGGTAGGTGTCTGATCATGGTAGGCACAGAAGGAGCATCTGATCTTGCGATAGAGTTGTTGATTCCGTACTGAGCCGAAGATCTGCTGCGCCCGTCAAGGGGCCGTTGGAGGGTCGCGGCGGTGCCTGCTCAAGGGATGCGAGCAGCGCTTTTGGCCGCGACACGCGCGGCAGCGCTATTGCAGCGACGGGTGCCGGAAGGCGGCGCGGGCCTGGTCGCGGTGGAAGGCGCAGGAGAGATACCGGGTCACCGCGACCGGCAAACAGAAACGCAACGGGCAAAGCCGGCGCTATCGGGAGCGCGTCAGGAACCGAAAACCGCCGGCAGGCGAAGCCGTTCCAGACGCCGCGAGGGTAATCCCTACAGAGTTTTTTCGACGCCTGTTGTGACCGGCCCGGCTGCTACCAGGGGTTCGTGCGCCAGCGGCGCTCGCCGCGGCAGAGGTTCCGCTCGCACGCGTGTCGGCGTGCGATGGAGCGCGTCTGGGAGCGTGAGCGCCGGTGGCAACAGACACGTGCCGGTTGACGGGCCGCGGCGGTGCGGCCAGCGGGAATGGCGCGGCCAGTTAATCCCGACATATTGATCCAGCGGCGCCACTCGCTTACATGCAACCTGTCCCGCAAGGAAGGGGACGCGAGTGCTGCTGGGCTGACAACAATCTGCTCGATCTGAAGTGGGAGGAGATCGGCGAACACTACGGGCGCTATCGCTTACACGTGCCGGAAGCGGAACCCGCCATGGCGCGGTCGCTGGAGCGCTACGGGCAGTTGTCGCCAGTTGTCGTGTGCCGGCGCCAGGAGCGCTACGAGTTGATCGACGGTCTCAAACGCTTGGGCGCCGCGCGCGGTCTGGCGCAGATCCCGCATCTGTCCGCGCGGCTCATGGAGGCCGACGAGCGCACGGCGAAGGCGGCCATCTACGGGCTGAATCGCGCCGGGGGCCGCACGCGGGAACTGGAAGAAGCCTGGATCATTCAGGCTCTAGTTAGTGCGGGAGGACGGGTTGAGCCAGGTGGAGGTGGCGGAGCTGTTGGGACGGCACCAGAGCTGGCTGTGCCGCCGGCTGGTGCTGATCGTGCGGTTGCCGGAGGGCAACCAGGCGGAAGTGTTGGAAGCGATCCGGCGGGAGGCGTTGTCGAGCGCGGAACTGGGCGGCATGGTGCACCTTTGGCTGGGGTGTGCCGAACGTCGCCAGCCAGAGTATCTTCTGGCGCATCCTCGCGCATCGCTCTCCCAGGCCAAGGGAGTGGTCCCGGCGGTGCGCGATCCGCGGCTGAGCGAAGCCGGAAACCAGGTATGGAAGCGCGTCGGGCTGCTGCTGGATANNCTGGATGTGCTGGGCCGCATGGATGTGTGGCTGGCGCACCAGGGGCGCACGGGGCTGACGCCAGCGGATCGCGTGATCTTGTCGTCCCGTTTCCAAAGGCTGGCGCGGGATGCCGGATCGGTGGCGGCGCTGAGCCAGGATTTCGTCGGCGAACTGGGGCGCGCATCATGAGGGACTTCACACGCAACGAGATGATCCGCTTGCACTACGGCGGTGCCTCACAGCGCCGCATCGCAAAACTGCTGGGAGTGGCTCGCAGGAGCGTCGCCGGCGTGCTGGCGGATCTGGGGCAGGAGCGACCCCGGCGGCGATTCACGGTCGGTATCAACGACGACGTCTCCGGGACGAGCCTCCCCTATGACCCCACCCTGGACATCGAGGCGCCGGAGACGATNNCCGTGCTGGCGGATCACGAACAACATAGGGCGGGTGTAGTGGAAGTGGAGCACACACGGCGGCCGCGCCTGTTGGACCCATTCGCCGACCACATCGAGCAACTGCGGGAGCGCTATCCGAACCTAAGGGCGGTTTGCCTGCATGAGGAACTGTGCAGGCTGGGTTTTAAAGGCTACTACACGATCGTGCGCGACCGGCTGCGCGCTCTCCGGCCGCACGCGCCGAAACCGCCCGTGCGGCGATTCGAGACGGTCCGGGTGTGCATTATGGTAAGTCCCGCGTCATGGTAAGAGGCGGCGCAGACCCGAGCCTTTGGCTGGGAATCTCCGCCGCGGTCCGGGCTTGTACGTTACATAATGCGCTACAGAGCTTCGAGCCACTCGATGAGGCTCGATGATAGACGGGGCGTTGGTGCCTGCGTCGCTTGGGGGCCGTTTGCCGAGTCGAGAGCCTTGCGTTTCATCTCGAGATCCGCCTGAACGTAGACTTCGGTGGACTTCATATCGGTATCGACATGTCCAAGGAAATCTTTGACCATGACGAGG
>PKYZ01000009.1 GCA_003132865.1 Bryobacterales bacterium
CGAGCGGAGTTTCTTTACCGCTCGCCCTAATGAATCCATGGCAATAGTAAAGCACATCGGGAAAGAAGGTACAAGTACAGCGATGTGCGGATAGAATGCACATGATACAATACGTGCATGAACAGTAAACAACAACACGCATCAACCACCACCCGGCCCGCCAATGTGNNGAACGATCCCATCAATCCGGGTAGGGAAACGCTATGTGCTACCACGCGCTGCGATCCAGGAGTGGCTGCGGAGTGCTGGCGGGCAATTGAAGGTAGTGGCCTGACGACCGGGGATTGACGCGCGGCGTACCGCTCAACGATGAACGGCGCGCCCGGCTGGAACCGAACGCGCGCCGCTTCACAAGGAATACATCGACAATGCCATTATCCAACGACGTTCAAGACCTGCGCAACCGAGCGATGGAGGTTGCCGCTACCGCTCCACGCGCCGAACCGGCCCGGCCTGTCGAGATAAATGTCGGGTGGACCGAAAGGCTATTACGATCCAGATCCGAAGGTGATGAAGAGGGTTGCCCACTGGCGAACGTCTACAATGCCCTGGTAGCCTTTCGTCACGCACCCGAGTGGCAGGGTGTGCTCTGGTTCGACGAGAGTAGACAGACCATAGTCGCGCGGTCCTCACCGCCCTGGGAGGTTCGCACTATCCCTTTCGACTGGACCGACGAAGACGACGTGCGTGCCAATGCGTGGCTCCAATGCCGCCAGATTGGTGTATGCAAGAGTGTCGCCGCCGATGCTGCGCAGACCGTGGCGCACGAGCGCTCTTACCATCCTGTCCGCGAATACCTCGACTCCCTTGACTGGGACGGCACACCCCGGCTGAATGATTGGTTGGTGATTTATGTTGGTGCCGAACGTACCGAGTACATCACAACCGTCGGTCCCAAGTTTCTGATCGGCGCCGTGGCGCGAATCTATGACCCTGGCTGTAAGATGGACAACTGCCTGGTCCTTGAAGGTCCACAAGCCGCGTTAAAGAGTACAGCTCTACGCACGCTCGCCGGCGACGAGTTCTTCACAGACGATGTGGCCATACTAGGAACGAAGGACGCGGTACTACAGATAGGAGGCGTGTGGATCGCCGAACTGGCGGAACTCGAATCGATTAAGGGCGAACGCCACACGCCGCAGGTGAAGGCGTTTCTGACTCGCCGGGTAGACCGGTCCGCCTGCCTTACGGCCGCCGGGTGGTCAGCCTGCCGCGGCAGTCTGTTTTCGCCGGATCAGTCAACAGTCAAACCTGGCTGACCGACGAGACGGGCGGGCGACGCTTTTGGCCGGTGAGCGTCAACAAGATTGACATCGAAGGCATTCGACGAGACCGGGATCAACTGTGGGCAGAGGCACTGGATCGTTATCGCACCGACGAAGAGTGGTGGCTGAGCGCGTCCGAGGAAATGTGCCTGGCAACGGCCGAACAAGACGCACGTTATCAGCCTGGACCTTGGGACGACAGGGTCGCAGAGTACGCTACGAAGCACTGGCAGGAGGTGGGGCCGGTTAGTGTTCCGCAGATCTTAACGGAATGCATAGGCAAGGATCTGAAGGAACAGACGCAAAAGGATGCCAACGCGGTGGCAAAAGTGCTGAGACACCTGAGGTGGGAACGGTTCAGAGGGAATGCCGATCCGATAACCGGCATTCGTCCGTGGCAGTACCGGCCGCAGCCCAAGCCTGGCCGGATTGGGCCTTAGGCCGTGGGAGTAGAAGTTTAACAGGTGGCCTGTCCCGGTTTCTGGGTCTGACCCAGAATGGGACCAGTCTCTTGGCCCATTCTAAGTCCTTTGCTCACTTCACTGTCCCACTTGTCCCAGTACAATCAGTGATTGCGGACAAGCGAGAGCATACGCGCTTAGGGATACGGTAGAATTGTGACCCCGCTTTCGACTGGCCATACTGGGACAGGCATGAAAGCAAAGGAGTCCAACTGGGACAAGCCGATGTCGAGTCCGGCTTAAGCGTGCATTACTTGCAGTCAATGTAGCCCCCATCGCCGCAAGCGTCTTTCAGAGTTTTGGTTACGGCGTCGCATTCGGCTTGAGAACCACAACCGCCCTGTTCTGCGGCTTTTTGATATTTGTCCTGTGTATCGGGCGTCGTAAATTGATGGCCGCCATTTCCAAAAGATGCGAACAAACACAGAGCCACCAAAATCAACAGCAGCCCCAGGCATCCCAGACCACACCCCCGATTCGACACTTTCCGGAACTCTTCAGCGCGAGCCGGATCGTTCGCCATCTCGGCAATTTCTTTTCTCGTCATCCTGGTTTTTCAATTACAATCGTAATTGCCGCGAACTGGCAAGTCACCGTTGCCGAAGGATAGCGTAATGAGCACGCAAGAGCAGGTCTTCACCCTTTTGGAGCTTGAGAGGATCAGTTGCCGATGCGCCAAATGCTCGACGGAGATCACGCTGATCGCAGACAACTACAAGTTTCACAACGACGAATGCCCCAACTGCGGCGCCAAATTGACGGCCCTCGGGGAGATTTTGGACACTTACCGCCGCTTGCGCCAGAGAATCAAAGATGCGGGGCTGGATGTTCATGTGCGTACTGCTTCCGAGGCAGCCACACACAAATAGCGCACTACC
>PKYZ01000823.1 GCA_003132865.1 Bryobacterales bacterium
GCTCCTTGCCGGTGCCGGTCTCACCCAGGATGCAAACGCGCGTCTCGCTGGCGGCCACCCGATCCACCTGCGCCATGACGCGCCGCATGGCTTCGCCGGAGTGTACGATCTCGTGCTTTCCGACGCGCTGCCGCAACTGCCGGTTCTCATCCTCCAGGCGCTTCATGCGCAGGACGTTGTCGATGGTGAGCAGCAACTTCTCGGTGGAGAGCGGCTTTTCCAGAAAATCGACAGCGCCCAGCCGCGTGGCGCGCACGGCCATTTCGATGTTGGCCTGGCCGGAGATCATGACCACCGGCACCGGCACGCCCTGCGCTTTCAGATCTTCGAGCAGCGCGAGGCCGTCTTTGCCGGGCATGACCACGTCGGAAAGCACCATGTCGAAGCGCTCGGTCTTGATGAGTTCGAGGGCGCGGGCGGCGTTGTCGCAGACGGTGGCCTGATGGCCGGCGAGGCGGAAGGCGCGGGAAAGGGACGCCAGGGTGTTGGCGTCGTCGTCGACTATCAGGAGTTGGGCCAATCTTTACTGTAACCGGGGGCGGGCGCCGGTGGGGTGGAGACCGACGGCTCTTAGTGTTTTTTGGAAGCGTGATTGGCTTTGCAGGAGAAATCTGCCGAACAAAGCCAATTCACGTTTGTGGCTTGGTTAAATATTCTATTTTCAATGATCTGGCGTGGATTTATGAACCATTCCACGAGCTAGCCGGTGCTGCGCCGGGATTTCGAGGCCGTGAGTCCGGCGGGTGGGCAAAGCGAACGCCCGCTTAGTGCGAGGACTTCCCAAGGTGAGGATAGCACGGCAGCTACGCGGATTCGGTTCACGGATTGAGGTTGGGCCTTTGTTTTCAGCGGGGAAGGGAAGGACGAAACGCGTGATCAGAAAACCGGGTAACCTCTACAAAGCTGGGGAGAGATCAGTAAGGTTATTCTTTTTCGGACGGTTCTGTTGTTGGCCTTCGAGCTTCAAGCGTGGGCCAATCCTTCGAACCATGGGGCGCCCTTCTTGGCGCCTTCGATTGTACATCCGCCTCATCCGGGCACGGGGAAAAAAGTGGATCAGATCTCCGCTCTTCCGAGATGAAACGCCCTCCCTGGCGTGCACTGCTCGCCCAAGACCGGTACCGCCGATGTCCTTCAACTCATCCGAACGCTGGATGACCTCCGTAGAAGTACGGCCCAGAGACAGTCGTAGGATACAATACAGGGAATGACCTATAGTCAATCGACAGGACAACTGTGCGACGCGGAAGGAAACCTCTTGGTCACCGGCTACAGCGGACACGGCGTCGGCGTAAACAACCCAGCCACGCAGAACGTGCACGACGTTGGACCGATTCCGCAGGGTGTCTACGCCATCGGGGAGCCACTCGAACCGCCCGACCACCTCGGACCACTGGCGATGCCGTTGACGCCCGACCCGGCAAACGAAATGTTCGGCCGATCGGAATTCTTCATCCACGGCGACAACATGGAGATGAACCACTCAGCGAGCGACGGCTGCATCATCCTGGATCACGCGGCACGGGCTGCCATTGCTGCGGGTTCCGACCGCAGGCTTACGGTGACAGGGTAATGGCATATATCGTCACGGATGCGTGAAATTGCAGCTCAGCTTCGTCTTGGCCGAGCAGGCCTAAGGGCCTGTCATGAATTAACTGTGCCAATTTAGATCCGGACCGGATCCAAGTGGGGCAGGCAATCCTGCCTGCGGGCGCGCTTTCCAGCCCGCCCGAGCCGGCTGAAAGCCTTAGCGGGTCCTGGAGGACCCGCGCAGGCCTGGAGGCCCGCCCCACAAAACGCCAAAGTCCAGAGCCGGCTGAAAGCCGACTGCAGCCAAGATTGGCTGCCCCACAAGGATGGCACAGTTATTTCATCTACTTCTAACCGCGGACGGCAGCCTTGCTTTTCAGATTCGCAACTCCTATAATTCGGTGTCGAGCCGTCCGGCGATTACCGGAATGGCTAGTGCCCGGCGCTGGAGCACGCCCCGGCTAACGGGAAAAAGAAGGGAGCCTCCGATGAAAGCAAATACGAAGTCCTGGGTGGCGCTCGGATTTGCGCTGCTCATCCTCCCAGCCGCCTTGAATGCTCAGGAATTCCGCGGAACGCTGAGCGGACTGGTGACCGATCCCTCGGGGGCCGTCGTGCCCAAAGCCAAGGTTCAGGCGGTCAACAACGCTACCAGGCAGTTGTACAATGCCACGACCACCAACTCGGGCGACTACCTCATCCCCTACGTGCTGCCCGGCACGTACACCGTTTCTGTCACCGCGGAAGGATTCAAGACCCAGGTGCAGGACAACGTTGTCCTGCCGGCCGGCGCGTCCCCCGTGCTGAACGTCAGCCTGGAACTGGGCGCCACCAGCGAGACGGTTACGGTCTCCGGTACCGCCGCGCTTCTCGATGCGGAAAACTCGGTCGGAAACAACGAGCTCACCACGCGCGAGCTCGAGAACGTCCCGCTGAACGGCCGCCAGATCTATACGATGTTGGGCACTCTGCCCGGTTCGCAATTTCTCCAGACCCAGTTCGGCGCATCCGGCTATTCCGGCACCAGGGGCTGGGATGTTTCCAATAACTATACATTAGGCGGCGGCGTGCAGAGCTATCAGCAATTCACCCTGAATGGCAGCAACATTACCATGCAGAACAACGGAGCCCAGGGCACCTGGGAACTGGCGCCCAACGTGGATGCGCTGCAGGAAGTCAACGTGCAGACCACCAACTACGACGCCCGCTACGGGCGGTCCGGCGGCGGATTCGTGAGTATGGTGGTGAAGTCCGGGAGCAACCAGTTCCATGGCGACGCCTACGAGTATCTGGAAAATGGCGTCATGAACGCCAACAATTTCGAGAACAATCTCAATGGTATTCCCAGGCAGGGGGTGAAACAGAACCAGTTTGGCGGCACCTTCGGCGGTCCGGCGAAGAAGAACAGAATCTTCTTCTTCGGCAGCTACGAAGGCTACCGGCAGACGATTCCTTTCACCACTCTCTCCACCGTGCCCCCCGCCTACCTGCGGCCCCAGAGCGGCGAGGGCGTCAACTTCACGCAAACCGGTTACACTATCTTCGACCCCGCAACGCTGGCCTGCAGCACCGGAGGGCCGGTGGATAGTTGCAGCGGCAACCTGTTCCGTACGCCCTTTCCGAACGACACCATGCCGGCAAACCGGATCAGTTCCGTCGGCGCGAATATCCTGAACCTGTTCCCGCAGCCAAATACGAATACGGGGGCACTGCTGAACAATTACATCGCCAACGTACCCGACAAGTACAGGTACGACCAGCCCATCGTGAGAGTGGACTACGACACCAGCGACAAGACCCGCATGTACAGCCTGTTTGCCTTCCAGCACGGCACGGAGTTCCGCGACTCCAGTGGATTTCCTCCGCCCGCCGAAAACGGCAACATCAACAGCATGCGCCAGGAACTGATGGCCAGCCAGGACTTGACGCACACGTTCTCGCCAAGCTTCCTGGTGGATGTCAAACTGTCACTCTCCCGCTTCCAGGATAGCTTCCCGAACGGTGACGTTACTAAGGACTACGATCCCGCCACCCTGCTGGGCTTGCACATGCCGGCGGTCCCGACGACAACCAAGCAGCTACTGCCGCAGTTCACCTTTTCTGAAATCTACCCGCAGCTTGTGGGAAATAGTGTCGGCAACAACACTTACAACAACATCGGCTTCAATTATGATTTCACCTTGATCAAGGGAAAGCACACTCTGCACTTCGGCGGCGACCTTTCCGAGATTCAGTATGCCAATCCCGCCTCGGTGGGAAGCCCCAACGGCTACTTCACCTTTGGCACCCAGTTCACCCAGGCCAGCCCAAATGGGAGATATACGAGCGGTGTCAAGGATGGTTTTACGATGGCCGACCTGCTGCTCGGGCTTCCGGATATCGGCAGCGGCTTGGACAACAACAACACGATCTTCGAGGGCTACCCCGTGTGGGCGCTCTATGCGCAGGATAACTGGCATGCCACGCGGCGGCTCACGCTGAATATCGGCTTGCGGTATGACGTGCAGGACGGCGTACGGGAGCGCCACAACTCACTCAATCGGGGAATGTGCCTGAGCTGCGTGAATCCCATCACCAACGACCCGGCCTACCAGGCCAACCTGCAGGCATATGGCCCTTACTTGAGCGCCGCGGGTCTGGACCCCTCCACTCTCGCCACGCTTTACGGAGGGATTCTGTTTGCCGGCCAGAATGGCCAACCGCGCGACGCCTATAACACGGACTACAGCAATATCGGCCCGCGGTTCGGTTTCGCTTACCAGCTCGATCCGAAGACGGTACTTCGCGGGGGATGGGGCTTGATGTACACAGTCGGCATGGAGGCCGGCACAAACCAGGGTTATTCGGTGCAAACGTTATACACCGGCTCCATCAATCCCAACGAGGTGCCCCAGAACTACTTTGCAAGCGGCTACCCTTTTCCTAACGGGATTCTGACGCCGCCCGGCAGTTCGCTCGGGTTGCTGACAGGCGTCGGGAACAATCAGACGCTCGACTTCCCCGGGCGGCGCATCCCCCGCTCGCAGCAGTTTTCGTTCGGCATCCAGCGGGAGTTGCCTTCTCAGATCCTGCTGGAAGTCCGGTATGCCGGCAATTATACCGACCGTTTGCGCACCGGCGGCGGCTATTCCGGCGCTCTTGGTTCGATCATGATCAACGGCACCTGGACCAAGCAGATGATGCAAGAGGCGGCGGCCAACCCCGGCCAGTTTGTGCAGGGAGTGCCGAACCCATTCTACGGCGTGCCCAGCGTTCCCGCCGGCTCGTTATTGGGCGGCTTGCCCGGATTGCCTGTTTTCTATCTCGAGATGCCTTATCCGCAGTTTCCAGGGCCGCTCGGCGATTACACGGACCCACTGGGAAAGAGCTGGTACAACGGCTTGGAAGTCAAGGTAGACAAGCGGCTCTCCCGCGGTGTGACTTTCCGGGCCGCTTATACTTACTCGAAGACCATGCAGGCCACCGGCTACCTGAATACCTTCCCTTATCAGGATCCGGAACTTCTGCGCCAAATCGCGCCCACCGACCGCACTCACGTCTTCACGCTCACGGGGGTATACAACCTTCCTAACATCAAGTCCGAATCGGCGTTCGGAAAGGCGCTCGGGTTAGTAGTCAACCATTGGGTTCTGAGCAACGTTCTGGCGATTCAGACAGGCTTCCCGCAAGGTCTTCCCGGCGCGCAAGCGAGCAACCTCCCCGGTCTGGCTTTAGGTTTCAACTATGTTTCTTCCCATAAGTTCACGCCCGATGGCGGACCCACTACCAGCCAGTGGATCTACAACTGTGGCGGAAACCCGTTGAACTGCTGGCAACCGGACACAAATCCTTTCTATATCCTGACCCTTCCGAACCAGGTTTCCGCGCTGCGCCAGCCGCAAGTGCCCAATCTGGACCTTTCACTCCAGCGGATCTTCCCGATTCGCGAAAGCGTGCGCTTGCAATTCCGCGCGGACGCATTCAACATCACGAACAGCGTCCTGTTCCCCGGTCCAGACACAAACCCGTACGACGGCGGACCGGTGAAGCAGGCCAACGGCACCTGGACCGGCTTCGGCACCATACCACCATTCCAGAACAATTTCCCGAGGATCTTACAGGTTTCGCTCAAGCTGGTTTTCTAGTGAGAGCCGATGACGCTGTACGCGATGAGGGTCGCCGGGCCATGCCGGAACCGGCCTGGCGCACGCAGCAAGTAGCATGACGATTGCCGCTGGAATGCAGAAAAGCCCGATCGAGGCGGCACCGATAAGACTGAAACCCCAAAGGAGAAGCGCGGACACGATCCGGGTGGCCTGCTTAGGGAACAGTATTGGCAGCGCTGCGACCACTATGGGCAACAAAAATGCCAGTATCCGCGGGTCGACTGCTTGCATCGATGGCAGACCATTGGGCGTCAGCTTGGCCATAATGGATGCCGGGGTGCCGTCGGACAACGCGACGACCACGGCGGTGGAGACGGTAGCCGCGATTGTCAGACAGCATGAAACCACTGACAGAATCCCGCCCATCCGGTATTCCCGTGAATTCCCGCCCTCCCGCAGATGCGGCTCTTGCATCGTTCCAGAGGCGAAATCATATCCGCAGTCGCATCGCACGGCGGTGCCGGGGTTCAGCAGTCTACATGCCGGACAAGTCGCCGTTGTCAGAATCTGCATTTCTTACTCCCGGTACCCACACCAGTGTACACCCGGGTGCGGTTTGGAATGCCCAACTCCAGGCCAATGCCGGGAGTCGCTACGTACTTCACTGAGTAAGTTGGGGCGAGGAACGGCTGCATAGAGCAGCCTCCCGATCGGATCGATGGATCGACGCAATGGGCTGGCCGGCGAGCTCCGCTGAGGATGTGACGACACTGCGGTTCGTCGGCCCCGGAAAGGCGACGGCAAGATTGCCGGGCCCCGAGGGCACCCCGGCACGCAAAAGTGCGTGCGCCACGTCAACGCGGCGTTACAATAGGCAACACGGCCTGACGGTCGCGCAAAGAGAGGTTCCATGGAGCGCCGCTATTTTCTGAGGACTGCAGGCGCATTAGCCCTGCTGCGTCCCGATTCCAGCCACCGAGCCCGCGCCGCCACGGCGGGAAATAATCGCGCCGCCGAGGATCTGGCGCGCGACGAGGATTTCTGGCGCGAGATTCAATCGGCCTTCACGCTGGACCGGAACATCATCAACCTGAACAACGGCGGCGTGAGCCCCTCGCCGCGCGTGGTGCAGGAGTCCATGCGGCGCGCCCTGGAGTTCAGCAACATCGCTCCGGCGCGCACTATGTGGGCAGTGCTGGAGCCGGAGGTGGAAACCGTGCGCCAAAGGCTGGCCGCCGATTTCGGCTGCGATCCGGAAGAGATGGCCATCACGCGCAACGCATCCGAAGGCTTGGAAATCTGCCAATTGGGCCTCGAGCTCAAGCCCGGCGACGAAGTCCTGACCACCGATCAAGATTATCCGCGCATGATCACCACCTGGAAGCAGCGTGAGCGTCGCGACGGCATCGTGCTGAAGACCATCTCATTCCCCACGCCGCCGCCCTCGCTGGACGATCTGGCGGAACGCTTCGAGCGCGCCATCACGCCGCGCACCCGCGTCATCCACTTCTGCCATATCACTAACCTCACCGGCCAGATCTTCCCGGTGCAGCGCATCTGCCAAATGGCGCGCAGCCGGGGCATCGAAGCCATCGTGGATGGCGCGCACGCCTATGCGCAGTTCCCCTTCAAGCACGCCGATCTGGATTGCGATTACTACGGCGTCAGCCTGCACAAGTGGCTGCTGGCGCCGCATGGCACCGGCTTCCTCTACGTGCGCAAATCCAAGATCGCCAAACTGTGGCCGCTGATGGCCGCGCCGGTGGAGATGACGGACAACATTCGCAAATTCGAGGAAATCGGCACGCACCCGGCGGCCAACCATAACGCCATCTCCGACGCGCTGGAGTTTCACACGGCGATCGGCGTGGAGCGCAAGGCGGCCCGCCTGCGCTACCTGCGCACGCTCTGGACCGAGCGGCTCACCCGCCTGCCGCGCGTATCCACGCCCACCAGCTCGGATCCCCGGCAAAGCTGCGGTATCGGGCTGCTGTCGGTGGAGGGCAGGGAACCGGGCCCCTTGGCCGACCAACTGTGGGAGAAGTACCGCATCCTTACGGTTGGGATCGTGCATCCGCAGTTCAAGGGTCTGCGTATCACGCCCAACGTTTATACGACCGTGCCCGAGATTGAGACGTTCTGCGACGCGGTGGAGAAACTGATCGCGTAAGTTATGGGGAAGTTGGTTCGCGAACCCGATTTGCGGAGGTGACCATTGTGATCGCTGCTCCCCTGCGCGTCCGCGCGTATTTTCAAGAAGGTTGGGAAGGGGACTTCGATCTACGGTTCTACAAGAGCTTACCAAACGCGGAGTTTGAGACTGTTGATGCTGAAACGGGACGGCCAACGATCCCTATTCCCGGCCCTGGGACAATGGGTACTATTATCCTCGCGGTGTTGTCTTCGACCGTCCTCGCCGACACGATTAAGACTACGCTCAAGAAGGAGCCCACCAGAATCAACCAGAATCGAGATCTCCATACAAAGCGGCAACGAGAAGAAGCAGTTGATCTTCGAAGGCCCCAATATTAAAGAGGCTCCTGTCCCAACGGTGTAATTAGCGTTCGACGGGCAGCGGCAGGCGAGCGCAGCAGTGATAGATGG
>PKYZ01000881.1 GCA_003132865.1 Bryobacterales bacterium
ATCAAGTGGAACTTCACCAAATTCTTGATCGGCAAGGACGGCGCGATAGTTGCCCGCTTCGAATCGAAGGTTAAACCCGACGATCCGGAGGTAACTGCCGCAATCGAAAAAGCGTTGGCGCAATAGCGCCAAGGAGACAGGAGCCAGGAGACAGGAGTCAGAATAAACAAGCGCGGCGATTCCGGCTTCTGTCTCCTGACTTCCGTCTTCCGCCTTTAATGCGCCTCACTCGGAGAATGCGGTTCGCTTCCGTTGGATGGCGCGACCGGCTCCAAAACGTCGTCGGCATCCTCCGCCAAATCGTCTTCCAGGTCTAGGCCTTCGTCCGACAAACCGCCCTCCCCAGCTTCCGGAGAACCCTTCTCCAGCTTGCGTTGGACCCGCCGCGCAGCTTTGTCGCGCTGCTTCTCCTGGCGGGCGAGTTCTTTCTGGCGTTTCTTGAATGTCGTGCGCGATCTCATGGCCATAAAGTTCCTCTTTCGCTCTTCTCGTGGGCTGAGTCAATCGCAGCCTTTGCGGCTGCCCCGCCGCTCACCAGCGGGGCTCGCGGCGCTGGCGAGGTCCGCCGCCTCCGCCGCCGCCGCGTCCCGGGCGGAAGCCGCCGCCACCGGCGCCGTGTCCGCCGCCCTCTACCTTGGGGCGTGCCTCGTTGACGTTCAGCGCGCGGCCGCCGAAATTAAACCCGTTCAGGGCGGCAATGGCGCGTTCCGCCTCGGCTGAGTCGGTCATCTCCACGAAAGCGAAGCCGCGCGACCGGCCGGTATCGCGGTCCGTCATCAGGCTGACGCGCTCCACGGTCCCGTGCTGCTCGAAAAGCGAGCGGATAGATTCTTCCGTCGCCTTGAAATCCAAGTTGCCTACGAAAATCTTCTTCACGTGATCTCCTCGTATTTGAAAGCGAGCAGACTAGGCGCAACTCTCGGCCAGGTTTTGCGGGCAAATCAAATTCGATTCCATGATACCAGATTTCTAAGGCCGCATCCGGAGAGAAGCTGGAGAGAACTTTACGCGCGGCATGTATCCGGATTTGTGCAGAATTCCCTGCTTAAGCGATGCTTAAGCGATGCTTAACTATCACTTATCCGTCCAGAATCATGTACGTGATCAGCGCCGCCGCCACCGGCCGCTTCTCCCCGTCGCAAATCTCCACCCGCCCGCAACAGAGCCGCGCGCCGACCTTCACCAGATGCGACCGCGCCGTGATCTTGCCATGCGCCACCGGCCGCAGATAATTGACCTTCATCTCCACCGTCGTCGCGGCGCGCGGACGGCCCAGGTGCCGGGCCAGCGCCATGCCCACCGCCACGTCGGCCAGCGTCGCCGTCACCCCGCCGTGCAGCACGCCGGAGCCGTTCAGCAGCTCGGGGCGCATCCGGCACTCAATCGTGACGCCGTCTTTATGCAACCGCACCAGCCTCAGTCCGACAAGCGCGTTGAATGGGATCTGGTTCAGAAACTGCTTCAGTTTTTCGAATGTCATAAAGCGGCTATTCGGGCCGGATGCTGGCCTCGGCGCGCGGCGGTACGGCCGGCGCTCTGTTGGGCGGTCCCCATTATTATGGACCTTCCAGTGGGAGACGTGGCGCACGCACCCTCGCCTTCAGAGCGCCCAGCGCAGTCCGGCGCGCCATAGCCGAGGGGCGCCAATGTTGGGAGTCGGACTGCGAGCGACTACACACTGGCGATCCAACAAGTTTTCGATCGCCACAGTCGCCGTGAGGTGGCGGCAAATCTCGCGGCGCGCACTGAATTGAACCACCGCATAGCCCGGAAGCACGAACTGGTTGAGGTCGTCGTCGAATTGGTGGCGTGGCACCTCCGGGATAGTCAGGCCGGTTTGGAAACGCGAATCGGCGTAGAGGTAGCCCAACTGGCCCAGCCAGTTTCGCCACCGCTGTTGCAGGTTGGCCTCCCCGCCGCGGGAAAGGGCTGGGCCCGCGTTTTCCTTCTGGCGCAGGATCAGGTTCGGCCCCGTGCTCAGAGTGGCGTTGGTGATCAGGTGGTTCAGCGAATTGCGAAACAGCGTCAGGCTCAGGCGCCGGGAGTGGCCGGATAGATCGAACCCGGCTTCCGCCCCGAAGAGCGTCTCCGGGCGGAGCAGCGGGTTGGCCAGGGTCTGCACATCGCCTACGCGGAAAGGACGGTAGAGCTCATTCAGTTTAGGCGCCCGAAAGCCGCGGTACACCGACCCGCGCCCGCGAAGAATGCCTTTGCCCGCAGCCACACCGGCGCTAGGCGCGAAAAAGCGATCCGCGACAACCCCCGTAGCGTCGTAACGGGCGCCCGCGAAGAACTGCGCCGGACCCCTGGAAATGTCGAACTGGCCGAACGCCCCGTCTTGGAGTTGTGTGCCACCGGCAACCACGGGCGTTCTGGTTGGCGACGCGTCGTGGGAATACCCTTCCACCCGGCTGACGTCGGCCCCGCCAGTGAAGTGCCAGTGCGCCGCGGACCGCTGCGCATACGCAGCCGCACCCGTCGCCTCCGACGGCACCTTCTGACGGTCGGTCAGCACCTCGGCGTCGCGGTTGGCGGAAACAGCGGAGTAGGTCGAACGAAAATCTTCCTGTGTGCGCCAGGCGAGCACGGAAACCACGCCTTGCGACAGCTCGTGAGAATAGTGCGCCGACAGCGTGCCAGGCTGGTCGAATTGTTGGTCAGAGCCGTACCGTTCTGACGCTCTTCAGCCAGCATGTCGAGCTTGACGAAGAACTGGTCTTGCGCGCCAAGCCAATCGAGGCGCGCCNNGCGCCGGAGATGAAGCGGACATTGGCGCGGCGGTCGGCAGATCCGCGCAGGTAGCCCGGCACGATGAAGTAGCCATCCGTGCCCAGTGCGCGCAGTTCGAGCGAAGCCCCCAAGTGCCCCCAGGTTGACGCCATGCTGCCATGGGTCTCGTTCGTGCTTTCCGCGCCGCTTTCAATGCCCAACTCGGCATGGAAGGGCGCTTCGGGCCTGGAAAACAGGGAGATCGCGCCGCCCATGGCCAAATCTCCGAACACGCTGGTAGAAGCGCCGCGCGAGACCTCCACCACACTGAGATCTTCGGGCGCGACGCGCGTCCAGTAGACCCAGCCGCCGAACGGATCGTTCAGCGGAATACCGTCCCACAGGACTAGAGTACGGCTGGCGCCGGTGGATCCCAAACCGCGCAGGGACACTCCTTGTGTGCCCGGATTGGCCACCAGGCTGGAAGAGCGGCGGAACAAGCTGAAGCCCGGAACGATGCGCAAGCGGTCATCCAGGTTCACGCCGGGAACTTCGCCGATTTGGGTTTGGTCGAGAGTAGAGATAGAAGCCGGCGTATGGGCCGCGATTCGGTCCGTGACCGTGATGGACGTATTGACCGGCGGGATGGGCGGGTTGTCGCCGGGCGGGGCGGGGGACTGGGCCATCAGAAGGACCGGCCAGCACACCGCGGTGGACCAAGCGATCACGCTGGGCCAGGGGATGAAACGCATGAGAGAAGTCCCCGCGCTGGCAAGGCAGCGGCGACTGGCTCCAGTGTAGCCGCCGCTTCCTATCCGATGCAACCGGGCGCTTTACCGTTTTGGGAACCGCGCCCGCTTCACTTACCAGTCGGTGGCTAATTCACGGTGAAGCTTTGTGTCGTTACGTAGGTTCCATTCGGCGTAGTTACCGAGATGGGACCGGTAGTGGCGCCAAGTGGCA
>PKYZ01000674.1 GCA_003132865.1 Bryobacterales bacterium
CTCCTGAACGAAGTCTCAACTGCCTCCCACCTGGAAGCTGTCGCGTGCGCCGTTGGCCGGTTAATTACCGAAAGCACATGACTCGCGAAGCGGTCATCGGACCGGTAAAGCGATTCGACCTGTGGACGTTTCCGGTTGTTGCGATCCGCGAAGCAATCATGAACGCGATTGTTCATGCCGACTACGCTCAACACGGCGCTCCCATCCGCGTCGCCCTGTTTGACGATCGCCTGGAGGTCGAAAACCCTGGTCTGCTCCCCTTCGGCCTCACTATTGAAGACATCCAAAAAGGCATCTCCAAACTCCGCAACCGCGTCATCGGCCGGGTATTTCAGGAACTGGGACTGATCGAGCACTGGGGTAGCGGGATCCAACGAATGACCGCCGCTTGCCATGAGCGTGGATTGGACGCTCCTCAGTTTGAAGAAATCGGAACACACTTTCGAGTCACCCTGTCGGCCATACGCCGGCGCGCGCCGGCAAAGGACGAACGGGACCAAGCCATCCTTGGCGCACTAGCCGCCAGTTCCGGGGGCGGACTTTCAACGTCCCAGATAGCCAAGCGAATCGGTCTGTCTCCGCGCGCCGCCCGAACGCGTCTAGCGTCGCTCGTAGAGCGCGGCCTGGTGGCGGAAATCGGCAGCGGACCACAAGCCCCCCATCGCCGCTACCATCTGGTCTCCGATGCGCCATGATGTGCTGAGGGAATCTTCCGCGGCTCCCTTGATCCCACGCTCAACGAGCGCGGCGGCCCTTACACGGTGGAGAAGTGGCTGAAGGCCGGCAAGCGCAAGCAGCGCATGCTGGCGCCGGTGGAGGCGCTGGCGCAGTAGGCGCGGGATTGTGCCAGTCAGAACTCTCAACTCAAATCTCTGAGACCGGCCTTTCAGCCGGTCTCGCACCCTGCCTGCGAAGAGACAGGGGGGGATAAGTGCACAATCAGAATAGCGCGCTTTGCGTCCGGCGTTAAATCGAGTGGTGGAGGCGGCGGGAGTTGAACCCGCGTCCGAGAAAGCCCGCAATGAAGAGAACTACGTGCGTAGCGCGATTCAGCAACTTCAGCGTCCGCCTCAGAATCGGCAAGAGTGGCGCCCGCCTAGCCCGATTGATCTCGGCCTTACGCTCCGGACCGAAGCCTTCAGCCTATCCCGCAAAATGACGCTCACTCACCGCCGCGCGGGCTCAACGGCTGGAGCGGCCACTTAATTAATTAAGCAGCGTATGCAAACTGCGAGTTGGCAGTTGTGTTTTTCCGATCGTTTTACGGGAGCTCGGAACCCGGCACGCCTCCCCACCACGATTCAATCCCGTCGAATCCGTTGCGCCCCCCCCTGATTTGGAAAGACTAGCGGTCAATCGGGCTGTCCGCGGTTGAGATACAACTTGATTTTAACACATCGGGCCGTTATTTTGGGGCCGTTTTTTCGTCAGGAACAAAGAGGCCTTCCGAGCCGTCTCTTCAGTGAACCCCTGTGAGCCATACGCGCAAGTTCCGCCCCAGCGCCTCCTTTTGGGAGGCGACCCGCATCGCGTTCAGTTCATTGCACAAGAACAAGCTGCGCAGTTTCCTGACGTTGCTCGGCATTATTCTGGCCACCACCACGCTGATCGCCGTCACCGCGCTCATCCATGGTATGAACGTGTACATCTCCGACAAAGTGTCGAACATGGGCGCCGACGGGTTCCGTATCGTCCGCATGGCGTGGTTCGGCCCTTGGGACCCCAAGAAGTTTTACGAAATGATGAAGCGGAACCCGGAGATCAAACGCGATGAATACGAATTCGTCCAGAGCCACGCCACGCTGCTGAAAGGCGTGGGCATGATGGTCTCGAAGCGGAAGCGCGTCGCTTACAAGGGCGACTCCATGGAGGATGTGGACGTGGAGGGCGTGACCGACAATATCCCGGCGATTAACAACGTGCAGGTGGCGCTCGGGCGCGGGATTACGCCGGAAGAGGCGCGGCGTCACGCACCGGTGGTCTTCATCGGCAACGACATCCGGACCCGTTTCTTTGAGAGCGTGGACCCCATCGATAAGACGATCCAGGTGGAAGGCACGCCGTACCAGGTGGTGGGCGTGGCCAAGGAGTTGGGGAGCGTGTTCGGCAACTCGCAGGACAACTTTGTGATGATTCCTGTGGAGAGCTACTTCAAGACTTACGGCGCGCACACCGGTATCCGGCTGGTGGCCAAGGCGATCGATCAGGAGCATCTGGCCGAAGCGCAGGACGAGACGCGCACCCTGTTGCGCGCGTACCGGCACCTGCGGCCGGGCCAGGACGACAATTTCTCGATCTTCGCATCGGAGGCCTTTGTCACCCTTTGGGAGCGGCTTACAGCCGCGATTGCAGCCATGGCGGTGGGCATCGTGTCGGTGTTCATGCTGGTGGGCGGCATCGTGATCATGAACATCATGCTGGCCGTGGTGACCGAGCGCACGCACGAGATCGGCATTCGCAAGTCGCTGGGGGCACGGCGGCGGGACATTCTGAACCAGTTCCTGGTGGAGTCCTCGTGCTTGGCGGCCACCGGCGGCTTGGCCGGCGTGGCGATCGCCTGGATGCTCGCCGTGCTGGTGCGCAACGTGACGGCAGTGCCCATGGCATTGCCCTGGTCTTCCGTGTTTCTGGGAGTGGGGCTTTCGGGCATGGTGGGGCTTTTCTTCGGAATCTATCCGGCGCGGCGGGCGGCCCGGCTGGATCCGATTGAAGCGCTGCGCGTGGAGAAATAACCATGATGACCAGCCAGGCGTTCGTCAACGGATTCGTGCTGGCGCTACAGACCATCCGGTCGCACAAGCTGCGCGCCTTTCTGACCGTGTTGGGAGTCATCATCGGCACGGGCACGATCATCGGGGTGGGCGCCATCATGACCGGCTTCGACACGTCCATCACCGGGGTTCTGCGCAGCTTCGGACCCAATTCGATCATCGTGTTCAAGTTTCCGGTGGGACCGCGGACGCATCGCTTGAGCCCGGAGGAGCGCACACGCAAGGACCTCACGTGGCAGAATGCGGTGGATATCGGCGAGCGCTGCCCTTCGGTCGAAGATGTCTCGCCCATGCTTTTCGGCCCGGACGAGATCCTGAACGCGCACTACAAAGCGAACGACATGTACGATATCAATCTCATGGGCGTGGAGGAAGCCTATGCCAGGGGCGGGCAAGTTGACATGCACTTGGGGCGCTTCTTCACGGAAGAAGAGAGCCGGCGGAAAGCGCCTGTGGCAGTGATCGGCGCGGACATTGAGAAGGGGTTGTATGCGAATGTGAATCCGATTGGGAAGACCATCACCGTGGATGGCCGCCAGTTGGATGTGATCGGCACGATGGTCCGTCCGGCGGCGTCTTTCTTCGGCGACCAGGACACGCGCGTTCTGATTCCATACTGGATGATGCAGAAGATGTACCCGAACGCGCGGGAGAACGCCATCGTGGTTACCGCCAAAGACGGCCAGCTTCCCAAGGCGTTGGATGAAGTGCGGACTATTCTGCGCATCGACCGGCGGGTGCCGTACGCTAAGCCCGATAACTTCGCGCTTTCGACCGCCGACCAGATGGTGGCCGACTTCCGCCAGATTACGGCGATCACGTTCCTGGTGATGGCGGTGCTAAGTTCGATTGGCTTGTTAGTGGGTGGCATTGGTGTGATGAATATCATGTTAGTGTCGGTGACGGAGCGCACGCAGGAGATCGGCGTGCGCAAGGCCATCGGCGCGCGGCGGCGCGACATCATCCTGCAGTTTCTGTTGGAGGCGTCCGTGCTGACCAGCCTGGGCGGGATAGCGGGCATACTCTTCGGCTGGATCATTTCGCTGATCAGCCGTCTGGTGTTCACGTCGCTGCCGGCGCAGGTGCCGTTGTGGGCGGCGGTGTTGGGTATCGTGGTTTCGGTGAGCGTGGGGCTGTTCTTTGGGATTTGGCCGGCGTATAAGGCGGCGCAATTGGACCCGGTGGAGGCGTTGAGGTATGAGTAGCCGGGCTAGCTTTCCCGCAGGCGCGCGCCGAAGATCTTGAAGACGCGCCGGCAATTGGGACATGCTTTCCGGACGAGCGCGGGATCGATCAGACCCAATAGATGGGGAGCATGATCGACCTTGTCGTACTTACCCTTCTGAGTCGTCTTCGTAGCGTTTTCAAGCCACTTCATGACATCCTTTTTCGGGACTCGCTCGATATCTCGTTTGGCGCGTAGACGGCCTTCCCGAAATCCCTTACCGTAGTCGCGTTTGAGCGCCTGGATGTCCGCGAGGAACCAGGATTCCATCAACTGCACCATCCAGAATACGGAGTCCTTCTGCGCCGCCGGGAGTTTCAAACGTGCGAACAACCGTCCGTCGTCCGGACCCTCGCTGTCAATCAGCAAGACATTCCATGACGACGAGTGCGATTCGAGAGCGTCCTGAAAGTCGTGTATCGTATCGGATCTTCCTTGACCGGCGATAAACCGGACGCGGCACCGGCGGGAGTAACCTTCAAAGACGAGTTTGCCAAAGAAGCTGTGGAAACCTTCCTTGAGTTGAGGGTCGCCTTCGTAGTGGATGCGGATCTCCCTCACCACCGGTTGCCGCCAATCTCGCCCTTTCGCCACAGTTCGCCCAATCGGTACCGTTCCAGCCATAAGCTCAAATCCGTGCGCGACAGGCGCTGAAACGAGGTGGCGTTGTCGAAATCGCGTTCGCAGACAACCACCGCTTCCGGCTCTCCGGATAAGGCGTCTATCAACGCCTCGGAGTGCGTGGTTACGATCAACTGCGTGCGATCCGCGGCGTCCCGCAAGACTTCGGCGACCAATTGCAACGCATCCGGATGCAACCCTAGTTCCGGTTCCTCCAGGCAGATCAGCGGCGGCGGATTGGCGTGCAGAAGAAGAGCCATCAGGCACAAAAACTTCAACGTTCCATCGGAAAGCCGGGTAGCCGGAATGGGCTGCTCAATACCCTTTTCCTTGACGGCCACTTGAGCAACTCCGGAGTCCAAGCGCACGCGCACGTCTTCAAACTGATCGGCAAGCCGCCTGAGATACTCATTCACCCGCTCGATGGTGCCGTTGAACGTCATCTCATGCAGGACAACCGCCAGGTTATAGCCAGTGTCGTCCAGGAAATCCTTTGGAAGGCTGGTGTGAGCGCCCGTGCGAGCCTGCCCCTGTGGCCCTGTATCGAAAGTCCTATAGATTCGTATACGGCGGAGCTCCGTTCCCAATCGCGTGATGGGTGTCCGGTCTAGCGGGTCCCTAATAACGGAGAATGCAGAGGCGTGGGAGGCGATGGGAGCTGTCTGGGCCGCCGGTCCCCCATTGTGCGGTCGCTTTCTGAGCTTTACACTTGCAGCGGATCTTTCGAAGTACATGCCTGCGCTATGCAGCGACACGTCGCGAAGACTTTCCCGCTCGATCACGAAGGCCTGGTCCGCAGCGGAAAACTCCAGGGAGTATGAGAGCGGGTCGGAACCGAGCGCCAATTCGCATTCGATCCCTCCAGTGCTGGGCGCTCCCTTCTCGCTCTTCCGTATCCAAGCAGGTGCGCCTCCCCCGCGGAGTATCGCGCCGTTCAGGTCGTCCGGCGCAGCCCGCAGCAGGGCGATCACGTCGATCAGGTTCGACTTGCCAGCGGCATTCGGGCCTATCAAGACATTCAACGACTCGAGAGGCAGTTCCGCATCCTTGAAGCTCAGGATGTTCTTCAGCCTAATCGATTTGAGGAAGCACGCCACACGATTATTGTACGTGCGATGGGGAGCTGGCGGCGAACTCACGCTGGCGCGACGGAATCGACCGCGTGGTACGAACTGCGGACCAGCGGGCCGGATTCCACGTGTGCGAAGCCCATCTCGTAACCGGCGCGGCGAAGGTCGTCGAATTCCGCAGGCGGCACGTAGCGCACAATGGGCAGATGCTTCGGCGAGGGGCGCAGGCCGATCGTCAGAATATCGACGCTGTGGGCACGCAGATCGCGCATAACGGCCAGCACTTCGTCAATCGTCTCGCCCAGTCCCAGCATCAAGCCCGACCTCACCGGCGTCTGCGGCGACGTGTTCTTGGCGTAGGCCAGTATGTCGAGCGAGCGCTCGTAACGCGCGCCCAGCCGCACTTGGCGGTAGAGGCGGGGCACGGTTTCGGTGTTGTGATTGAGCACATCGGGCGCTGCTGCCATCACTGTGTCCATCGCCGCATGGCTGCACTGAGAATCCAGCACCAAGGCCCAACACGCGCGAAGCCTGATCGGCCTTGTCCCACTTACTGAATCGCCGTCGTCCGATTCGCGAAACATCGGAGAGCCGCTAGTTTATTGGGAACGCGTGGCCGCAGTTCTGATTGTCCATCCATGTCACCGTAACGCCCGTCTGCGGGATCACGGCGGTGCCCGAAGTGCAGACCGTGAACGAGGTCACGGTGTTGGGCATGGTTGAGGTGAGGGTGATGTTGCCGCTCACGGTGCCGCTCGCAAGGTTGCCGATGGCGATGGGCAGCGGCGTGGTGTTCGGAATCGTACCGGTCCGGTTGCCGCCGTCCAAACCACCTGCGTGACCATGATGTTGTTGTAACTCGCTCCGTTGTTCCCAATGTAGCCGACGATCTGGAATGCGTTGCCGGATGTGTAACCCCAGTGGCCGCCGCCAAAGGTAAGATTGGGCGCCGGGTACACGCTGAAGTTGGCCGTCACCGTGGTGGGCCCGTTAACGGTAACAGTGGCCCCGTTGCCCGTGCCGGTCGGTACGGCGCCGCCGGTCCAACCCTGGAAGATGTATCCGGTGGCGGGGAAGGCGTTGAGAGTCACGACTGTGCCCGGCGCGTAGCAGTTCGCCGGTAGCCCGCTCAAGCCGCCCCCCGCGTTGAAGGTGGTGAATCCACCGGCCGCGGGCTGCGCGTTGATCGTCAGCGTATAGCAGGCAACGGCGAAGTTAGCGGTGGCCGTGAAATTCGAGGCGGGCTGCACCGTGGTGGTGGGGGTCGAGCCGCCCGTGGACCAGCCGGTGAAGCTGTAGCCGGTGCCGGCCGACGCGACGAACTGCGGCGTCGTCACGCTGATGGTCTCGGTCTGGTTCGGCGGCACCTGTTGGCTGATGGGAGCCGCCGCGTAGGAGCCGCTGGTTCCAATCAGCGCCATCAGACCGGTAGGATTCGTAGCCACGGTGAGCGTGACGTTCTGGGGCGGGGCGCAAGTCGCCGTAATGGCGACCGGCGCGGTCAACGAGCTAATGCTGATGCCGTCGGACGTGAGAGTGGCATTGGTGGACGGGACCGCCGCGATGCTTTGGAACACGTTGGGCAGAGTCGCGGAGACAGTCACAGTCACTGGCGAGTCCGCCGCCACAAAGACCGGATTGCGGGCGGCAAGACCCGGCACGTTGGTCTGGCTCACGGTGCACCCGTTCAGCACCAGCGTCACCTGGTATGCCGTGTTGAAAGTCGCGGTATAGGTCGACGAGGTAGCGGGCGCGGAGGCCACGTTCCCGGTGGACGTGATGGCGCCAGCGGTCGCGGTCCACGGTGTGGCGACGCTGAGGGTATACTGGGTGTCGCCGGCCCCGTCGAACTGCGGGCTCGGCGCTCCCAGCGTGTGGCTGGTGGACGGGACCCAGCTCACGGTTTGCGGCGCGGTCACCGGTGACCCGCCGTCGATGGTCACCTGCAGGTTCGCGGGAATGGTGGTGACCGTGTCGGTCACCGCCGGTTGCGACGGCTTGCACTTGCCGAACGCGCCCGCCGCGTAGATTTGCCCCACCTCGGTTGCGGAGAGCGCGCGATTGAAGATTTCCACTTCATCGATGGCGCCATTGAACGAAACACCCGTATCCGGACCACCGATCGTCAGCGGCACAGGGCTCGACCAGGAGCCGGGCTTGTTCGTCGGATCGAACACCAGCGTGGCGACGCCGTCCACGTAAATCGTGCCGCCCGTGGTGCTGGAGCGGGCAATTGTCACGGCCACGAGATGCCACTTTCCATCCGCCACGGATCCAGCGGGAGGCGTCCATTCCGTGGACACGGCGCCATCGGCAAAGAGGACCGTTGGCAGCCCGTTGATGAGGCCTAACAGGTAGCCACTCGAGCCTGTCACGCCGGGGGAGGAATACGCCTCCTGGAACTTATTGATAATTTCCTGGAACGAGGTATCCGTTGTCTGAATCCAGGCGTCGGCGGACATGTCTCCCGTCCCGATGTCGCCCTCGGTCGCATTTACCGCTTGCACCCACTGGTTGCTGCCATTGAAAGACAGCGCCCCGGCCACCTCTCCGGTGACCGGCGTGGGGTTGCCCACCCAGTTGGCATTCGCTCCGCCGCCGCCCGGCGCGATGTCGTGCGCGGGCGAAACCGTCTCGTCGAGCGAGTACCACGCAATCATGTTCGGAGGCGGCGGGGCGCAAGACGGAAGCGGCGCGATCGTAGAACATTGCACAAAGACGGTCTTCGGAGAGTCCATGGTGATGGCGGAGCCGTTTGCGACCGTGACCGATCCGCTGGGTGAGGCGACCAACAGCCCCGTCGCCACCTCGCCGGACGGGCAGGAGCCGGTCACCGTCACCGGAATGAAAATGGCGGCCGTCTGCGTGTAGTAGCCGTTGGGACTCGTGGGATTCTCGGTGGCTGTTCCGTTGACCGTAAGCAGATAGCTCGCCAGGAAGTAGGCCGCGACCTGGACGTTGCTGGTCGGCGCGATGGTCTGCGACCGGTTCCCACCTTGGCTCCAGCCGTAAAAATAATACTGCGTGCCGGGACTGGGTTGTTGCGGGTCGGGCGGAACATTCAGCGGGATCTGGGTTCCGGAGTTGAACGTCAGCACGCCGGTATTGCCAGCATAGAGCTGGCTGTTCACGTAAAACTGCGCGTCCGGATAGCTGGCCTGGAACGAAATGGTGAAGGTGGACGCCGTCGAACTCGATATGAAGCCCCCCGACTCGGTGGTTGGCCCGATGTCGTCGCTGCCGTCGCTTTCGATCCCGTCTATATAGAGGTAAGCGTTTACCGCCTCGCCCACTACGGGCGTGGAAGGCGGCGCCGGAACGCCAGTGACGGTAAAGTTGATTTGGTATAAACTGGCGGAGCCCGGCGAGAAGCCGGCGTACAACACGTTCTGGGGCAGGCCATTGATCATTACCGACATCGCCTCCGCGGCGGGCGAGAGCCCGGGCGGCGCCGCCGCGCCGGCCTGGACGGGCACGCTCGACAGACCCAGCCCATCCACCCACATCACCAGCGTGTCGCCAACCTGGGCCGGTTTTGACGGCGTCACCAGCGATCCGTCGGGATAGGTCATAATGGGCGCGCCGTTCGCGGTGAATGGGGCCGGGTTTGCAAGACCCATCATGATCGTCGTGGATCCGGAAAGGACGCCGTTGTACAGCGCCGCCACCTGGTGCGGGCCTGGAAACAGACCCGCGGGGAAGATGGCGTTCACCTGATTGGCGCTGACATAGTAGAGCGGCGCGGCTTCGCCATCGATCAATATCTGAACATTGCCGAGCGTCGTCGAGAACGGCAGAGTCGTCGCGCTGACCGGGGTCAGGCCCGGGAAGACGCCGAATAGCGAGAAGATCTCCAATGGCGCTGTCGCCACAGGCTCGAAGCTGGCCGCGCTGACGATGCCGCCTTCGCTGATGACCGGGGCCGCGGGGTCGATTTCGTAGGCGACCGGCAGCGTCACCGACCCGCTCAGCGGGTTTCCCCCCAGCGGATTGACTGCTTGAACACCGATGGTCAAGGACATGTTCCCGGGAACAGCGGGGATGAAGGAGCAGCAGGGCACTCGAAAAGGCGTGGCGTACAGCGTAGCATGGGCGTTTCTATCGATTAATTTAGTTCTATACGCCTGCGCCAGCAGGGACGTGGAAGTGCCGTTGCCGATGCTCACGCTGGCGGTGAAGCTCGAATATGAATTGCCGCAGTCGTCGTACGCCTGCAAAGTCACATTGAGCGGGTAACCGGATCTGGCGACGGAATCGACCTGGCTCACGACCGGCAGCATTTGCGTGGGCAGGCAGGCGCCTACCGCAGTGCTGGCGCCCAGCGCCACGTTCGACACCTGCGCCGTCGCGCCGCTGGACGCCGTAATCAGAAAAGTGAGCGATTTCGCGGAGGTGGCCTGCACCTGAACCGACTGGCTCGTTCCCGGAGGGACCGTGAATTGCGCCGGCTGAATGGACGCGTCGCTCGGCAAGCCGGTTGCCGGATCCACCGTGACCGTGTAGGTCTGGGTGGAAGCGTCCTGGTTGGATACAGTGAACACGGCCGGCGCCAGCATGCCGCCGGGCTGCGGGTAGCTGGCCGCCATCACCTGATCGAGTCCGATGGTTCCGTCGGTGGCGCCGGGTGCGCGCACCACCATCGTGAGCCCCACCACCTGCTGGGTCGTGACGCCGTTGGCCTGCTCGGCGATCTCGAGCAAGGCGCTGTAGGTGCCGGCCGTCAGGCCTTGCACCGAAGGAGCGACGGTAATAGCGGCGGACGCGGAGGAAGGTACCGTCCCGGAGGGTTGCGAGAGATTCACGGCCCACTGGCTGGCCAGGGTCTGCACCGACGCCGTGTAGGAGACCGAATTCGCGCTGTTATTCAGGAGCTGGACAGTCTGCGGGAGCGGCGCCGCGCCGTTTGCGATCGCGCAGAACGTGAGGTGGTTGGTGCTGGCGGTGACGTCCGCGTCCTCGAAGAATTGACCGGAAAAACTGACGGGGGCGTTGACCGTGATGTCCACCGAGAAAATCTGTTCCTGTCCGGGGCCGGTGGAACCAGCGGCGATGAGGGAAGCGCCGTTCAGGTTCGGTCCCGTGACGAGTGGCCCCGTTGGAGCGGTTCCGGTGAGAGTGAAGGTGCCCTTCAAGGTCAGGCTGACGGCTGTGCTGGGAGGATTAGACTGCGAGGCATAGAGGGTGTAATCGCCGGGACTGGCGATGGCGAAGCGCACCCGGCCGGCGCCGTCCGAGGTGGCGAGCGACAGCGGAGCGCTCGGGTTGGGCTTATGCCCAAGGCCTACCCCTACACCACCGATCGGATCGTTAGCACCCGCCCACAGCGGAGACACCTGGGTCAACAGACAGCCGACAAGGATCGCCGGAACCACGCGGGCGGCGATGCGCCAGCATTTCCGTCTCGAATTTGTGCGCGCCGTTAGAATGATCCGGATACCCATTTTGCCCTCCAGGTGTCCTGAGTATACGCCCAATGTCATCAAATTGTAAGAATTTTCACGCCGGTTCTCTTAATCCGTCAGTCGGACTGGTTCGAGGCAAGCGGTGAGGCCTTCAAATTTCCCTCTCACTCATCAAATGCGTGAATCGCGGAAAACGGGGTCACGGAAAGGGCCGATCCGCGAAAAAAGAACCCATAACCCACTTGTAACAGTCGAGGGCTTTGTGGAGTTGATGGCGGATAACCGGTTGCCCGGTCACAGGTTTGCGCCGACTAACAATCGGCGCGCAGGATGCCATCCTGCCCCACAGAAGGTGGGACGGAATCCGCCGCGTGGTACGAACTGCGGACCAGGGGGCCGGATTCCACGTGCGCGAAGCCCATTTCGTAACCGGCGCGGCGCAGATCTTCGAATTCGGCGGGCGGCACGTAGCGCACGATGGGCAAGTGCTTCGGCGAGGGGCGCAGATACTGTCCCACCGTCAGGATGTCCACGCTGTGGGCGCGCAGGTCGCGCATCACGGCCAACACTTCGTCGATGGTCTCGCCGAGACCTAGCATTAAGCCGGACTTTACGGGCGTTTGCGGTGACGCGCTCTTGGCATAGGCCAGCATGTCAAGGGAACGCTCATAGCGCGCGCCCAGCCGCACCTGCCGGTAGAGGCGGGGCACGGTTTCGGTGTTGTGATTGAGCACGTCGGGCGCGGCTGCCATCACCGTGTCCATGGCCGCGTGGCTGCCCTGAAAATCCGGCACCAGCACTTCGACGCCGCAGCCCGGGACGCGCTCGCGGATGGCGCGAATGGTGAGGGCGAACAGCTCGGCGCCGCCATCGGCGCGGTCGTCGCGGTTCACGCTGGTGATCACGGCGAAGCGCAGGCCCATCGCTGCCACGGCTTCGGCCACGCGGCGCGGCTCGTCGTAATCGACTTCGAGGGGCGCGCCCTTCTGCACGGCGCAGAAGCCGCAGCGCCGCGTACACACGTTGCCCAGAATCATGAAAGTCGCCGTGCGATGGTTCCAGCATTCGCCCACGTTCGGGCATGCTGCGCTCTCGCAGACCGTATGCAGGCCGAGGCCGTCGATGAGGCTTTTCAGCTCGCGATAGTTTTGGCCGACAGGCGCGGGCGCGCGCAGCCAGGCGGGGCGCGGCGGCGGCGTGGGTGTGATGGAAACCAGAGTCGCGCTCATGACAGCTTGCCGAGCCGCTCGCGGAGGGGCGCTACAGCCGATTCGTCCTTCATCGATGCGATGTTGATGCGCACATTCGCCAGCGCGCCATCGATGCCGGCCTGCGCGAGGCCTTGCGCGGTTTCGATGTCCGAGCCGAACTTGGCGGGCGCGGTGGCGGCCAGATCGCGCAGCCGATTCTTCAGGGCTGTGGCGGCTTCGGCCACTTCGAGCGGCACCACAGCGGCCTCGTGCAAGGCCCGCTCGACGAACGGCGCGCGCGCGTCTTTGGGCCGCTTGTAGGCCGCGCGCACGCCTTCGTAGGATGCCGCGTCGCGCTTCACGGCTTCGGCGAAGAATTTGCGATCCGTTTCGAAAGCATCGGTGGGGAGCTTGGCAAGTCCGGAGACCATAGCTCCGAGGGCCGCCGCCATGGCTGCTGCGGCGGCTGCAGCGCTGCCTCCTCCGGGCGTGGCGGTGGGCGCGGCAAGCTGGTCCAGGAATTCGTTTAGTCCATTCACAGTGGTGGCTTCCGCCAGACGGTTCTCTAATACCAGACTAGGATGGAAATTCTCAACCTGCAAATACCATTCGGCGGTCATTTCGAGCGCGCGCTTGGGGATCAGCCCCACGATCTCACTGCCGACGATGGACGCGCCGTAGCGGGCCGCCTCCGCGCGCACGGCTTCGAACACGCGATGGATGGGCGTCTGCTCGAAATCCGTGAGGTTCATCGAAACCTGCGCCAGATTGCGCGAGGCCAACGGCACGCCCATCGACTTCACGTAGCGGAACCCGCCCGACGAAAAACGGATGGCCTTGGCGATGCGCTTAGCGATCTCGACGTCGGCGGTGTTCAGGTTGATGTTGTAAGCGATCAGGAATTTGCGCGCGCCCACGACGGTGGCGCCGGCGCTGGGGTGCAGTTCGGCTTCGCCGAAATCGGGACGGCGGTCGGGATTGGTGCGCACGTCGTCGCGCAGGCCTTCGAACTGGCCGCGGCGGATGTTCTCCAGGTTCAGGCGGTCGGGGCGTCGGGCGGCGGCCTCGTAGAGATACACCGGCACGTGCAGGCTTTCCCAGAGGCGTGCCCCAAGTTCGTTGGCCAGGCGCACGCAATCTTCGAGCGTGACGCCTTCCACGGGAACGAAGGGCACCACGTCGAGCGCGCCGATGCGCGGATGCACGCCGGTGTGATGGCGCAGATCTATCAGGCCAATGGCGCGCTCGACTCCGCGGAAGGCCGCTTCGACTACGGCCGTGGCGGGGCCTGCAAAGGTGACCACGGAGCGGTTGTGGTCGGCGTCCATCTCGCGGTCGAGGATGGCGATGCCGCGCACGGATCGGATAGCTTCGACGATGGCGTCTACTTTGGAGGCGTCGCGGCCTTCGGAGAAGTTGGGGACGCACTCGACGAGCTGGGTGCTGGGTGCTGGGTGCTGGGTGCTGGGGTTCGTCAAAGCGGCGTTCCTCGTTTCATCGTTGCATGGACGTTGTTCGTGCCGAAGTAATACGGCAGTTCGCGGTAATCGGAGACGTTCAGCACCAGCAGATCGGCCTGCTTGCCTGGCTCCAGCGAGCCGATGCGGTCCGCGCAGCCGAGCGCGTGCGCGCCGTTGATGGTGGCGGCGGCTATCGCTTCCGCCGGCGACATGCGCATTTCGGTGCAGGCGAGCGACAGCACCATCTGCATGCTGTAAGTCGGGCTGGTGCCGGGATTGAAATCCGTCGCCAGCGCTACCGCCGCACCTGCCTCAATCAGGGCGAGGGCCGGCGCGTACGTGCGCAGGCCCAGGTGAAAAACAGAGCCGGGCAGCAGCGTGGCGATGGTATTCGACTGCGCCAGCGCGCGGATGTCTTCGTCACCGGCCTGCTCCAGATGGTCCGCGCTGGCGGCTTCCAGCTCCACGGCCAGCCGCGCGGCGCCCGTGCGCGCAAACTGCTCGGCGTGGATCTTCAGTCCGAAACCGAGCCGGCGGGCGTGCTCCAAATAGCGCCGCGATTGCTCGAGCGTGAACGCGCCCTCATCGCAGTAGATGTCCACGAAGCGCGCCAGCTTGCGGCGACGGATCTGGGGCATCATTTCGGCGGCCATCCAGTCGATATATGCGTCGGCCTTGCCGCGATATTCGGGCGGCGGGATGTGCGCGCCTAAGTAAGTCGGCACGATATCCAGCGGGTCGCCGTTCAGTTTCGCCAGCAACCGCAGGGTCTTGAGTTCGCCGGCTTCATCCAGCGCGTAGCCGGACTTGGCCTCCAATGTGGTAGTGCCGTGCCGGGCCATGGCGGCGAGCGAGGCGCGGGCCTGCGCTTCGAGCTGCGCGGCGGGCATCCCGCGGACGGCTTTCACGCTCGAAAGAACGCCGCCGCCCGCAGCCGCAATTTCCGCGTAGCTGGCGCCTGCGAGTCGCATTTCGTAATCGACCAGGCGCGGCCGGCCGAAGACCAGGTGCGTGTGACTGTCGACGAATCCCGGCATGACCACGCGGCCTGCCGCATCGATCTCGCGCGCGCGGCGGGCTTCCGGCAGCTTTTCGATGCTGCGCGCGGGACCGGCATCCACGATCGCGCCATCCTTTATTAACACGGCGCCATTCGGGACGATTCCGAGGTCGCGCAATCGAGCGCCGCGCCGCGGCCCGCTATCGCCGCGCAGAGTCAGTAACTGGCGGGCGCCCCTGACCAGCGTCGTCATGAGGCGTTACTCAAGATTCCGCATGGGGGCACGCAGTCCGGCGTGGCCGGCGAAGTCGATGGCTTCCTGGTATCCGGCGTCCACGTGCCGCAGAACGCCGATGCCGGGATCGCAGGTCATCACGCGTTCCAGGCAGCGGGCGGATTGATCGGTGCCATCGGCCACCGTGACCTGGCCGGCGTGCTGCGAATAGCCGATGCCCACGCCGCCGCCATTGTGCACCGAAACCCAGCTTGCGCCGGAGGCGGTGTTGAGCAGCGCGTTCAGAATGGGCCAGTCGGCTATGGCGTCGCTTGCATCCAGCATGGCTTCGGTTTCACGGTAAGGCGAGGCGACCGAGCCGCAATCCAAGTGGTCGCGGCCGATCACGATGGGCGCCTGGAGCTTGCCGGTGGCCACCATGCGGTTCATTTCGAGCGCGAACTGGGCGCGCTCGCCGTAGCCCAGCCAGCAGATGCGCGCAGGCAAGCCCTGGAAACGCACTTTCTGCTGGGCGAGTGAAATCCAGCGGGTGAGGGTGGGGCTGGAGGGGAACAGGCGGCAGATGGCCTGGTCGGTGGCGGCGATGTCCGACGGCTCGCCGGAAAGCGCCACCCAGCGGAACGGCCCGCGCCCTTCGCAGAACAGCGGGCGGATGTACTCGGGGACGAAACCGGGGATGCGGAACGCGTCGGTGACGCCACGGTCGGCGGCGAAGCGCCGGATGTTGTTGCCGTAATCGAAAGTCACCGCGCCGGCGCGCTGCAGGTCGAGCATGGCGCGCACGTGCGTGGCGATGGAATCGAGCGACCGGTCGAGATATTGTTGCGGATCGCGCGCGCGGAGTTCGGCGGCCTGCTCGACGGTGTGGCCGGCGGGGATGTAACCGTTCAAGGGATCGTGGGCGCTGGTCTGGTCGGTGAGCATGTCGGGGACCACGCCGCGCCGCACCAACTCGGGTAGCGCTTCGGCGCAGTTGGCGACCAGGCCGACGGACTTGGCCTCGCCGGCGTCTATGGCCTCGCGCAGGATGGCGAGCGCTTCATCGAGATTGTGCGTCATCGCGTCGCAGTAGCCGTTGTCGATGCGCTTGCGGATGCGGGCGGGGTCCACGTCGATGCCGAGGAAGGCCGCGCCGTTCATGGTGGCTGCCAGGGGCTGGGCTCCGCCCATGCCGCCGAGTCCGCCAGTGACTACCAGGCGTCCGGCGAGCGATCCGCCGAAGTGCTTGCGGGCGGCGGCGGCGAACGTTTCGTAAGTGCCTTGCAGGATGCCTTGCGAGCCGATGTAGATCCAGCTTCCGGCCGTCATNNACCAGGTTGGCGTTGGCGATGAGGACGCGGGGGGCCTCCTCATGGGTGCGGAAGACGCCGACGGGACGGCCGGATTGCACGAGCAGCGTTTCGTCGTTGGCGAGCGATTCGAGTTCGCGCACGATGGCATGGAAGGAGGGCCAGTCGCGGGCGGCTTTGCCGGTGCCGCCGTAGACCACCAAGTCGGCCGGGCGCTCGGCGACGTCGGGGTCGAGGTTGTTCATGAGCATGCGCAGGGCGGCTTCCTGCTTCCATCCCCGGCAGCGCAGGGATGTGCCGCGCGGGGCGCGGATGACTGGGGCCATGGGTTCATGGTAGCGCGGGGCGGCTCGGCTTCGCGGTGCCTGGTGGCTGGTGGCGTGGTTCCCGAAGGTGCCGCTATCTGCCCGTTTTTGTTGCCTGGACTGCTACCCAGAGCAGAGCAGTTGCGGCCTGGCGTTACAATAGCGGCATGTGTGAAAAGTGTGACGAGTTACAACTTGCCGTCGAACACAAGCAGCGGGCTGCGGAACGGGCGCAAGCCTTGATGGACGGATTCAACCTGCCCCCCAAGCCTCCGCTGAAGTGAGCCGTCGAAACGCTGCGCGCGTCGCCGCCGAGAACGCGCTGGCAGACCTTCAGGCGGCACGGGAAAGGCTCGCGCTGCACAAGGCAGAGCATCGCTCCGCTTCGAAGCCGACCCGATGAGTTTCTTGATCATTTGTCCAGGCGCACCGACTACTGGGCCGAGACCTTGAGGTACTGCCTCCGGATTGCTTCCAGCCCTGTCGACAGCGTCTTCGTCTAAACTTCCGGAGACGGCGGACCTTGAAGGAACCATGCAGAATTGCGCTCTCGAAGGCGGCAATCATTTCGTCCAGCTTTTCTTCCCTTCGGCTCATGTTGCCTTGTGGCTGGGCAGCTAGGGCCATAAGCCGTTCGTGTAGAATATCAACGCTCACTGACTCGGGCAGCTCGCAGTACAACACCTGGTCGCGTTGCGCGGCATCGTACCTGCCAGACGCCGTTTCTAAATTCGCATCGGAGAATCCTTTGCCGCTAGCCGCAAGGTATTTCAGCCATATCATGTCCTCGTAAATCAGAGCGAGGTCCCGGTACACGAGGTTTCGGAGCCGCGTTCTGTCATTGGCGTTTCGGAACCAAATTCTTATGGGCTCCGTCAGAACCCCGACGATGAAGCCGCCCAATGCGCCGGCCGCGCTGCCGACAATGATTTTGGATATGTCTTCCACACCTGTCAAAACCGATTTGCTTCTGATTAGCCACGCCGCTTGCCGGTCCTACGGTCCCGCGACAGGAAAGTTATCGCGAGCTTGCGGTGGCGTGTTCGGCCCTTTCGATCTGCTCGATCAAGCTGAGGAGTTCATCAGCCGTTTCCCAATCGCTCTGGGCAGATTCCCTGACCTTTCTCTGCCCCTCCATCTGAGTCTCCTTGCTGACAATTCCAATGCTGCTGACCTTCTGATCAGCCCGCTGTCGTAGCTCTCCCTGTCGTGTGCGAAGAAGAGTCAAAATGTCTTCTGTGTTCATCCCTTCACATCCTCATACGTACATGATAGCCGCTTGGTCGCCGAAAGAAAAGCCGCTTGTCGCTCCGCCTGCGCTGCTGTCCGATCTGTGCCACCCTCTCGTTCGCTCTCTTTTTGCTGGATGACCCGCCGACTGGGGTCTCCTACCGAAACGGGCGGGAGTAAACCAGTCTGCCCGGTAACTCCCAGGGTTCAAAATTCACGACAACGCCCGCGTGGTCTGGATCAGGACGGCCTGGATGAGGACAGCATGGTTGTTCGCGAAGAGAGGAAATCCAGATCGGGAAAGACGCGCGGATCCGCGCCTGACGGGCTTATCGCGAGATACATTGATTTTTCGGTTCTTATCGCCGATAGCTCCGCTGACCGGGGTCGCAGCCCCGGAGGGCGGTTGGAACTCGGATTGTTACACGCTACCGCCCGAACGCCGTCTGTCCAGTCGCGGCTGCGAGTCGCCTGAAGCCTCGCACTGCTGCATCCGGCGGTGAGCCGGCGAGCATCGGCTGCTGAACCGCGGCGCGCGAGTCGCGAGGTGGTCAGGGGCGGTAGACTGTAGGAGTGCCCGCCGTACTGAGAGTCCGTGGGTATCGGTTCTTCTTCTTCAGTCTGGAAGGGCGGGAGCCGCCGCACATCCACGTGGCTCACGCCGGCCGTTATGCGAAGTTTTGGCTCGAACCCGTGTCGGTAGGCGATGTGCGGGGTTTTCGGTCGCACGAGATGACAGAGATCCGGCAAATCGTGATGGAGAACGCAGGCTTATTCTTGGAGAAGTGGCATGAGTACTTTGGTTGCAAAGGTTGAGACGATTGCCGTCGACGTATCGTGCTCACGCGATGCGCTGTCCGTCACGCTGTCCGATGGACGAGTAGTTTCGGTACCTCTGGTGTGGTTCCCGAGGCTGGCTGGCGCGTCAAACCGGGAGCGATCCGATTGGGAGCTAATCGGAGGCGGCATCGGAATTCATTGGGAGGCAATCGACGAAGACATATCCGTGGCGAGCCTGCTGCGGCCCGAGAACTTCATGAGGCTGCCTGACAAGGCGGTGCGGCAGACGGCGCGAAGGAAGCCTCGCGGCTGAGCGCTCGTCCAAGCTGGAGAAGTCAGGAGTCAGAAGACAGAAGACGGAACACGGCGCGCGCGTTGGCGAACAGGAACTTGTCTTCCATATCCTGCGGCAGTTCCAAGTCTCGGACTTGTTTCATGCACTTGGCGAGCGGTAACTGCGGAAAGTTGGTTCCGAAGAGCACCTTATCCTGGCCATAAGTGCGCATGAACTGGAGGAGCTGCGGCGGATAGTAGCGCGGCAGATACGCCGAGGTATCGATGTAGACGTTGTCGTGCTTCCAGGCGACGCCGATCATTTCATCGGTCCACGGGTGGCCGATGTGACCGCAGACGATGCGCAGCTCCGGGAAAGTGAGTGCGACTTCATCGATGTACGGCACCGGGCGGCCGGTTTCCGATGGCATCAGCGGGCCGGTGTGCCCGACCTGCGTGCAGAACGGGATGTCGAGCTCGATGCATTTGACGTAGAGCGGGTAGTAGAGCTTGTCATTCGGCGGCAGCTTCCACAGCCACGGCACGACGCGTAAGGCTTTGAAGCCGAGCTGGCGGACGGCGCGGTCCAGTTCGCGCACGGCGGCCACAGGGTTGGCCAGATCCACGGCGGCCACGCCCGCGAAGCGCTCCGGGAAGGTCTCGACGTGGGCGGCGACCTCGTCGTTGGTGATCAGCCAGCGGCCGGGCCGGCACCAGGCGGAGAGCATAAGTTGCTGGATGCCGGCGACGTCCATGGCGGCCACGATTTCCGCCGGCGTGAGCTTGAGATCGAGATAGCGGGCAGTGCCCGATTTTTCGAGCAGGCGAACGACCTCCGGCAGGTCCTGGCGCGTGCGCCCCGTGACAGGTTGCGCCCACGCGTCGATCGCTTGTATCGCTTGTGTTTCGCACATGGCTACTATTCCGGACGCGCCCGGCGATGCGGGGGAAGAGCCGCCTGAAAGGCGGCTGCGGGCAGGATTGCCCGCCCTCCAAAGGTTCAGTTGCATTAGAATTCCTGGGTCACTCGCATGACCTCTGCCACCGTGGTCAGGCCCATGCGGATCTTGCGCCAGCCATCCTCGCGCAAATTACGCATGCCGTAGCGGCGGGCCGCTTGGGTCAGCGCCGCGGCGTCTTCATTCTTCATGATGCGCTGGCGCAGTTCGTCGTTGAGCTCCATCATCTCGAAGATGCCCATGCGGCCGGTATATCCGGATCCGCCGCAGTGTTCGCAACCGGCGCCGCGCCAGGTGTCCAGGCGCTCGCCTTCGGGCGAAATGGCGGTGCCCGCCGCAGTCTTGCAGTTCGGGCAGAGCAGGCGCACCAGCCGCTGCGCCAGCACGGCCACTAGCGAGGAGGTGACCAGATAGTTCTCCACGCCCATGTCGGTGAGGCGGGTGATGGCGCTGGGCGCATCGTTAGTGTGCAGGGTGGAAAAAACCAGGTGACCCGTGAGCGCGGCGCGAATGGCGATATCCGCCGTTTCGCGGTCGCGAATTTCGCCGACCATGATTACGTCCGGGTCCTGGCGCACGATATGGCGCAAGCCGGCGGCGAAGGTCAGCCCGATCTGCGGATTCACATGGATCTGGTTGATGCCATCCATCTGGTATTCGACGGGGTCTTCGATGGTGATGATTTTCTTGTCCGGAATATTGATGCGCTTGAGGGCCGAATAGAGCGTGGTGGACTTGCCGCTGCCGGTCGGCCCGGTGACCATGAAGATGCCGTGGGGCAGGGAAGTGAAATGCTCCATGCGGGCCAGCATGAAGTCGTCGAAGCCCAGCCGCCGCAGGTCGTAGAAGTTGCCGGCGGAGCGGTCGAGCAGGCGCATGACGACGCTTTCGCCGTACAGAGTGGGCAGCGTCGAGACGCGCAAATCCACTTCGCGGCCCAGAATTTTGATCTTGATGCGGCCATCCTGCGGCAGGCGGCGCTCGGCGATGTTGAGCTTGGCCATCAGCTTCAGGCGCGAAATGATGGCGGACTTCAGCTCCCGCGGCGGCGCTTCCTGGTTGAAGAGCACGCCGTCCACGCGGAAGCGCACGCGGAACTCTTTCTCGAACGGCTCGATGTGGATGTCGCTGGCGCGGTGCTCGATGGCTTGCGCGATCATGGCGTTGACCAGCCGGATGACGGGCGCCTCGCTGGCCATATCGCGCAGATGCTCGAGGTCTTCGTTGGCCTGCGCGGCGCCGACTTCCGCGTCGAAGGACTGCTTGGCGCTCTCGCCGTAGTGCTTGTCGATGGCGTCGAGAACATCCTGTTCGGAGGCCAGCGCGGTTTCGATCTTCAGGCCGGTGAAGGCGCGCACGGCCGCGATGGTCTCGAAATCCAGCGGATCGGCCATGGCCAGCGTGAGAGTGGAATCCTGGACAGCCATGGGGACGAAGCGGCTCTGGCGCATGAAGCGCGCCGAGAGGCCTTCGAGTTCGGGCGCCGCGGGCGGCGGCGAATCCAGGGTGACCAGCGGCAGGGCGAGTTGTTCGGAGAGCGCCGCCAGCACGTCGCGCAGCGCGATGAAGCCCATGTCGACCAGGATTTTGCCCAGCTTGTCGCCGCGTTCTCTCTGCAATTCGAGCGCGCGTTCGAGATCTTCGGTCTGGATCAGCCGGCGGCCGATGAGCATCTCGCCCAGGCGGAGGGTCCTGGGTGCTGGGTTCTGGGTGCTGGGTTCGGTGGCGATAGTCAAGTTAGAACTCCACCGTGCGGATGGCGGTTTCGCGCGTGGCGTTCGACAGCAGTTTCTGGCGCTCGGCCTGCATCACGATTTGGGAGGGAAGGCCGCTGTAGTCTTCCCAGGAGTAGTGGAAAAGGGAAACCGCCAGCACCACCTGTTCACTGGGCGGCAAGTTCTCCAGGGACACGGCGGAAGCCACCAGCAGCTCGCGCATCTGCTGCTTCAGCAACGGCAGGCGCTGGACTTTGCGGTCGTGGATGCGGGCGATTTCGATCTTGGTGAACGACTGATGAAACGGGCTGACGTTGGGGCTGACGATCAGGTTCAACTCGGTGCTGAAAACCGCACCGTAGCCTTCCAGGTAGACTCCGCGCGTGGTGCCCAGAAGATCGAAGGAATCCGGCGTAGGCCGGGCCAAGCGGCCGTCGAAATGCCTCTCCACGCTGGCTAGCGCGGAGCGCGTGATGCGCGCATGTGAGGTGGAGGGTGCTTCTTGTCCGGCGAAGAAGAATGCCAGCAGGATCGCCAGTCCGTTCATCGCGCGTCCCCGTTGGCGCTGCCGGCCTCGTTACTGGCCAGCATCAAGGTGTCCTGACGCTTCTTCTCAATATCGAGGTATTGCTCGACGCGCACCTTCAAGTCCTCGGTCTCCAGGGCATGGCGCTTATCGGAAGCGGCCAGCAACTCTTGCGTCTGGCGGGCCTGGCGCGCTTCGCTCTCGGCCACGGCATCGTTCACCCGCTTGGAAAAATCCGCTTGCATCGCGGTGCGGGTTATAGCGGGAGCCGGCGCGGTGGCTTGCGGAATGGGGCGCACGAGGGAGAAGACCACCAGGGCGGCCGAGAGCATGGCGGCCGAGGCGAAGCCCAATCGCGCGGCGGAGCCCCACAGCGCGTCCCAACCGCGGCGGAATGCGGAGGGCTGGAAGACCGGATCGGACACAAAACCGATGCGCTGCGGGATCTCTTCATCGGGCAGCGCGAGCAGGGCGGTTTCGGTGCCGCGCAGCCGGTCGAGATCCTCGCGGCAACTGGCGCAAGTCTTGACATGGACTTCCGTCAGCCTGCGCTCGTTTTCGGCGAGATCCTTGAAGTAGTAGTCCCTTAGATCGAATGGCGAGCAACTCATGACACACCTCGTGCTTTTACGGGGGCCAGTTCGGCCTTCAGCAGGTCCAGTGCCGTGTACAGCCGCGATTTCACGGTGGAAACCGGGGCGGCCACGATCTCGGCGATCTCCTCGAATTTGAAGCCCTGGTAGATTTTTAGGATCACGGTCTCGCGCTGGTCGGCGGTGAGTTTGCGCAGCGCGCTCGAAACGGCCAGGGTCAATTCCACCGGAAAGACCGCATTGCCGCCAACGGTGGCTGCGCCTTCCAGGGTTTCGGGCTGGAGTTCCTCGGTCTCGCCTTCGGGCCGCCGCTTGCGGAACAGCGAATAGGCCTCGTTATGCGCGATGCGGTAGAGCCACGGGGCGAACCGCGCCGGGTCATCCAGTTTGCGGAGATTCTGGTATGCCTTCAAGAAAACGTCCTGACTCAGATCCAGAGCGTCTTCGCGGTTGGCGACGATGCGCAACAGGTAATTGTAGACGCGCCTCTCCCATCGGGAAATGAGCAGGTTATAGGCCTCCACATCTCCCCGGCGCGCCTTACGAATCAGGTCGGCATCCTCGACCGCCCGAAGAATCAAAGCTCCGGCTCCATGTGAAATGACGCCCGCGTGGCGGAAAAAGTCTGAAAATACCAGTTTAGCGGTGTTGTGGGCGGGCAGGCAGCCCAAAGGGCGGGATTGTCCAACTCGGAATTCTTGGATGATCTGAGGAAGTAAGTTCTCTGCGCCTCGTTCGTTTTTCGATTGGTGCAGTTCCCGCGGCTCGCGCCCGCAGCTCGATTGACGGGGAGGCACCCTAGGGATAAACTGAATGCGATGCCTGATATTGATTGGAAGCTCGTATTGGCGAAGCATTTTGACAAGCCGATTCAAAAAACCGGGAGGCACGCTTATCGGTTGATCCATCCCATCACCATTCGTGTCGATGAAACGGACATCTCGCTGCCGAAGGGCAGTCTGTTCGTCTTCGAGCAAGAGGGTGTTGCTGTAGTCCGCGAAAGTGTCCAGAGCGCCGAGAAGTACAATATCGCGCTGAAATCGATCTCGTTGGTCACCGTTGAACAGACACATCGAACGTCCGAAGGGCGACTCTGGGGATTTACCTCGATTAGCCGACCCACGAGCGAACCCACCTGCCGCCTCCGGGGGGCCTTCGGTGCGTAGCAGCCAAGCTAAACCACTACCCTCAGCTTGATCCCGTCGTTGGGCGCATGTCTGCTACGGCTAACTCATTCATTCTACACCTCTTTATGGATAATATCGGTAGCCATGAAGATCTCACCTCGGGGTGCCGAGGACCGCAAGCGAAATAACCAGGTGTTCCGCGCAGCGGCAGGGAACGATGCGGCCCGCGCGCTAAATCAAGCGTCGGTTGCAGGGCGATTCGGAGTAGCCGAGAGCCTGCGCCAGCCACTCGGCGCGTGAAGCCGGGGCAGGCCCAAGCCAACACCCGTGTTTTTAAGCTTCGGCTGCAAGGCCGCTTGGTCACCCACAGTTCTCGCGCTGGCCACAGCCAAAGCGCTGAACGGCGAGGCATTAGTAGCGTGATAGGATGGCTTCATGGCACCCGAGCCTGTTGCGACGTTCACGATCGAGCCACTCATTCCCGAACGCTTGCGGGAGATCGCCGAACAATTGCGAACTGGCGTGAAACCCGAGCCTAAAACTGTTCGCCAACTGCTCAGCTTTTTCAATGCAGAGCGGCGCGGGTCGTACAAGGTTGGCAAGATCCGGCGCGCTCTTGACGGTCTTGGGCTAGTCACTGATCCCGACTTTGAAAACATCTGGATCGATGCGGCAATAGAATTCCGCCTTCGCTCCGAGCCTCATAAGGAATCAGAGCGTGCCCCGGACTCGACAATCGCAGTACCGGATGTTGGGGAAGTACGGGAGCAGCTGGCGCGACCAGAACCTATGACCGAAATCCCGGTCGAAACTCCGACGGTCACCTCTTCACGGATCACTGATCCGACCTACAGAATCGGCAAACTCCCTGCGGCAAACCAGCGCATCGTCTCAGTGACGCTAGACGAAGACGTCACCCAAGCCGTGACGAAGATGATGAAGTGGGATTATTCTCAACTCCCAATAATGCAGGGCGTGCGGGACGTAAAAGGAGTCATAAGTTGGAGATCCATCGGATCACGCCTCGCACTCGGTGCGCCTTGTGCCAGGGTCCGCGATTGCAGAGACTCACATCGGGGAGTCAGCGCCGACACGTCCTTGTTCCATGCGATTCCAGCTATCATTGAAGACGGTTATGTGCTAGTGCGTGCTGACGACAAAACCATCAGCGGAATCGTGACGGCAAGTGATTTGAGCCTCCAGTTTCAGCAGCTTTCCGAGCCGTTTCTGCTGCTTGGGGAGATCGAGCAGCACGTCCGCAAGCTCATCGAAGGCAAGTTCGCTCTTTCAGACTTGCAGGACGCCAAAGATCCCGCGGATGTTCAACGCTTGGTGGAGCGCGTGGCGGATCTGACACTCGGCGAATACATCCGCTTGCTAGAGAACTCGAATCGCTGGACAATGCTCAAGGTTAACATTGACCGCGCCATTTTTATTGCGGAACTGAAAGAGGTCAAACGCATCCGAAATGATGTAATGCATTTTGACCCGGACCCCTTGGGCGAAAGCGAACTATCAACACTACGTAGCTTCGTCCGCCTTTTGCAGCGACTCGACGAAATACTTCCATGATTTCCGTGATGATTATCGGTACGCCGCATCCACCGATTGCTAGGAGGTCGCCCGTAGTATATTGCAGGGAGACAGAGATATGCTAACGCTGGACACATTGCGGCGGGAAAAGAGGGCCGAGATCCTGCATCGGGCAGAGATACACGGGTGCCGAAATATCCGGGTGTTCGGCTCAGTGGCCACAGGCGAAAACCGGCCCGACAGCGACATCGACTTCCTCGTGGACCTGGATCAGGGCCGAGGGTTGCTCGACCTTGGCGGACTGCTCTCGGATCTTCACGATTTGTTGGGTGTCGAAGTGGACCTGGTAGAAACCGGAGGCATTCATCCGTACATTCGGGATAGAGTCCTTGCCGAGGCCGTGCCCCTATAGCGTATGCCTGCAAAGGATCCGCTCGTATACTTGATGCACATCCGGGACTGCTGCCGGCGCATCGCCGAGTACACGTCGACCGGGGGAGCCGACTGGCCTGCCAATGCCCTGATTATGGATGCTGTGTGCCGGAACATCACGATCATCGGTGAAGCTGCGCGCAGACTGGACGAGCCGTTTCGCCGGGCCCACCCGGCGATTCCTTGGTCGAGCCTTGTTGGCGCGCGCAACATTGTGATGCATGACT
>PKYZ01000289.1 GCA_003132865.1 Bryobacterales bacterium
ACAGATGCACACGGATAAAAGCCGTTTTCATATATGATGCCATGACCTGCTTATTTGAGCGGTCTATTTACGTGTTTGAGACCTGTCAATATGTTCTTGTGCGAGAGCCCCCCCTGGCCACCCAGCAACAGAATCCGCAACGAACCATGTCGCTGGCCACCAAGACGGGCGGTCCGGCCGCGGGCATCGCCGCCAGCCTGCGGAAAGAGTTGCAGAGCCTCGACCCCGACAGCGCGCTATACAATCCCCGGACGTTGGACGACGCGCTCGCCCAACGCGCAGGGCGCGATACCCGCCACGATCCGGCGCCTTACGCTGGCCCGCACCACCCGCCTCACGCTCACTGGAGTGGTGTGCGGTCTACGCCGCTACCGCCGCTACCATGCGCCCTTCCATCTTCCGCTAAGATTGGGGCATGGCCTTCATGCTGACGACCCCCGCGTTTGCCGACGGGGGTCTCATTCCCAAACTGCATACCTGTGAAGGCGCGGACATCTCACCGTCTCTGGAATGGGACGGCGAGCCCACCACGACGCGCGGTTTGGCGCTGATTGTGGACGACCCGGACGCGCCCGCGGGCACGTGGAATCACTGGTTGCTGTACGATCTTCCGCCCACGGTGCGCTCGCTGGCGCAGGGATATAAGCCCGGAAAGCTGGGTCAGAGCGGGACTAACGATTTCGGCCGCCTCGGATACGGCGGACCGTGCCCTCCGAAAGGTCACGGGCCGCATCGCTATTTCTTTAAGCTGTATGCCCTGGATATTGCGCCGCTGGGATTGCCGGCGGGNNCCGCGCCCAAATCGACAAGGCTCTGCGGGGCCACATCCTGGCGGAAGCGCAGTATATGGGGCGTTACGAGCGCCGGTGACCGGAATCGTCAAACCACTTCCGAAAAAGCCGGAGCAATTGTTGGTGCGCGGGCGATGATTTGGAGTATGCTAGTAGCTAGTAGCGGACCGGGGGTGCAGCCCCGATCCCGCTCGCTGCCAAACAGCAGCAGGTCAACTAACAATAGGATCATCTGATCCTCCTTTCTGCTTTACCTGGAAGGCCCGGGCGCTCCGCGGGCTTTCCCGATCGAAGCTCTAGTGTCTAGTGCTCCTCACGGGAACTTGCTCTTCCAGCTTCAGACGGAAAGGCCTCCTCTTCTAAGGTGCGGCGACCCGCGCCGGATTCACCCTCTTTGCCGCCCAGTGCAGTCCGATGCCGCCGAAGATGAAGCCGCGCGCTTTGACCGAAGCGTAGCCGAATTTTCGCAGGCGGTCCGTGAAATCCTGCATGGAGATGAAGGAGCGCAACGAATCTGGAATATACGTGTAGATGCGCGGGCGGCCGTGCAACAACAGTCCCCAAAATCCGCCCTGCACGTACAGATAGCCGACATACAATTGGCGCAGCACCGGATTCGCCGGAAGGAAAAAATCCAGCGTCACCAGGAGGCCCCCCGGCCGGGTCACGCGCTCAATCTCCCGCAGCGCGGCATTCAAGTCCGGAAAATTGCGGAGACCGTAGCCGATGAACACGCAGTCGAAGGTGTGTTCGGGGAAAGGAAGGATGGTCGCATCGGCGCACACCGCGTCGCGGATGCCGCGCTCGCGTGCCAGCCGTAGCATACGCTCGGTGAGATCCACCGCGATGGACCTGGCCTGCGGGCAACGCTCCACCACGAGCTGCGAAAAGTCGCCGGTTCCGGAGGCCAGATCCAGGACCATGGCCCGCTCCGGCAAGCCCGCCATCTCGACACCGCGCCGTTTCCAGCGCCGGTCCATCCCATACGAGAAGATGCGCGTAAAAAAGTCGTAGCGCGGCGCTATGGTGCTAAACATCGCGCGCATCAAACGCAGGTCCCGCTTTTCGGCTGGAATAGACATTCGCAGCCAAATTGTAGCGCGTGGCAAGTGGTGTGGGGCAGACCTCCAGGTNNCGGCCGCAGGACTGGAGTCCCGCCCCACAATTCAGCGGCGCGACGACTTGGCGTTCGCACTCCGGGGCGCCTCGGCTGCCGCGCCGGTAGCATATGTCCCGAGAACGTTCGTCACGGGCGCCTCCATTATCTGCATCATGGCGTATGGCGGCATGTCTTCCGCTTCCTTGAAAAACGTCATGCGCTCCAGTTCGCCGTCGTAATCCACCTTGACGAGATCTCCACCGCGCACCTGCTCGGTAGCGATCAGGTTGGACAACGGATGCACCAGGCTGCGATCGATGGCCCGCTTCAGATGCCGCGCTCCATACTTCATGTCCGTGCCCTCGCGCAGCAGAAAGTCCTTGGCCGTGTCGGTCAGCGAGAACAGGAACGGCGCGCCGTTCGCCGAATTGAAGATGCGATGCTGCACGATGCTCAACTCCAGTCCCAGGATTTTGCGCAACTCCGGTTCGCCCAGCGGGCGGAACACCACCACCTTGTCGATGCGATTCATGAACTCCGGGGAGAACTTCCGCCGCGCGGCTTCCACGCCCGCGCGCGAGATCTTCTCCGTAAGGCTTCCGTCCACCAGACCCTCGGAACACTTGCGTTCCATTTCGGAAGCCGCGAATCCCAAATTGGGACGCATGATCGAATTCATTTCTCCCGCGCCGAGGTTGCTGGTCATGAAGATCATGGCGCGCGAAAAATCCACGCGGCGGTTGTCGCCCAGCGTCAAAGTAGCCTTGTCCAGAATTCCCAGCAGCAGGTTCCACAGAGAGTCGCTGGCCTTCTCGATCTCGTCGAACAGCACGAAGCTCAGCTTCATCTTGTCCGTATAATGTTGCTGCAGCACTTCCTGGCTCAACAACGGATGGGTTTCGCGATGCCCCAAATATCCCGGAGGCGAACCGATCAATTTCGCTATCTCGTGGCTGTGCTGGAACTCCGCGCAGTCTATCTTGATCACCGCGCGCATATCGCCCACCAGGCTCTCCGCAGTGGCTTCCACTAAGCGCGTCTTGCCCGAACCGGTCGGTCCCAGAAAGAGGAAATTGCCGATGGGTCTCCCCGGGCTCGACATGCCCGCCAGGAACGTCTGATAAATATTCACGATCTGATCGATCGCCTCGTCCTGCCCGACGATCCGCCGGCGCAAATCGGACTCGAGTTTCACCGCTTCAGTTCCCGTGAGCGTCGGGTCAAGCTGTTTGTTCGTTCGGCCCATGCCTTTGCCTCTTTCAGATCGCGTACCGTAAAGGTACATCTCGACAGGGCCAACAGCACGTCGCGTGCCAATTTTATGGCACACGGTGTTCCTTCTATTTCTGAGGCTTCGAAGGTCTTATTTCCACCCGGCTAATCAGCGTACGCGCGGGCATACGTAACAGCATGGTTACGACTTCGGCAATGTCTTCTGGCTGTATCTTCCACGGCGCCGCGCCGGTCCGCGCGCCGAAGTCCGTATCCACACTGCCGGGCATGATGTAACTGACCCGCACGTTGTCGTAACGGTGATCCAGCATCATCGCTTCGCTGAATCCGTTCAGTCCGAATTTGGACGCGTTGTAAGCCGCGCCGCCCGCAAACGCGTTCTTTCCCGCCAGGCTGCTGATGTTGACGATGTATCCCGCGCCACGCTGCTTCATGCGCGGCAGCGCTTCGTGGCTACAATAATAAACACCGCTCAAGTTCAAGTCGATGCTGCGGCGCCATTCTTCCGGCGTGAGATCCGCCACACTCTTGAACACGCCGATCCCCGCGTTGTTGATCAGAAAATCCACGCCGCCGAAACGCGCATCCACGCTCTGGAAGAAGCGGCGCACATCTTCGAGCTTCGAGACGTCGGCCGCCTCCGCCAGCAGGCGCGCGTCGGCGCTCGATTGACAATCTTTCACGAAAGCCTGCACGTTCTCTTGCGATCGGCTGCATACGGCCACCGCCGCGCCTTCCCGAAGCAGACGCTCCGCGATGGCCCGCCCGATCCCGCGCGTGCCGCCTGTCACAATCGCAACCTTGCCGGATAATGTTTCTTCCATCCTTCGATTATAGTAGGACAGGCCTCCCGGCCTGTCCGCAGAAGTGATTGTAGTGGACGGGCAGCGCTCCGATGGCATATACTTACTCCAACTGCGATTGTGGGGCAGCGCCACGCGCTGCCTCCCTTGAGGAGGAACATCATGACGAATCAACTGGCAAGACTTGGTGCGTTCCGCTTTACGCTTCTCGCTGCGCTGGCGATCCTAACGCCCCGCGCTGGCACCGCACAAGCCACGTCTTACCAGGTAATCCGCAGCTTCAGGGGCGACCCCGACGGCGCCCAGCCAATGGGGGCGGTAGTGATCGGTAAGGATGGCGCGCTCTATGGAACCACCGAACTCGGAGGCACATCGAAGACCGGCACGGTCTTTAAATTGGCCCCTGTTACGGCAACCTCCTGGAAGGAAACCGTGCTTCACAGTTTCACGGGGCCCCCCGACGGCTTATACCCCCAGGCGACCTTGGCCTTCGGCGAGGGAGGGCTTTACGGCACCACGCGCGGAGGCGGGACGGGCGGGGGCACAATCTTCGAGATGGCGCCACCCTCCGCCGCCGGAGGGGCCTGGACGGAAACGGTCTTGTACGCTTTCGTCTATGGCGGGTTCGGCAGCCATACTCAGGACGTAATTCCGAATGGAGAGGTGCTGATTGGTCCACGGGGAACGATATACGCCACGACCCAGGGTACGGGAACGGGGCCCGACGGCCTTGTTGGTGTCGGGACGGCGGTCGCGTTGGCGCCCCCCGCAACACCGGGAGGCGACTGGACGGAGGACATACTATATACCTTCGGCTTCAACCCGGGGTATTTCCCCCCTCGCGGGCGTAGTATCCGAGGGCGGATCGTTGTTCGGCACGGCCACCTCCGGAGGCGATGAATATTGCGGCGACTTTGGTTGCGGCACGGTCTACGAGTTGACCCCGCCGACTCAGCTTGGCGGCGCCTGGACGGAGACAACGATCCATATCTTCGGCGAGACAGCCGGCGACGGCGCCGATTCAGTAGCCGTCCTCACCGTGGGTCCGGGCGGGGTGCTCTACGGCACGACCACGGCCGGCGGCTCCGGCATGTGCCCCAGACCGGAGGGTGGCCCTGAAGACGGTTGTGGCACTGTGTTCACGTTGACACCCGCGACGACGCCGGGTGGGGCCTGGGAGGAGTCCGTGATCTATAGCTTCACGGGGCTTAGCGGTGACGGAGCCTATGCGGCTGCGAACGCGGCGGTAGGTAAGAATGGGACGCTCTATGGCACGACGCAGTATGGCGGAAGCACCACGTCGGCTTGCCCGGGTTCGTACTACGTGCTTCCGGGTTGCGGCATCGTGTTCGAGCTGACGCCGTCAACCACGCCGGGCGGCCAATGGACCGAGACAATCCTGCACAGCTTCTCGGGCCAGGATGGCGACGGCGCCATACCCGTGGCAGGGCTTTCCTTAGTTCGACCGGCGTTCTCTACGGCACCACCTCCGCCGGCGGGAGCGCAGGAAAAGGCACCGTATTTGCCATCAAACCGTAACAGGCGATGACGCGTCCACACCCCAACGCTGGCGGGTTCCCAGACTTCCAGTCGCAGCCATGGCCATCTTTCAAAACCTGCCTACCTTCTCTTTTTGTTCGCCTATTGGCTTCGTTCGTTCAAAACGCCCGGCCTCCAAATCCGTACGCACCCGCGTCCATCGATGATTTTGAAACCTTGCCTGTCTGCACCTTTATCCTCCTTGAGTTGGGCTTTGTTCGTTCAATTCCGCTCCCGCCCAGCCAAGCTCGAACGATGCACAACAACGCACAACCCTGCCCAGCGCGACTCTGCCGCCAGCACTCAGCTTTCAGCCCGGCCGTACGCCCCCAGACTGGCGTTTTATCGGCGTTCATCGGCGTTTATCGGCGGCCAATAATCTTGGCTGCTCTGGCGCGTAATCGCTAGTTTACAAAACCATGTCGGCCACCGATAAACGCCGATGAACCTAAAAACGGCAG